>CAZXXP010000082.1:0-8426 GCA_964644785.1 uncultured Nitrosopumilales archaeon | reverse complement strand
ATAGATGCGCGAGACAAATTTCCTTGATACTATGGTAAGTTATCCAACACAGCATCCTATTGAACCTATTTCAAAACTGAGTCCTTAGTCTAGCCTTGTTGTCCTTCCTTCTAATCATCGCAGCCAGGCACGCTCCGATTCACATTGAGATTCAATGGGATGAGCGACGAAATGTGGAAATTCATCGAGCCTCTCCTTCCTCCACAAGCGGGGGAGGGAAGACCAAGATCAGATGCCAGGGCGACAATCAACGCCATCCTCTACGTCCTCAAGACAGGGATGCCTTGGAACGACCTACCGAAGGAGTATGGGGATGACGTAACGGCGTGGAGGAGGCTCAAGGAATGGGAAGAGAAGAGTGTCTGGAAGGGGATCATGGATGTCCTCGTGGCCAAAGGCTACTCGAGGGAGATCGTCGACATGGACTCGCTCTCCTTCGATAGCGATACCATACCAGCGAAAAAGGGGGAGGGCTTGTTGGCTTCGACGGTCACAAGAAGATCAAGGGCACGAAGGTACACGCAGTCGTAGCGGAAGGGTCTCTACCCGTCGCCGTAATGATAGGCTCCGCGGGAGAGCATGAGGGAAGGAAGCTCATCCCTCTGATAGAGTCTATCTCGATAAGACAACCTGAAGGAAAGGCTGGCAGGCCAAGGAAGAGGCCAAAGACAGTCTATGCAAATACGAAGTATAGCATGCCCTTGAACAGATTCTATCTCAATAAGAAGCATATCAAATCGCAGATACCTGACAATCCCAACAAGACAAAGAAGAGGCCCGGGAGGCCGAGGAAGTTCGATAAGGTTACCTATCATGGAATCAGGTACAATGTAGAGAGATTCTTCGGCTGGTTGGAGAACTTCAAGAAGATAACGATGAGGTACGAGAGGATACCAAACGTATTCCTCGCTTTAATCTACCTCGTCTGCATCCTGATATTATGGAGGGTATTGAAATAGGTTCAACAAGAAACAGCCTTAAGTAGAGCAAGAGAAGCGATCCTGCAGAAAGACGATAGAGTTGGACGTAGAAGGGAAAGTAGCGCTTGTGAGCAGGCCTCCTACGGAGGAGATAGTGGTTTTTGATGAGCTGAAGAAACTGCTTGAAACTAACCCCCATCCTAACCATTACATAGGGCTGGAGATTTCCGGTTTATTGCACCTTGGGAGTCTCATTACTACTGGCTTCAAGATAAACGACTTTCTCAGAGCAGGAGTGAAGTGCAAAGTATTCCTTGCTGATTGGCACAGTTTCATCAACAGCAAGTTTGGAGGAGACTGGGAGAAGATCAAGACAGCATCAAAATACTACGAGGATGCATTCAAATTCTTCTGTCCGGGCGTTGAAATAGTTCACGGCTCTGAGTTGTATCACGACAATGATCAGTACTGGAGGAACATAGTAAAGTTCTCCAGAGAAATTACGCTTGCAAGGGTTACCAGGTGTCTAACTGTAATGGGCAGAAGCGAAAAGGACACTCTTGACTTTGGGAAGTACATCTACCCTGCTATGCAGGCGGTTGACATCAGAGCCATGGATCTTGATATTGTACATGCGGGAATGGATCAAAGGAAAGTGCACATGCTTGCCCGAGAAGTCTTTCCGAAGATGGGCTGGAAGGTTCCCATAGCCGTGCATCACCATCTGCTTCCCGGGCTTGGTGAGCCGGTGAAACTGGGACTGGATGAGGATTTCAAAGCAGACGTTTTGATTTCAAGCAAGATGAGCAAGTCCAAGCCTTGGACCTCGATATTCGTGCATGATACACAGGAACAGATTATGGACAAACTCAAGAAGGCGTGGTGCCCTGAAGCCACTGTAGAGAATAATCCGCTATTGGAATTTGCAAAACATCTACTCTTTCATGAATTCAAGTCAATCGAGGTTGAAAGACCTGTAAAGTTTGGAGGAAATGTAACATTCCACAACTACCAAGAACTGCAGGAAGCATACTCAGCAAAGAAACTGCATCCCGTAGACTTGAAGAATGCCGTGGCTGCTGGGATAGAGAAGATCGTTGCGCCCGTAAGGGAGCACTTTGCAAAGAAATCCGAGCTTTTGGAAGTATTCAAAAATGAGTAGCACCGTTTCGTCTATAGTAATAGAGGACGCTATCAGACAAAGGTTCGAGGGGATCTACCTCTCGATAAGAGAGACTAGCGTCAATGTAACCAATTCTTATGACGTTTCGAGACATGTAGAAGCGTTGAAGCAAGAACTGCAAAGCGACCTTGAATCATTGAAGGATGATCCGATAGTTAGGGCATACAGAGACTTCTACTGGAGAATAGGCATAGACCCCACGAAGACCAGGCCTGCAAGTGAAGCACTCGCAAGGCGCTTTCTGAAGCACCAGAACATCCCAAAAATTAACAACGTTGTGGATGCGGGGAACATAGCATCAGTGAAGACACTGGTTCCGATAGGACTCTACGACACAACCAACATTGCAGGCAGGTTGGTACTCCGCTTTGCAAGAAATGGAGAGCAGTTTACGGATATAGCGGGGAAAATGGAAGATTTACAGGGGAATCAGGTAGTGCTTGCAGACGAATATGGCATTCTTCATATTTTTCCGCATAGAGATTGTCAACGAACTATGGTCAACACCAATACGACGAAGATCCTGATAGTTGGATGCGGAGTACCGAACGTCCCAAGGAGCAAGGTTGACGCGGCTGCCGAAAGCGTAGTTTCAATATTGAGTGAATTGCGATGATTAAGATAAACCAGCCCATACTGGGTGATGAGGAAAGGGAGGAAGTCGACTCGATAATCAAGAGCGGCTATCTTACGACAGGGGCTAGGGAGGGAGGCCCGAAGGTAAGAGAATTTGAAGGATCTCTGGCAAAGTATCTGGGAGCAAAACACGCCGTTGCAGTAAATTCAGGCACGTCTGCACTTTACGCTTCACTTATGGCTCTCGGCGTAGGACATGGGGACAAGGTTCTGATACCTGCCTTCACGTTCCTTGCAACTGCAAATGCAGTGCTGATGACCGGTGCAAGGCCGGTCTTTGTGGATATTAGAAAAGACTACAACATGGATCCAGACGATTTGAAAAGGCGAATCGGCAAGGGCTGCAAAGCCGTCATTCCCGTCCACCTTTACGGATATCCAGCTAAGATGGACGAGATTAACGAAATCGCTAACAAAGGCAACCTCGCGGTCATTGAAGACGCGTGTCAATCGCTCGGCGCGACGTTTCATGGAAGGCAGACAGGAACTCTTGGTAAGGCAGGATGCTTCAGCTTCTATCCCTCGAAGGTCATAACGTGCGGAGAAGGAGGAGCAATAGCAACAAATGATGATGAAGTTCATGACAAGTTGCTCATGGTCAGAAACCATGGCATGGTAAAGGGCTATGATTCAGAAGTTATGGGAGCGAATCTGAGGATGCCAGAGATTGAGGCTGCAATAGCGAAGATACAGCTCGGCAAACTCAACAGTTTCCTTGAAACAAGACGAAGGAACGCGAAGATGTTGTCAACGTTTCTTTCAAACGGTGACGGTTATGAACTGCCCGAAGAGCGAGACGGGTTGGTATCAAACTGGTATCTCTACACGGTAGCAGTTTTAAGATCGAGAGACAATATCATCGATATTCTCCTCGAGAAAGGTGTTGGCTCTGCAGTCTATTACAAGACTCCGATAAACAAAACCCCTTTGTACAGCGGATTGGGCTATGCAGACCTTGCACTTCCAAATACATACTGGGCTACGGAGCACACGATGTGCCTTCCTGTCCATCCAAAAGTTTCCCAGGCCGACATCGAACTCATTGCGCAGAGCTTCAAGGAAGCAGTCAAAGCAGCATAGACAAGCAGGTGCAGCAAGACGTTCAAGGTGGCAGTAGCAATCCCCACATACAATGAAAGGGACAATGTGGATGGACTTGTCAGCGGCCTGCTGAGGGCCTTTAGGCAAGAGGGCATAGATGGAAATATCGTTATTGTGGATGATAACAGCCCGGACGGCACCGCAGATGCTGTTAGAGAAGTGGAAGATTTTGGGAAAAAGGTATTCCTGATTGTAAGACCAGGTAAAATGGGCCTCGGAAGCGCCTACGCTGAAGGCTACAAATATTCTCTACAAAACCTCTCTCCAAATTGCATAGTCCAGATGGACGCAGATCTTTCCCATCCTCCAGAGCTTGTTACAAAGCTTGCAAAGGCTGTAGAAGAGGGGTTTGATGTTGCGATTGGTTCAAGGTACGTTGAGGGAGGAGGAACAAGGTCGTGGTCTTTTACAAGGAGGCTTGTGAGTAAGGGAGCTAACGCAATGATCAGAATGTTGTTAGGGACTGGATTGCGGGACAATACGTCTGGCTACAGGGCGATGAAGTCTGAAGTTGTCAGGGTGATACTCGAATATGAGATACGATCAAGAGGCTACGGCTACAACGCTGAAACGATTTACCTCTTCGCCAAGTTGAAAATGAGGGTGAAAGAAATCCCCTTCGTCTACGAAAGCAGAGAAAAGGGCCAAACCAAACTTTCATTTATCGAAATAATCAAGTTCTTCTTAGCAACTCTTAGGCTCTGGCTCTTCGGGGTAAGGCGTGTCGCATTACCCGTCCGGCCAGAAACTTAATTATTAAGGGAGTTCTTGGGATAAAAAGGATATGGAATCAAGTACAGAGATTACTTTTGGAGGAGTAGTTTACGAGTGCGTAAGGTGTGGAACCAAATCAACGGGACAACAGCTTGCAGATCTGCCTGAAATAAAGTGCATTTGCGGTTACAGGGTGTTTAAGAAGGCCAGGCCTCCAGTAGTGAAGCAGGTAAAAGCCGTTTAGACGATAAAGTTAATCTGAGCTGCGCATAACTAGCAATTAAATAAGCCTAGGAGGGTTTCGAGTCTATTATGCGTTCAGTCAATAAAGTGGGCATAGCGGGCTATGGAGCTTACATCCCAGGACTGAGGCTTCCTACCAGCGAGATTGCAAAGGTCTGGAAAGGCGGAGGTTCAGGCCCAAACGTTGAGAAGAGCGTAGCCAATATTGACGAGGATACTGTAACAATGGCAGTGGAAGCTGCAAGGGCAGCTTTGAACATGGCAGGCATGCAGGAGCTTGGAGCGATCTTCGTTGGCACAGAATCTAAGCCTTACGCCGTAAAGCCGTCAAGCACAATTGTAGCTCAGGCTCTCGGTTTCCATAAAGTACTTGCAGCAGATTTTGAATTCGCATGTAAAGCGGGGACAGAAGCGATTCAGGTGATAACTGGCCTTGTAGGCTCGGGCATGATCGTTAGCGGAGCTGCGATAGCGGTAGACACTGCGCAGGGAAGGCCAGGAGACGATTTAGAATACACTGCAGCGAGCGGTGCAGCAGCCTTCGTGCTTGCAAAGAATGCAAAAGACAGCGTAGTAGCCATAGAGCATTCCGTTTCATACGTCACAGATACAGGCGACTTTTGGCGGAGGCAGGAACAGAAGTTCCCAAAGCACTTGTCAAGGTTTACGGGAGAGCCAGCATACTTCCATCATACACAGTCATCGGTCAGAATGCTGCTTGAGGAAATCGGGGCAAAGCCTCAGGACTTCAAGTATGCCGTTTTTCATCAACCCAATCCGAGGTTCCCAGTAGAGGTTGCACAGAGGTTGGGTTTCACGCAGGAGCAGATTCGGCCTGGATTGCTGAACCCCTTAATAGGGAATACATACTCTGCTTCATCCTCGCTGGGGCTCATAGCAACACTAGATATTGCACAGCCAAAGGACATGATACTCCTTGCTTCATTTGGTTCGGGAGCAGGTAGCGATGCTTTCTGCCTTGTAGTTGGGGATGGCATTGTGGAGAAGCGCAAGAAGGGCACTCCATTAAGGGAGATGATAGCATCGGCAAAGAGGATAGACTATGGCACATACGCAAAGGTCAGAGGAGTCCTGCACAAATGAGAGGCACAAGACTTGTATTGGTTAAATACCTGCTTCTTGTTATAATCCAAGGTAGGAATATTTGAGGAGCATAGTCGTAATTGCTGCGGTTGTTGTAATAGCGGCCGTCGTTGCGGGAGGCATATTCTTGTTGTCCCCAGGCACGACGCAAACTGTATCAACCCAGCCTCCTTCCGGCCAGCCCCAACAGCAAGCCCAACCTGAGAAGATTACAGCCAACGACATCAAAAGCGCTCCTAGCAAGTGGATGGGGAAGAACGTCTTGGTTGAAGGCATTGTAGTCAAAGACGGTATTCTTTCAACCCCGTACCTTCTGGAGGATAAGGGGGCATCACTTTCCATATCTTCGAAAGAAGATCTAGACAAGTACGTAGGCTTGAGAGCCCAGATAGCTGGTATAGTTAGATACAACCCGAATAACTTTGATGCGTCAAGAACAGCAGTAGAAATCCAGACGATAAAACCCCTCGATGGTGAACCTACTTTCTTTGTTGAAATCGTAAAGAACGGCGTCGATGACAAAGGGAGGCCGACGACCCAGAGAGATCTAATCTATGACAATTCCGGCGGTCTTAGGATATATGAAACTAAAGTCAAGATTATTGCCCAGACCGTCGTAACGAAACAAAGGATGGGAGATATTAGCAAGATGTTGCTGGACGCTAGTATATTTTCCATGCAACCGAATACTTATCTCGCATTGCCAGCAAATGAGGCGATGAATTTTGAATCCTTCACATATACGGTCAAAGTCGTGCTGAAGGTTGGTAACGAGGTAAAGGAAAATAGGCTGACTTGGCCTGACCCCGCAAATATTCCACCTGAGCTCCAAAACCTCCAAAAAATAGTCAACAATATCCTGAAGGTAGAAGGTCAATAGAGACTAGTCGAGTGGCAAAGTCTTTGAACGCACCTTCAGGCTGATTCCGATCATAGACAGTCCTAAAGATTAGGTGCTCAATTGAAGAAGGTGCTCATAGGTGGCGCCAGTCTAGGCAAAGTTGGTGACCACTGGAACAAGTCGATCGTCGACCTTGCAGTGGAGGCAGGCTCTGCAGCACTCAAGGACGCTGGAATCGCGATCCCCGATCAAATAGTGATCGGTAACATGTTCTCTGGCTTCTCATCATCGCAGGAGAACCTTGGTGCAATAGTTGCGGACAACCTGATGTTGCAGGGAACTCCAGCACTTAAAGTTGAGAGTTCTGGCGCTTCTGGAGCTATGGCGTGCAATGTCGCTGATTCTTTCATAAGATCTGACCAAGCGAATTCGGTTCTGGTCATAGGTGTCGAGAAGATGAGGGATATGGAGCCCACCGATGCTGTACTTGCAACGAGTTTGGGAGAAAGCGCGAGTTTCACTCAGTTCTTTGGCATCTCTCAGACTGCTATGTGTGCCCTTTTGACACGTCTATACATGCAGGAATTTGAAATCAGCAGAGATGAGCTATCTGTCTTTCCAGTCATTGCCCACAAAAATGCGGTTCCTGCAGAACATGCACAATTTAGGAAAGCGATTACAATAACAGATGTTTCTAGGTCTATGCCAGTTTCCGACCCTCTGAGGCTGCTGGACTGCGCACCTATAGGCGATGGGGCTGCTGCAGTTGTTTTATGCAGTGAAAATGGTCAGGCAAAGAACGCCTCTGTGGAAATTGCTGCTTCTGCAGGTTCCACGGATTCGCTGAACTTCTTTCAGAGGGATGACATGCTCGACTTTGCGGCTACGCGCAGGGCGCTGGTCAGAGCACTTTCAATTGCCGGCGTGTCGTTAAGGGACATTGATTTTGCCGAGATAAACGACAGTTATTCGAGCGTTGCCGCGTTAAGCGTGGAAGCCCTTGGTTTTTCAAATAGAGGCGAAGGGGCAAGGGATGCAAAAGAAGGAAAGTTTGACCTCAATGGAAAGGTCCCTATATCGACCTTTGGAGGATTGAAAGGAAGGGGGAACCCAGTAGGCGCTACGGGAGTCTACCAGATGGTTGAAGCTTACAGACAGCTGATTCGCACCGCAGGAGCAAATCAGGTCAAAGAAGCGAAGACAGGATTGCTGCATAACATGGGTGGAATTGACTCTTCAGCAGTAGTTCACATCTTGAGGAGGATTGATTGATGTCAATAGCGTACTGGAGAGAGCGCAATAAATACTACAGAATTCTTGGCTCCAAATGCAAAGAATGCAGTACTGAATACTTCCCTCCCGTGTACAAATGCCGCAAATGCAGTTCCGAGACATTAGCTGAGCATGAAATGCCTAAAGATGGCAAGATTTTGGCCTACACAGTATCAAGGGACATCATTACTGGTTTTGAGGACCAAGAGCCCATGGCCATAGCTTTGATAGAACTGCAAAATGGGGTCAAGATGATTGCGCAGATTGCTGACGCGTCTCCAGACCAGCTGACTGTTGGGGATAAAGTTAAGGCAGTTTTCAGAAGAGTGAACGTCAACGGAGAAGCAGGACAGATATTTTACGGATACAAGTTTGTCCAATCTGGCAAGAAAACCTAACGGCTATACCAAAT
>CAZXXP010000081.1:8236-8485 GCA_964644785.1 uncultured Nitrosopumilales archaeon | reverse complement strand
AAGGATTGGGCGATCCTTTAGCTTAGGTACCCTCTGACGGTCTCTTCATTGTTTTCGGCGTGGAGGAAACCTGGAATGTTTTAGGTCCTCTAAAGCAAGATTAACAAAATCGTTAGCATCCATCTTGACGCAAACCAGGAATTTTGGCAAGTTTCTTTAGTAAGAAGGAAAGCTCTTTGGGCTCTTTAAACACCCTTGGAACACATCGTCGCATGTCCCACCAGAATATCATAGTGCAGGCGGAAGCAA
>CAZXXP010000081.1:0-8155 GCA_964644785.1 uncultured Nitrosopumilales archaeon | reverse complement strand
GGTAACAGCATCAGCACAATGTTCAGCTGCTCTACCACGCTGAGCTACGGTGGCAGTCTTATGAGCCGTTATGGTAACTAAATTTAGAGGTTTCCCTTTTTGGTCTAAGATCTACCTGAAAACTCTTTGCCTAATGTTAATAATACTGACTTGCCATGTTACTTTAGTAGTAGAGTGCTGTCCTTGTAACAAGCAAAGTAAGTTTAGATGAAACATCGACGCTGTATGAATTAGCATCACTCCATGAATTACTGTTTCTATTCTCCGCTTTGTCGCATACCGCGGTCTAGTTTGTGCGCAACGGCGTGTTTCCCTTAGTTCTCACTCTATTAGTGCTCTACCATATTTCTCCTTTATGTGGTAGCCCCTTCCATAGCAGATATGCTCAAGGCCTATGTACTCCCTAGACGCGGGGGAGCGATCAAGGCGCGCTAAAGGTACAACACAGCGCCAAGCTAGATTAAGGGCAAACTATATTTCTGTCCGTTTATGACACAAAAAGAGTAGAACAGAAAATGGGCGGAGCCAAGAAGAAACCTATAGCAAAGACAGACAAATCCCAAAACAAACAGGATGAGTCAAAGAAGACAGAGGAGAAAAAAACGGGCAAAGGAGACAAGTCTATCCAACAGCAAAAATTGCAGTCAATTTCAATCCCCAAGCTGGACGACAATCAAGTTGCAAAGGCTTTTGGCGGGATGAAAGCTATCACTATTTACAAGGCTGCGAAGGTATTGAACGTTAACACGTCCATCGCATCAACATTCCTGAAGAGTTTAGAGTCTAGATCTACGATCAAAAGGGTAGGAGGATACAGCGGTCACTATGTCTGGCAACTGGCAAATGCAGGCTAGATTTAAGAATGCTTAAAAAGGCAACTAATGACAGCGTATAATCTGTTTGCTGATAGTCTATGGGTCATCGAAAGCACAGTTCTCCAAGAAGGGGCTCCCTTGCCTTTATTCCGAGGGCAAGAAGGAAGAGGCTTATTGCCAGAGTGAGAACTTGGCCCGCAACATCTTCTGACAAGCCAACAATTCTCGGTGTTCCAACATTTAAAGCTGGGAGCATTCATGTGATGACATTGGACGACAGGGAGAAGACCCCCAATTTTGGCAAGCCATTGTTCAACGCCTCCACAGTCTTGGCAACAGTCCCAATAACAATAATAGGCTTCAGGGCATATTCTCACGGCTATGATGGGTTGCAGGCATTAGCCGATGTTTTTGCCGAAAACCTTCCAAAGGAACTTGAAAGAAAGTTCAAGGTAGGTACAAAAGATTCCGAGAAGAAAGTTAAGTATGTTATTGACAACATATCAAGAATAACACAGGTTTCTGCTTTGATTTTTGTAAAGCCTAAAGATGCAGGGCTCTCACAAAAGAAACCATTCGTTTTCGAAATTGTGATTGGAGGCGGTGACACGAAGGCACAAGTAGAATATGCAAGATCCATGCTTGGAAAGAGCATTAAGGTCAGCGACGTCTTGAAGCCCGGCATGATGGTTGATGCTATCGCAGTTACAAAAGGCAAGGGTTTTGAAGGGCCCGTCACACGTATGGGCGTAAAGCGAAAACAGCACAAATCTCGCAAAAGTGTAAGGGCAGTCGGTGTAATTGGTCCATGGCACCCCAGCACCATTATGTACACGGTACCCAGAGCAGGCCAGATGGGTTTTCATCAACGGATGGACAAGAACAAGAGGATACTGGCAATTACAAACGGTAAGGATCTGCCCATAACTCCAGCAGGAGGTTTCCTGCACTTCGGGAACGTTGTTAATGACTATCTTATAGTGAAGGGCTCCGTACCTGGTCCCATCAAGAGGCTCGTTACGCTGAAACTTGCCTCTCGACCCGTTAAAGTGAAGGCTGGAGCTCCGAAAATTCTGCAGATAAGCACGGTTCGAGCAAGGTAGTTTGAATGATAGCTGTTGTATATGATTTGGATGGAAAGGAAACGGAAAAAACCGAACTTCCTACTATCTTCTCTTATGATTATAGACCTGACATCATTAAGAGGGCATTCTACGCCTTGCAGTCACATTCGTTTCAAAGGCAAGGTAGAGACCCAATGGCGGGCATGAGGACTAGCGCACTTTCATGGAACACAGGAAGGGGAGTTGCAAGAATGGCAAGGGTCAAGGGAGAAGGCAATTCTCGCGCGGGACAAGCTGCTGGTGTGGCATCTGTGGTTCACGGAAGGCAGACGCATCATCCAGTAGCGGAAAAGGTAGTTTACCAGAACCTTAACCGCAAGGAAAGGAGACTTGCTCTGGTATCTGCAATTGCTGCAACCGCAAGTCGAGATGTTGTTACTGCTAGGGGTCATAAGGTTGGAAAAAAAGTGGTATTGCCCATAATTATCTGCGACGACATTCAAAGTGTATCGAGGGCTAAAGACCTGAAGGCTACCCTTGAAAAGCTTGAGCTCGAAGATGAACTAGGAAGAATTGCAAATAGCAAGACGCTTTCTGGTACTTCAAGGCTGCGGGGCAGGACAAAGAAGCAACCAGTTGGTCCATTAATTGTTGTCGCTGAGGACAAGGGAATATCAAATGCTGTAGGAGGGCTACCTGGTATTAACTCAGTTTTGGCAAGAAACCTTTCTACTCTGGATTTAGCTCCTGGTGCCAGCGCAGGCAGGCTTACCATATGGTCAAAGTCAGCACTTTCTGCATTCCCAAAACCAATCTATGAGAGGGTGAGTGTAATTGCTACCTGAAGAAGCATCGAAGATAGTTATTAGGCCGTACGTCACGGAGAAGGTCTTCAACACGATAGACAGAGAGAACAAGCTCGCGTTCTTGGTCGATAAGAAGGCAAACAAGCACACGATCAGGGAAGCCATCGGAACATTATACGAAGCCAAGGTATTATCCGTGAATACGGTGATAACGGCAGTGGGCAAGAAGGCTTATGTACGATTCGATCTGAGCACGTCCGCATCAGATCTTGCGTCAAAGTTAGGCGTTGTCTAAATGGGTAAGCGCATTCTAGTGCGGAGGAGAGGAAAGGGAGGCATGCAGTGGAGGGCCCCCTCTAAGGGTAAGATAGCTCCAGCAAAGTATCCTCTCTTCAACCCCGAAGAATTAGTAACCGGAAAGATAGTTGATCTGGTGCACGAAAGAGGCAGGTCGGCTCCTCTGTGCAAGGTTTCGTTCAACGGTTCGCTGAATTACATACCTGCTGTAGCGGGCTTAGCGGTCGGCTCTGACATCTACATGGGATCAAGCGCCCCTCTGCAACCTGGAAGCGTTCTACCTCTTGCAAGCATTCCTGAAGGCTCCGAGATATGCAACATTGAAAGAAGGCCTGGCGACGGAGGAAAGTTCGTCAGGGCTTCAGGGACTAGTGCAATACTATTTTCAAGGAAAGGTGACAATTCTATCATAAGGTTCCCCTCAAGGAAAAGCTTCATCATCAGTTCAAAATGCAGAGCAAGTTTAGGCAAAATCGCTGGTGGGGGGAAGACGGAGAAGCCATTTCTACGAGCAGGCCCTCGCTATTATGCGAAGATGGCTAGGAACCAGCAATATCCAAGAGTCAGAGGAATAGCAATGATAGCAGCCAACCATCCATTTGGAGGAGGTAGGCACCAACACCCAGGCAAATCAACATCAACGTCTAGAAATGCACCTCCTGGTAGAAAGGTAGGCTTAATTGCACCAAAGAAGACTGGAAGGAAGAGGGTTACAAGAGGCCCGATTGAGGTGAGCAGGTAATGCCGAAAGAGTTCAAGTACAGAGGGCTTACAATGGAACAGCTCCAGGCAATGCCCATAGAATCACTTCTAGGTCTCCTACCCTCAAGGCAGAGGAGATCCCTGAACAGAGGCATCTCGGAAGAGAAGAGGGGACTTCTTGAAAAGATAAGACACGCAAAAGATTCCAAGAAAGAGGTTACGATAAAGACTCATGTAAGAGATATGATCATACTCCCCAGCATGCTTGGAATGAGGATACACGTCTACAACGGAAAGGAGTTTGCCCCCGTCGACATCAAGCCTCAAATGGTGGGCCACTTCCTCGGAGAGTTTGCCATAACCAACAAGAAAGTTGTTCATGGAACTCCTGGTATAGGGGCTTCTAGATCGAGTCTTTATGTGCCGCTCAAATGATCAGGAGATTTTGTGAGGCTAAAAATGCTTATATTGTCTCGTGACCCTTTGTTCGATGGTCATTCACACTCAGTGATAGAAAAGTGAAAGTGGAGTTTGCCGCAGTTCAAGTACAGTTTTGCTGGTTACGATCCGCTAGTTCATGTGCGTTCTAGTGGACGAGAGGTAGACTGTAGTCCAAAAGCAGCAAGAGAAGTGTGTGAAGCCATAAAGGGTAAGACATTGCCAGACGCACGATCATTTCTTGAAGATGTTTCATCGATGAAAATTCCCGTCGCATTCAGGCGCTACAAGCTGAAAGTTGGTCACAAATCACAACTGCAAGGCTTCCCCTCAGGGAGGTTTCCACAGAAAACGGCTAAAGAAATTCTGGCAGTTCTTGATAACATCGAAGCAAATGCTGAATTTAAGGGCCTTGACACGGAAAAGATCAAGATTATCAGTGCCGTCGCTCATCGAGGCAGAAAAATTACTGGGTATACACCCCGTGCCCATGGTCGCTCTTCTCCGAGTCTCAACACCTTAACGCATATCGAACTTGTTGCAGGTGAAGCTTAATGTCGGCTTTGAGGAACATTCTTAAGAACTACTCAAGGAACATCGAGGTCGACGAATATCTTTCTAAGCAGCTTGCTGAATCTGGCTTTGGTGGTGCTGACATCGCAAGAAGTCAGGTTGGAACGCGTATCAATCTATATGTTTTGAAGCCTGGTCTCGTTATTGGGAGAAGGGGGACAGGGATCAGGCAGCTAACGGAAGATTTGGAGAAAAAATTTGGTCTTCTGAACCCACAAGTTTCTGTTGCCGAAGTTTCCGTTCCAGAGCTAAACCCGTACATCATGGCCAGCAGGATCGCACAATCAGTCGGAAGAGGGACAGCGTTCAGGAGAGCTGCACTTTTTACACTTAAGAACATAATGGCTGCAGGTGCCATGGGCTGTGAAATAGGCATAGGTGGTAAATTGCGAAGCGAAAGGGCTAACTCTGAAAAGTACAAAGAGGGCGTTGTTCCTAAGAGCGGGAACACGGCAAAGGCGATTGTTCGCGAAGCCACCACCGATGTTTTGATGAAGATGGGTCTTTACGGAATTAAGGTTAAGATTGCATTAAAAGACGTTATTCCAAAGGAGTTCGAACTAATCGAGAAGGAAGGAAAATCTGCGATGGAAGAAACAAAAGAGGAAATAGATATCAACAATGAAAGCAAGTGAATTCAGAAACCTGTCGGAAGATGATCTGATGGCAAAGTATGCAGTGCTTCAGATGGAGCTATCAAGGGTTAAAGCTGCGGCAGCAAGAGGAGCCGCGAAGAAGGAAATCGGGAAAATCAGGCCTCTAAGAAAGAACATCGCACGTATACTCACTGTTCTGACAGAAAAGGAAGTTGAGGAAGAGAATGAATAGGAAAGTTTCGTTTACACTAGTCGGTCTGCAAACTATTGTTGTTGCGAATTCAGATCCCACATTGACATCTCTTGCAGGGAAAGTGGTTTTGGAGACTCGAAACACCTTGGTTCTTGAAACGTCTCAAGGGAGGAAGATACTGCCAAAGAAAAATGCAGAGTTTGAATTTCCAGGCACAACGGTTGGCAGGGTGCATGGTTCTGCGATAATCGGACGGCCCGAAGAGAGAATAGCGAAACTGGTGTAATAAATGAGGAACACAGGAATAGACGTAAAACCCCCGAAGAATTCTTGCACAGACACATACTGCCCG
The DNA here is from genome assembly GCA_964644785.1 of uncultured Nitrosopumilales archaeon. Classification (GTDB taxonomy): domain Archaea; phylum Thermoproteota; class Nitrososphaeria; order Nitrososphaerales; family UBA57; genus VHBL01. Next base: position 2,319 of record CAZXXP010000081.1, on the reverse strand, counting down.
TTCCACGGCAGCATGGGCGTCAGAGGAAGGATTTTAGAAGGAAAGGCCGTAAGCACAAAGGCAAAACTCACAGCTGTTGTCCAGAGAGAATACTACAAGTATGTTCCAAAATATTTGCGGTACGAAAAAAGAACAAGTAGAATCTCGGCGCATTTAGCTCCGTGTCTCGGCATAAAAGAGGGTGACACAGTTACGATAGGTGAATGCAGACCGATAACCAAGACCGTATCTTTCGTAGTATTGGGGAGGGTTGAGAAGTAATGTCGGCCAAATCTCGTGCAGTTTCAGCAAAAGGTGTAACAGAATACAAGCCTTATGTTACACGCTCCATACCATTTTACGCTGTTATTACCTGCGCAGATAACACAGGTGCAAAGACCTTGAGGGTTGTGCAGGTTCAGAAATTCAAGGGCAGGCTCGCGAGAATGCCAGCAGCCTGCGTCGGCGATCTTATAACTGTCGTAGTAAAGAAAGGCCCTCCAGAGCTGTCGCATCAGACATGGCACGCAGTGGTAATTAGACAAAAGTATCCTGTTAGAAGACTGAGTGGCACTAGAGTCGTGTTTGAGGATAATGCGGCTGTGTTGATGACACCCGAGGGCGAATTGAAGGGCACTGACATTAAAGGAGCGGTAGCTGCTGAAGCAGCAGAGCGATGGCCTAGGATCGCGAACGTGGCAACTATGATAGTGTAGGTGTTGTTATGGCTACAAAGCACACAAGGGCAAGAAAAAAATATTTCAGCGCACCTCTGCAAGTTCTGTCAAAGAGGGCTTCTGCGCCACTATCCGATGATCTTAAGGCAAAACATGGGATAAGCTCAGCCAGAGTGCGTAAAGACGATAGTATCAAGATAATGAGAGGAGAATTCAAGGGAATAGAAGGCAAGGTAACAATGGTTTATAGCTCAGAAGGCAGGCTTTCTGTTGAAGGCGTCAACAGAGAGAAGTTAAAGGGGGGGCAAATACCGATAAAGATCCATGTCTCAAAGGTAATGATAACGAACCTGAACCTGTCGGACAAGTTCAGGAAGAGCAGCATAGAAGGAGAAGCATAATAGGCGATTTAAATGACGGGCAGCACTAAGCTAAACAGGACGCAAGCTCCAACATTCTGGGGAGTACCTAGGAAAAGCAAACATTTATCTCCAAACACTTCACCTGGTCCTCACCGAAAAGCCCTAAGCATCCCCCTGACAGTGCTTATCAGAGACGTATTGAAACTTGCGAAGACAGCAAAGGAGGTAAGAACAGCGATTGTCGGTGGTGGGGTAATTGTCGAGGCTATCGCAAGAAGAGATCCAAATTTCCCTGTAGGACTGATGGATGTTTTGGAGATGCCATCCCTTCGGAAGACATTCAGGCTTGTTCCAACAAAGACGCGTACCCTTTATCCGATCGAAATTTCGGAGGACGAAAAGAGCCTGAAGATCTGTGCCATAAGGAATAAGGTTTCTGCGGGGAAAAGTGTGATCCAATATGGAACACATGATGGGCGATCCATCATTACGGGACCAGAAGTTAACATGAGCGTCAGCGATTCTGCACAAATAGAGTTGCCGTCGCAGAAGATTGTCAAACATTTGATCATGAAAAAAGGCTCCATGGTAATGGTTATTGGAGGAAAGAGGCAGGGAGAAGTCGGAATGCTGAGTTCGATAAAGCCAGGAACAGTTACAAGATCACGTATGGCAAGTATTGAGGTTAAAGGCAACAATGTCGAAATCCCTGCAAAACTCGTTATGGTAGTCGGCGACAACAAGCCTGTAATTACAGTGTCAGTGAGTTTGTGATGAAAACAGTCCAGGTCATATCAGAAGTGCCAATGAAGGGAATCAGAGTAGAGAAGGTAGTGCTCAATATTGGGGTAGGGAAAGCCGGAGAGCCCCACGAAAAAGCCAGGAAGGTTCTCCAAGAACTTACAGGACAGAAGCCCGCGGCAAGAGCTGCAAGAGACTCTATCAGAGACTTTGGAGTTCAGAAGGGAGAACCAATAGGAGTCATTGTTACCCTAAGGAAGGCCAGGTCAATAGAAGTATTAAAGAGGATTCTTGCGTCAAGAGACAACAAGGTCAGTAAAAGATCATTCGACGATACCGGCAATTTCTCTTTTGGTGTAAAAGAGCATATAGAAATTCCCGGCATCCGCTATAACCCTGACCTAGGAATATTTGGCTTCGATGTCTCAGTTGTCTTGGGCAGAGCAGGAAGAAGGGTAAGCTCCAGAAAGCGGGCAAGGTCAAAAGTAGGGTTATCCCAAAGAATAACAAAAGAAGAAGCAGTAGCGTTTGCAAAAGAGAAAATTGGAAAAGAGGTAGAA
>CAZXXP010000080.1:0-8572 GCA_964644785.1 uncultured Nitrosopumilales archaeon | reverse complement strand
CGCCATCGTGACAATGGAGCCCAGCGCCATTCCGAGAAGTATTGCCATTCTAGAAATCGGAGCGACAAAGTAAATCTCAAGGTTGCCGACTTCTTTCTCCCAGTAGAACTGCGCAGCCATGCCCCATAGAATGTTAGTCCAAAATGCTATCATCGCCCCTCCAACAATGACAAAGCCAGAGTACGATGCTGGAGCTCCCAGAGCCCTGTAGAGCAGTATGAAGCCTCCAATGGAAAACATAGGAATTACCATTTCAGCGATCATCCAAGCGGGGTCCTGTATCGTGCCCTTGATTCTTACATGCGCCCTTGCTATTGCCACTCTAATATTGACCTGAAAATCATGGTAACTACTCAAAGCCCTTCCCCACTAGAGCAATGTAAACATCTTCGAGAGTAGGCTCAGACTTTACCATCTCGAATATCCTTCCCCCTCTGCTAGAAACTGCTTGAATGACGTCCTGCAGAGCTCCTTCTTCCTTCAACACTAGCTTGAGTTTTGTCCTCCCTGTAGATGGTTCGTCTGCCTGCGAATATCCATTAACTCCTGCGATAGAAGATATGAAGTTCATGCCACCTTCAATCGGTTGTGTTTCAATGGAAACGATCATCTGCTTAGAAACCATCCTTTTGAGCTCTGCAGGGGTGCCAAGAGCGATTATCTTTCCTCTGTCAATGATAGCAATTCTGTCGCATATCTGGTCAGCTTCGACCATATAGTGCGTCGTTATCAGGATTGTATTGCCAGCATCATTTTTCACCCTGCTCCGCACAATTTCGCGTATACGCTTTGCAGTTATTACATCAAGGCCAACAGTGGGCTCGTCGAGGAACAGAACTTTTGGATCATTGATCAGACCCCTGGCAAGGTTGAGTCTCTGTCTGTAGCCTGTCGAGAGCTTGTGTGTCCTAGTGTTAAGATACTCTTGGAGAGCAAAATCTTCTGACAGTTTCGCTATTCTCTTCCTGGCCTCCTCATTAGGAAGCCCATAAAGCTGCGAAAAGAACCATAAGTTTTCTCTGGTCGTTATGCTTCCGTAGCCTGGGGTCTCCCCGCCAGAAACAAGGTTGATCAATCTCCTTACTTTCGATGGTTCTTTTACTACGTCATATCCAGCAATGAATGCTCTACCACTGCTTGGAAATAACAGCGTTGCAAGAATCTTGATCAAAGTGGTTTTGCCAGCACCGTTGGGGCCGAGAAGACCAAAGACTTCTCCCTCTTCGACATGGAGACTGACATCGTCAAGTGCCAAGATCTCTTTCTCCGATGAGATCCTGAATACCCTGCTGACTCCCTCTACGTCTATGGCTTCCAAACTGACGACCTTGTTAGTGTAGTAAGTCTAATTCCGTACAAGTAGCCGATAATAAGCCAGTTGCTACATATCACTTGAAGAGGTTGTTTGAAAACGGCCTGATGAGTTCCTTCGAGCCTCCATCTCCTCTTTGATACTTGTATCCCCTGACGATGACCACGGGCACTCGTTCAAGTTTCCCCGTTGCAAGCTCTGCCGCTGAAGCAATTTCATCTGCAACCGCCATGACAGTGGCCTTGAGAACATTGCCGTAACCATCGTCCCTGCCTCGGTAGTCCTTCATGGGCTTCAACCCAGCAACTCCAATTGCAATATTGACATGCCCCTCCCTAAATGGCCTTCCAAAGGTATCCGATATTATTACACCCACGCTGAGTCCTGCTTTATTTTTGATACTGCTCATAATCTTCCTTGCAGATGTGTCTGGGTCTTTGGGGAGCAGAGAAACATTGTTGGGTTTGAGGTTAGACTGGTCTATACCCGCATTAGCGCATATCAGGCCATGTTTTGTTTCTACGATTACTATGCCGTTTTCAGCCCTCAAAATCCTTTTGCTCTCTTCCAGAATCGCCTGAACATGCTTGGAGTCTTTTCCTAATTTAGCAGCGAGTTTGATAGCACGCTTTGAGGGTTTGAAAGAGCTCAAAGCCATTACTCTTCCCTCAGCCTTGGAAACTATCTTTTGAGTTACTACAACAATATCATTTTCCTTTAAACCATCACCATGCTTTCTCAAAGTATCAAGAATTATTGCTCCTATGTCCTCTCCTCTGGAGACCTCAGGAATTCCTTTAATGCCTATGATCCTGATCTCCCTGCTGCTCAACCAGAGCCGTTCACCTTTAGGATGTTATAATGGTTAGTAGACCATCACTGTATCGCTCTTGTCGATCAAAAGTGAAACGTTCTTTTTGGGAATCAGCTCGACATGTGAAACTATGCGCCCGACTGGTATATTTCTCTGCTCAACATCCTCTTTCACTGCATAGATGTGTCCCTTGAAGAGCGCTCTTATTGACTCCCAAGCTTCGCCAGTATTTTTTCGATCAACGCCAGAACCTACGTTCTTCGTCTTGTCTGCATAGAGCACTCCGTCCTTTCTCAGGAGTATAGTTAGCTCAAGTTCCGGGTTAATACCCAAGGCAGAAACTACTTCTGGGGTCATGGATTCTAGCAGGAATACTGTTGGAGCTTCGAATACTGCCAGAACTTTCGTCTGCATGTCCTACTTCTTTACACCTAGCGTTCTGTTCTTGAGCCTGAGGTCATCGCTATGACATTTCCTGCACCTTAAAGCCTCTATGGAGTTCTTCCTTCCACAGCGCATGCAAATCTTGAAGAAGAGCCTCCTCTTCTGCGCTATCTGTTTCTTGACTGCATCAGCAATTGGCATAATTCAACAGAGCGTCTTAGCTCTAGTTTTTCAACTTTGCTATGCGGTTGACCCGGTTCCAAAGATTTTTTAATTAGACGTACAAATGCCAAAGCAGCAGTGATAGGCGACAGACAACCTTCAAACACACTCTCTAGGCCGAACACACAGTCCTTTCCCGTAGCGGTGAATTAATGGCAGAGGTTTGCAAAAAGTGCGGCCTTCCTCTCGATTTGTGCGTTTGCGAGGAGCTTGAAAAGGAAGAAACAAGGATAGTCGTCAGGCTTGAGATGAGGAGGTTCAGAAAGCCCACGACGATGATAGAAGGATTGAACCCTAAACGCACTGACCTCGAGAAGCTCGCTCACCAATTAAAGAGCAGGCTCGCGTGTGGTGGCACCGCAAAAGAAGGGTACGTGCTTCTGCAAGGAGACCATAGGGACTCGATAAAGGATCACCTTGTAGGGCTGGGGTTCAACGAATCATCCATAGAGGTCCAATAGGGGTTGGGCGACTCTGATGCAAAAGTTTCGATAGGGTATTCGCTCGGCGGCTCCATCAAATATTGCCCGCACTGCCTGGGCAAGCTCAGAATTGCAGATTCTATTGGAGGATGGCTCATCCCTGCAGATTACGAATGCTCTAGCTGTGGATACAGAGGCCCCGTAGCCTTTGAGCGGAATGATTCAGAAAACATAAGTTAGACGAGTTTCTTGTTCAATATAATTGGGTGAATTTGGATCTGGCAGGAACAATGCAGACCTGCAAAGAACTCTTGCTTCGATACTTGTGGTACTCGGCATAATATTCGCGGGGTTTATGCTACTTTCTTTCCCGCTCGGAGCCTACGCCTTCTACAATGGAAACCTCAGCACCTCCTCTTCAGAGCCCGTGATTGCCAACATACCCGTTTTCGTGGTAGGTCTTCCAATCGACTTCCCCGTGCGGATGACCTTTTCAGACTTGTTCGCAGCTCTTTGGGTGCTCTATCTGGCCCTGTTTGTAATAGCGCTAAATGGACCCAATAAGTCTCTTTGGAGAACTTTGAAAGGGCTCAAAAGCTCCGACTCGTTCAAGATTTCTGATAACGGCTTGTTAGTAGCTATCGTTGCCTTCACTTCGGTTACACTTCTCACAACCCTGGTCGAAAAACTGCAGAGCACCGTTGGTGTTGGCTCGGGTGCATTACCAGAAGTTGACCCCATGCAAACGTTTGTCGGGATAGCGTTAGCGCCCATTACAGAGGAAATTGGTTTCAGAGTAAGCACGATTGGGCTGGTAGCCGTTACAGTGCTGCTGGGAAGGTCTAACTTTGCCTATGCGCTCAAAGCTCTATGGCACCCTGAAAGGTATCTGGGCATTTCCTCGCGAAGGAAGAATGCAGTTTTGAAGCTAATTTATGCGGTCGCCATAATTTCTGGACTTATGTTCGGCCTAGCGCACATACTGTTTGGAGCAGGATGGCAGTCAGGCAAGTTCACGACAAGCTCTATTGCAGGGATTGCCCTCGGGCTGGTCTACATCAAGGCTGGCTTCCCCGCGGCTGTGCTCATGCACTGGTCTTTCAACTACTACCGAAGCTCGTACTTCTATTTCGAGCAGTCTGTAGGAGGGACTTTTATTCAGGATGTCATGGAGTATCTGCTCGTTATCACTGGTGCAATGAGCATAGCTTACCTTGCATTCTCACGGATCACTTCCAAACCTAGTACTTCTCTTTCAGAACCTGAAGCTCTACTTTAGCTTCGTTTAGAAGATTCCTTCCTAAATCGTCTGGATAATCCCCTCCAAAAACGACTCTCTTTATCCCAGCGTTGATTATCATCTTGGCGCATATTGTACACGGCACATTCGTAGTGTACAGCGTCGCATTCTCGGTTCTCATGCCGTGCAGTGCTGCTTGAGTGATTGCATTTTCTTCAGCATGACAACAAGCGCATTTATCAAGATCTTTCCCTCTGGGATATTCCTCTTCACTTGCGTTGCACCTTTCGCACCCTCCTTCGTCGCAGTTCTTTATGCCTCTAGGAGTTCCATTGTAGCCAGTAGAAACTATCTGCCTATCTCTGACCATTATGGCTCCTACTTGCCTTCTCACGCAGTTCGCTCTAGCCTTAACCGCGTGTGCAACACCAATAAAGTACACATCCCATGACGGACGCTGTAGCTTCTTCCTCAATCTCTAAACCTTCGCAATTGGCTGATATATAATCCGATGCAGTTCAAGAAGTGTTATATCAAGGACATCGGGGGAAAAAGCCGACTAAGATGACAAGGCGCATCCCGCACACGATGTCTTCGCAGCACCCAGATAACGCAAGCTTACCTTCTTGGGCTAGGGGAGGCGTCATTGCAGGCGATGACGAGGTAATCGAAGCATACCAGGCATTTGGCGAGCTAGGATGCGAGGAGGTCATGTGGGATGCGGAAGGCAAGGATGTTGACTCACATGTGGTAAGGAAGCTCGTTTCTTCGTATGAGTCATTCTTTAGGGAGCATGAGATAGGGAAGGATATTTTCATAACATACAGGGTCCCCAATCCTGCAATAGAGCTTGCCGAGCGGAAGGTTCTAGTTGAAACCTTGTGGTCTATACCTCAAGCCTTCGATATTGCAAAGACTTTCTACAAGAAAGAGTCTGTGACCCCGATCTTTGAAGTCATACTCCCTTTTACCACTAGTGCAGAGCAGTTGACACAGATAGTTGATTTCTACAGGACACATGTGTCTGGAGTAGGTTCTTCGGCCGGCAAAAATAATGCCAAAAGTGATTGGTTAGGAGAATTTGAACCTAAATCAATCGAGCTCATCCCTCTCGTTGAAGACTTTCCGAGCATGACCAAACTTGGTAGCATAATTGAAGGCTACGCCAAACACGTAAAACCTCAATATGTTAGAGCCTTCATAGCTAGGTCAGACCCTGCACTGAATTACGGGCTAATCTCTTCTGTCTTACTGGTCAAGATTGCACTTTCCGATATTCAGAAGGCCTCAGAAAACCTTAACATTCCAATATACCCCATAATTGGAGTCGGATCGCTACCCTTCAGAGGACATCTCTCTCCTGAAAACGTAGAAAACTTTGTCGAAGAGTACGAAGGAGTAAGCACGGCGACAATACAGTCTGCCCTCCGCTACGACTATCCAACTAATGACGTGAAGAGGGTCATCAGCTACCTTAACAAGAACCTTGGTAAAGAGAGTCCAAAGAAGCTCACGGAAGGAGAGGGACAGACGATAAAGAACATCATACGAAAGTTCTCTGATGCCTACCTTCATTCGATTGAAACGCTTTCTCCCATCATAGAAAGGATTACAAAATATGTGCCATCTAGGAGAGCAAGGAAGCTCCACATTGGACTGTTCGGGTATTCAAGAAAAATTGGTTCGATATCACTTCCAAGAGCTATACCTTTCACTGCTGCACTGTACACGCTCGGCGCTCCGCCCGAGATGCTCGGCCTCGAGGCTGCCCTAGAGCTTACTGAAGACGAATCAAGTGTTCTTAATCAGAATTACCTGCACTTGAAGACCAGTCTGCAGAAGGCCGCTGGCTATGTTTCGTGGCAGAACATCAACCTGCTACTTTCGAATGACGACATTGCGAAACCACTGGGGCTGGAAGACGTGAAGAAAGCACTGCCAAACGTTATGAAGGGCTTGTCGGCAGCGCAGGAGTATTTCGATGTAAGGGCCGGACCTCGCTCTTTGAACGAAAGGAAACATGAAAATACAATTAACAACTTCTTGATATCGCTCGCAGAAGGTAACGAGCAAGAGGCAAGAAGGTACCTCGTCGAGGCTGCACAATTGAGAAGGTCGTTGGGATAAGGCGTGATTAGCGTCAAGGCAACTTCGACGACGGACGGATGGACGTTTGCCGTTCAAGTGCAAGAAAGCAACGGCACAACCGAGCACAGGGTAAAGATGAGCAAAGCAGACTATGAGAGGCTCACCAAAAATGTCATATCGCCAGAAGAGTGCGTCAGGAAGTCTTTCGAGTTTCTACTGGATCGAGAATCAAAAGAATCCATACTGCGAGAATTTGACATCATGAAAATAGCATACTACTTCCCCGACTACCCCAAGGAACTTGAACGCAGGGCCAGAAAATAGACATTCACTTTCCGTAAATATATATTGAAGCTTCCTATCACGTTAGCCTTGTGTCGAACACCGAAGCAGGATCCGAATCAAGGACAACGGTCTTTGTAGGCAGGCAGAAACCCGTCATGAACTATGTACTTGCAACACTAACAGTGCTCAACAACGCGAAGACGGTCACATTGAAGGCAAGAGGAGCTGCAATAAGCATCGCGGTCGACGTGGCAGAGGTGACTAGGAAGAGATTCAGTACTGATATCAAAATCTCCCACATAAAGCTCGACACAGAGCAGATGCCTGCTGAAGACGGCTCGTCTAGAAACGTCTCAACCATTGAAATAGAACTCACGACATAGCCCATCTCTTTTGAAAAGTCGAAGTTTTGTTTGTCTTATCGTAAGATGTTCTGAAAACTCTCAAAGTATAAATCCCGTTACTGATGCGGCATAGGCATTGCCAAACAAGATCAGAGTCGCCGTTGCAGGTCTAGGTAATGCCGCCAGCGCGCTAGTGCAAGGAATTCAGTACTACGGGGACAGTTTGAACAGAGCCGGGCTATGGCACCCGAAGGTTGGAGGCTACTCAATTTCAGATATTGAAATTGTTGCAGCTTACGACATTGATAAAAGAAAGGTCGGCTTAGATCTCTCAAAGGCGATTTTTGCAAAGCCTAACGTCATGCCCAATCACGTAAATGTGAAACCATTCAGCATTGATGTAGAACCAGGAATGCTTGGCAATGGCAAACAGGTTCAAGCAGGGGATATGAATAGAACGGCGCAAAACGGCTCTGTTGCAGACTCTCTTAAGAAAAGAAAGGTGGATGTCTTACTGAACTTGATTTCATCTGGCAACGATGCCGCATCGAAAGAATATGCTGAAGCTGCAGTCTCAGCTGGCTGTTCTTTCGTAAATGCAACTCCAACAAAGCTTGTCAATGATGTTAAATTGGTTTCAAAATATTCTGATGCTGGAACAGTTATCGTTGGAGACGACTTGATGAGCCAATTTGGAGGCACGGCATTCCATAGGGGGATTCTGGACATCATGAATAGCAGAGGTGTTAGAGTAAAGAAGAGCTACCAGCTCGATGTTGGGGGAGGAACAGAGACGCTTAACACGCTTGGAGAAGACTTGAGAGCTGTTAAAAGAGGTGTCAAGACTGAAGCAATAGCCATTGAAGTACCATATGAAATAGAATCGGTTGCAGGAACCACAGACTACGTGGACTTTATGGGCAATTCAAGGACAAGTTATTACTGGATAGAGGGCGAGCAGTTTCTCGGCTCAAGCGTAAGGTTCGACATCTACCTGAGAACTACAGATGGCCCTAACGGCGCTGGGGTTCTAGTAGATATAATTAGAGCAATGAAGGCATCCAGAGAAAACGGCCAAAAAGGCTCGGAGAATATTATCTGTGCTTTCGGGTTCAAGAGTCCTCCAATGCGGAAGAAACTTAGACAAGCGTATGAAGAGTTCAGAGAGAGATATGTTAACTAGTAGACAAAGGTTAAAGAAGCTTATAGTTTGGGAATGGTGAAAGCATGGAGTCTAAGAGCACAGGTGTAGAGGATACATCGTTCATACTGTTCCTTCTACCCATAATAGTGAGCGGAATATTTGCAATCTACTCTGCGGTGACTTCCTCTGTCTTTAATGTTGATACCTACATAGCCATTACTGGTAATCCAATAATCTTCATCATAGCAATAGTTTCGGTCTGCGCTGCCCTTTTGCTTGAAATCTACTACATCCCTCCAAATATGAGGAGTAAAAGT
>CAZXXP010000079.1:0-8579 GCA_964644785.1 uncultured Nitrosopumilales archaeon | reverse complement strand
TTCATCGAACATCAAGAAAGGAGACGTAATTGGGATTTACACTCTGAAGGGCGAAATCGTTGCACTTGCTGAAGCCTCCATAAGCTCAGATGAAATAAGATCACAGCAGAAGGGTATAGCTGCTGAAACAAATAGAGTGATAATGAAGCAAGGGACCTATCCGAAAATGTGGAAGAAGAAGCCCAAGGAAGAAGTTTCCTGAAAAGCAGAAGAGTTTAATCCGAACGCAGAAACGCGTAATGTCAGGCCGGGGTCGCCTAGCCTGGTAGGGCGCAGGCCTGGAACCTTCCTCGCTTGTAAGCCTGTGGCCCGCAAGGGCCTCGTGGGTTCAAATCCCACCCCCGGCGCTGTTTTACTAGTAATTCTTATTAGCTCCAGCCATATGCTAGCAACTAATTGGTCGTTCCTAAGAAGCAGCTCAAAGAAAGATCTATCTACGTCTACCTCCCTTCTGTAGACATCGCCAAAAGGTGGAAGAAGCTCGCAGAGAAGTCAGGAAGGACTATATCAAAGTTTGTCGCGGAGCACGTTGAAAACTCGCTGGCGCAGGAGGAAGAAAGTTCTGAATACAAGTCTCGCGCCGAACTCCTGAACCAACAGAAGGAGAAGGACGGGGAGATTGCCAGGCTGAGGAAAGAGAGCCGGCTCATGAAGCAGCTAGCTGAACGACTCGATAATGAACTGAGAAGATATAGGATTCAACCATTTGCCGAGGAGGATTTCCAAGGAATCCGCACATACGACCGTGAGCTCGTAGAACTGTTGAAACGAGAAAGAAATGTTGACAGCGATGATCTCCTCAGAAGGCTCGGAATCGATCCGAAGGAGAAGGATATGGTGAAGGCTGTTGATAGGCAGCTTGCAAGTCTTGAATCGTATGGGCTGGTACAGGCTACGCCTAGAGGGTGGAGGTGGAAGGGTTGACTCAGGAGGCTCAAGCAGTCAAAAAGATGGAACCTGCAAAACTCTTAGCTGACTTCATCCAGCACTGCAGGGATAGGCACCTCAGCGACGCCACAATCATAGGATACAGCCTGACGGTGAAGAACTTCCTAGAGTTCTTATCCGAGCAGAATATTCACCCTCTTGAGGTTGACCGTTTTGCCCTTAAAGAGTATCTTAGGTATCGTAGAAGTCTCGGCCTTGATCAAAAGACTCTCGACAACAACTTTACTACTCTATCCACATTCTACGGCTTTCTGGCGTTTGAAGGCCATGTAGGAGGCAATCCAGTCTTGGCTGTAAGAAAGCGATTTCTATCAGAATACAAAGATGATGAGGAAGATGCTCCAAGAAAGCTAATTTCTGTAGAGGAGATGTCAATGCTTGTAACTTCGATCCTCAACCCCAGAGACAGAGCGATTGCAGTTCTGCTCGCGAAGACTGGCTTGAGGAGGAGCGAGCTCGTCTCTTTGAATGTAGAGGATGTAGATTGGGCAGAGCAGTCTATCACTCTCAAGAGAAAGAAGTTCAAGAAGAGGAGCGGAAGGGTAGTCTTCTTCGACGATGAATGTGGAAGAGTTCTGAAGAGGTGGCTTTCCATGCGCAGCATGATGCATGTTGACTCTGACGCACTTTTTGTTGGTGAACAAGGGATGCGGCTTATGAGGAGCGGCGTCTACAACATGATTGTTAAGTACGCCGAACTGGTAGGATTGCACGATTCAAAATCCAAAAGCATAGAGGACCATTTCTCGACCCACAGCTTCAGGCACTGGTTTACGACTCACCTTCGGAGAGCTGGAATGCCCAGGGAATTCATCCAGGTTCTTAGAGGAGATAGGAGGAGGGATGCGATAGACATCTATGACCTTATCGACAGAAAGGAGCTGCGGAAGTCGTACTTGGCATATATACCAAAACTAGGAATATAGCTGATAGCTCTTAGCTTGACAAGAGCTTCTCAAGGTCATGAAAACATCCTTGTGCACTGTTGAATCTAGCCCGCGCTCGAAAAAGAAAGGAAGGCTGAAAGAATGACGAGAAAGTTAGAAAGTAACCTCAGACTACATACGCGGAGACACTATGAGATTGATGGGAGAATGCAAGACAAAGGAAGAGATTTTGGAGCACCTGGCAAAAAAAGTACGATTTTCGGCCAAGGCAGAAATGAGTTACCGCCTCTTTTACTAGTAAAAGAGGGTAGAATAAGACTTTTCAACCCATGGACAATAGGCAACCTGTGGTTGATGAAAAAAAATGAGCGTGCGTCAGGAACAATTCGGACCTGCCCCTGCGGCAGCTTCGCCAGGGAATCATAAAGGAGGCTGGCGTCAGCAAGATAAGTGGATTCCAAAATAGGAGATGAAGCAAATTCTGAGAAACACGAAGAAGAGATTATGGGTGCAAGATCGAGTGTCGGAATGCAGATCATCAGGGGGCTTAACAAAGGAATTCCTCCAGCAAGAATCGCTGAAGAGTATCTGCCTGAGCTGGTCACACGGGTTCTCGAAGCTTGGAAGTCCTTGAAGGAAGATGAATATTGGAGCTGCCACAAGTTGCTGAATGACGAGGAGCATACGCCGATGGGTTCTGACAGACCATTCATTGTATCAGGGCATCTTGGGTTGATGAGGGCTGTCCGCCAGCAAGAGGAACGATACGGGAACATTATCGTGCAGAGGAATGTGGTGATAGGAGTCCTGAATGGTGCGCGCTACAGGGAGCACAGTCGCCAAGTGAAATTCTATGAATTACGGAAGTGAAGAGGGGGCGGTATACATTGCGATTTCCTCGATCAAGGTGAAGCAGCGCTTCAGAAAGGACCTCGGTGACATAAAGGCACTGGCCCAGAGCATCCAAAAGGTGGGGCTCCTTCACCCAGTCGTCCTAAATGAAAAGCACGAGCTCATCGCGGGGCAGAGAAGAATTGCGGCTTGCAGGGCGCTTGGCTGGGAGAAGATTCCCGCTCATATCGTGAATCTATCTAATCTCAGGGAGGGCGAAATCCATGAAAACATGGCGAGGAAGGATTTTACTTTTTCTGAAATGGTCGCCATAAAGCGATCCTTTGAACCTGTTGAAAAGGAGAAGGCGATGCAACGAGAAAAAAGTGGTCAGAAACCCTCGCCCAATTTGGGCAGGGGTCGGGTAACGGAGATAATCGGCAAGTATCTCGGAATTGGTCACACGACACTCGAAAAGGTGGAGAAGATAATGGAAGCGGTAGACAGGAATCCCGCGAAGTTCTCGAAGCTGGTCGACGATCTGGATGCAGGGGATGTTAGCGTCGACCAAGCCTATCAAATGGTCGTGAGGGAGGGGCGCAGAGATCAGTCTCCCTCTCTGCAAGCCGGAAAAAATGTGGGGAGCAAGAAGGGCGAAAAAGTCGAAACATCAGACCCAGAATTGGCGAAAGTCGAAGAGGAAATCGATTCTGAAGAGAGGGTAGTTGCAACTTATCGAGCTAAGGAGAGCGCACGCCAGAGATTACAAAAGGCGAAGAAGACGAAACTAAGATTTGAAGCTACGGAGAATCCTGACAAGCTATCAGAATATGTAATACAGTATGTCCTTCGCGACAGAGAAGAGCTGTCTCAACTCATACGGGATAGCCTCCCACACAGGAGCGTTGACGACGTCATCCGCGAAGCCTTCATGGAAGTCCGCCTGGATCCGACGATGGCGGATGACGAAGGTCGCTCATCAAAGTTCTGCGTAGACCGCCTAACGGAGTTCGTGCACGATGCAAAGTATCAGTACCTGTTACAAAAGTATGGCGTATCGAGCATGATTCTAACGTGCGGAAAAGAAGTAGAAGGAAAGAAATGTGAATTGGTCGTGGAGTATGACGCGTCGGATCCGTCTCTTTTCTTCTGTCCTCGTCCCACTACCGATCGCTCAATCCATAACAGCCTTATTTTGCAGTGCCCTGTATGTTCCAAAATGGACTATAAGGATTCTAAAGGAAAGGAATTCCTCTTACAATACGATCCTAGATTGAACATTTATGCATGTAAATACTGCGGACTAAAAAAGCCCTCAAAGGTGCCGTTGGAGAGGTGGAGGAGCGTGCGCGCACTATTCGGATGACCTTCTGATGCAAAACCCAGGTAGGGAGTTGTACGCCCTTGAACCGTTTCTTACAGAAGGTAGTCGATTAACCAAAAGTTGGGTTCTCCGAGATTAGCTTTTGAATATTAGATCTTGATCAGCTTGCGCCTAAATGCAAATGCAAATACTCGTATGCCTACTGATGCGATCATGCCGATAACAGGCACGCTCAGCGGGAGTGCTACTTGTACCTATGGGGATGGCGCAAGGACGTTTGTTTCAAGGCTCAGACCGTAATTGGAAGTTCTTGCCCGCGCTATTCAAGTTTCTCCCAGCATCGTCTTTGCTCTTATCCCTCATCGGCAATTCACTTAGGCCTCCCCTATGTGGCTCAGAAGAAATGCTCCTCACGCGCAGTGATCCGTCAGGCAATAGTAGAATACCTATGGGCGAGCCCCTCTTCAGCTCAGCAGCACATCTTTTGAGCTCGTGAGGCTCAATGGGCAAGGTGTACTCATGAGTCGTAGCTATCGTGACCGAGTCTTCATCCATATCCACCAGAGTGCCGACTATTTCAGTCCAAGGATCTAGCACGTCTTGGGGAATCCCCTTAAAGATCTTTTCCACCACATCCACCTAGCGGTGCGCCCGCAAGACAATTCGGCCACGAGTGACAAATACATCCAATTCCACACCTTTTCGGATGTTCAGCATCGTCTGAACGACCTTGGGGACTACGATGAGAAGATCCTTCGGCCTGCCTGAATCGTACACCATTACAGTCGCAACGTGATATCCCATTGTATACGCACCATCATCTGAAGGAATATATGTGTCCGATTATAGAAGTTTTTGGACGTATCATGTCCGAATTAGCAGCAAGCAGAATGGTAAGTGAGATTAAGATGATAATTGATCTGCTTATGGATAAACCACACTCCGTAGTAGAACTTAGGCAGGCGATGACAAAGATGCAGAACTCTCGAGGGAGAAAGAAGGAGCTTACATCCCTAGAGATCGAAGCTCAGAGAAAGAGGACTTCTAGATACATTTCTTGGCTCCGTGAGTGGGGTTTAGTTAAGGGAGGAAAAGACGGAAGATGGTACTGCTATCCATACTTGCGGAAATTTCAGAGTAGAGCCGAGTATGACGCCTTCCTGAATCACTCAAGAAATCTAGTCCTAGGTCTTGAGGCCGCAAAGATGATGCAGGAGAACGGCAAGAAAAGGATTGTAGAGTGTGCACGGGTTCATTTGCGTGCCTATCCAGAGATAAACACCGTACTAATCAATGCCCAGAGAGCCGATCTTGCTTTCACACTTGCGAAGAACCGACTTACAAAGAAACTCTTGCTTAGATTGGAGGGGAACTTTCCTGGGCAGGTTGATCGAGCAGGGAGCCCAACGAAGCCCGTATACGTGGGAGATAACATTATGGAGCCCGTGTACGACCTCTCAAAATGCAGGGCATACGGGTTTCCTGGAGCTACTTTGCAGCTGGAGTTAGAGGGGAAAATAATGTTGGGCTCTTGGATTATAGGGAGAGGGGAGAAGTTACTTGACAAACTCAATTCTTTCATTTCGCGAGAAATCAAGAAGGCCACTCTTAAGCAACTCATAAGAAAGGAAGAAGCGTCCAAGGCCATGAAAGCGAAACTAGGGGATGAAATTGAGAGGTTAATACTGAAGATTGAGAACGGTGAGCCTCTAGCGGGAATATGTGAGCTCTGCCCGAACATTAAGGTCGGGCTTTGATTCTAAGCCAAGCCAAGCCGAATATGGCAGCTATTGGAAGAATGCGTCGAATCAGTCCAATGTGGAGCCTCGGGAGGGATTTGAATTTCAGGTAGAAAAGCACCTTCCCGTTATACAGAGTGCGGGTTGCACAAAGGCCCTAATGCATTATGAGGGATTCAAGCGCGCACTCCTTAGATGTCGTGGTACCAGTTATCACCTTGTCCTACTACATGTTATTCACGGTTTAATGGCGTATGATCCAGCCGTCTATGTGTAGGTCAAAGCTGCACTAGATCTACAAGGAGACTGTAGCAAGGCGCGCGCGCGTCCGACACTCGACCGGATAGTGCCTGCCCAAGCGGAGATAGAAATTGCAAGTATAAAGGAGAACGAGATCAGAGATGTGGTTAAAGGGTTCATTGAACGGTAGGACGTTGAAAGTTTCAAGCCATTCTTATGCCCCTTGTATCGTGTAGAGTTAACGCTCAAGAACAAGAAAAGGACAATTCTGATCGATGGCAGAACGGGAAATGAAGTTCAGCTTTAGAACTTCGAGTATGCTTCCTCAAGCAAAGAATGCAGACCCTTCCGCCACTCCAAGAACCCTTCTGGCGACTTTGGATACTTCAAGTTGTGCTCAATTAACTGCTCGCTCTTCGTTGCGGTAAACCTCAAGCCTTTTGCAAGGTCCAAATTACCGAGGATCCTGAACCACATCATAGGATTCAGCATAGCTACCCTGTTGAAATTTGGATGTTGTCTTTTAACGATGTTGGTGATGTCATCTTCAGAAAGAAAATACTTCATGCCATAATCAATCTGCGAATTAGTTATTGTCTGCAGATATCTTCTCAGAATTTCAAAGCTTGCCATCTGGTAGCCGTAGTAGTCCATATAGTCAATATTATATTGCCACAAGCCATCCTTGCTGACATCCTTGGCTTCCAAGGCAGCAGCAACTATCCTCCCAAGAATTACGCTGCCATAGATTGAAGGCCCAATACCACCAGCATCTATGGGCCTTGGCATCCAAGCGGCATCTCCAACTAGAGCATAGCCATCAGCCACCATGCAGTCATTCTGCCTTCGAACAGGAACCTGCCAGCTTCCCTTCGCATTGCCCTCGTCGGTCTGCCCTTCTGCAAGAACGGGATCTTTCTTCGCATAGTGTTTGTTCCTCTTTTCAAGGGCCTTCTTCTGCACCCCCAATCCAATATTCACTTTTTGTGGCCCCTTCGGGAAAGTCCACGCATAGCCTCCTGGAGCCAAATATTGATCAAGGTGAATTATGCAGTAATCTGCATCGAAATACGTCCTGTCCTCTTTCCCCGTTGCAAAATCGTAAATATATCGGCCAGTCGCTTCTAAGTCATCCTTGTCAATGTCCTTCTGTATGTGGCCCTCAATAGGAAGGTTAGCCCGCAACTTAGATGCCGAGCCAGTAGCATCGATTACAATCTTTGCACTCCTCTTGAATACACTACCATCAAGAAGGCTTCTCCCCTGAACCCCTATTACATAGCCGTTTTCGTGCAGAAGAGATTCTAAGGCAACGTTAAACTGAAACTCAACGCCAAGTTTTTTCGCATCCTTTACTTGTCTCTGAGGCAGCAACTTCCTGTTGAGCGTATAGCCTGAGCCCTCGAAAAGAACCTTTGTTTCATGATCAGGTGAGTATACGTAGACTCCTTTAACTTCATGTTCCAGCTCAGGCCTGCCGTACTGTATCCCTACGTTCTTTGCAAGATAGTCAACGCTGTTCTTACTGACAGCGTCACCGCAAGTCCACCCGTTTGCAGTTTTCTTCCCCGCTTCCAACTGTGGGTTTCTGTCAACTACCAGAATTCTAGATTTCTGTTTCGAGTACGTGGCTACGGCAGCTGCCGAAATTAGCCCCGACATGCCTCCCCCTGCAATAATTACGTCGTAGTCTGGTTCCACGATCAACACTCGCCTTGCTTCTGGTTAAAAAGTGGTTTGGTTTTTATCTGTGCAGACAACTCTGCTGCCTCAGAACAATTCTTCTGGACAGCAATTAAAGGAGGAATTAATGCCAAATTAACACCACTTCAGCAATAGTCACGTGCTTCCACTTCACCATGAACCCAGATGTAATTTGCGCAGGGGGTGTTTGTTAGAATATGTTAGATGTGGAGGTCAAATAACCCTCATCTCAATCGAATAAATAGGCTTTGCATGCTTGCTTGCGAAGTTAACAATATGTCTTGGAAATCAGTAAGGAAGAAGATACGCACAAAGAGCAAGAAAATGACGACGCAGTGGAAGAATTAACCCAGATGCAAAGGATATATTGAAGGGAGTTTTCACTTTTAGGGAACACTGGAAATGGTCGACATCGGAGAATTCTTGCGCGCGACCGCAAACACGCTAAAGCTAGCGCACAAGTCAGACAAAGAGGAGTTTTACCTCTACATGAAGCTGACCCTTTTGGGTATAGCCGTAGTGGGCACTATGGGCTACATGATACAGCTCATCGGAGCCCTCCTTAGACTGCAGGGTTAGATTCACATGAGCGAGTTAATCGTGCCGAGTAGGATTTACGCCGTAAAGACCACAGGAGGGCAGGAAAAGAGTGTGGCAAGTTTTGTTGGAAGCAGGGCTCAACTAAAAGGCAAGTCAATTTATGCAATTTTGGTTCTTGAGCATCAAAAAGGGTACGTATTTTTCGAGGCTCCAAACGCTCAGGCAGTGGATGATGCAATAGTGGGGTTCAAGCATGTCAAAAGCAAGATACCGGGCAACATAATGTTCGAAGATATTCAGAAGTTTTTAGTTTCGAAGGTTTCGGCTCAGGAATTTGCTCCAGACGACATCATAGAAGTCGTTGCT
>CAZXXP010000078.1:0-8604 GCA_964644785.1 uncultured Nitrosopumilales archaeon | reverse complement strand
AAATACGACTCATTTCCTCAGACAACATAGAACAAATTTACGGACTTGACTTAATTAAGAGCGAATTTCCTTATCCAGCGCGCGCTGAATTATTGCAACGGCCTTCTGTAGACATGGTTGCATTCCAAACATGTCTGGAGAAGTATCTTCTGCTTGCTCGATGTCCGTACTCTTGCGTTTATGCCTGGGACAATGAAAATCTTGCATCCTCTGCAGAATAGCTGTCTTTTCTGATATGGCAACCTTATGTTGAACTTCAAACAGATTCTCCTTGCTATAGCAGCCTGCTGCTTGGCAAGAGTAATGTCGTTTTTGGCAGTTTCTAGCGCTTCGGTAAGTAAAGTATCTACTTGTGATACTGCCATGGCCTTCTGTTTTGACCTCTTCTGTCTCAAGCTTGCTTTTTGATATGGTTTATTGATATAAAGTTCTAGTCTTTGCGGAACGATTACGGCTTCGTCGGGGCGAGCTTCTTTATCAAAAATTCTGCATTGTTATCCGATGTACCAAGAGCTTTTGCAAGTGCGGACGCTTTATGATCGCAGAGGGCTATCATGCTGCGGAGTTCTGCTTCTATGTCAGATACCTGAAGGAGAGTTTCCACGACTTTGTCTGGGTTGACGCCAATCGAATCGAGGTGGATTACAAGGAACCTGATGAACTCTCTCCCGAGATCGCTTGGGGCCTGACCGCAGATACCCACGCTCTTTGGAGGATTGAAAACATGTGCGCCTTCGCTTAACATTGAAATCGCCTTCATGACTGCAGGGTCAGCTTCATTGAATTCCCATGCCAGAGTTTCGCAGTCCCTGTCTATCCCCAGAACTAGTTGGGTAAGATCATTGCTTCCTATGCTGAAACCATCGCAGTAGGGTGCAAAGAGCTCAGGAGTAAAGAATACACTGGGAACTTCTGCCATGAATAATATTTCGGGTATGGCGATGCCGTTCTCTATGAAAGCGTTCTTGACAAGGCCGGTGACCTTTTCTCCCTCCCTCGTGCTTCTGACGAAGGGAACCATGGGTATGGCGTTTGTGAAACCAAGCTTATGAACAGCCAGAAAAGATTCCAGCTCCAGCTTGAATGCGGAAGCAAACTCTTTGTGGATGTAGCGCGATGCTCCCCTATGACCGAGCATGGGATTGCTCTCTGTTAGTTCCAGCTGTACCCTCGAGGCTTTGATGTCCTTTGAGCCACAGATGGGGCAGCTTTGCAGCTGCTCGAACGAAATGCTTGGCCCACAGTTACACATTATACTCCAATGTATGCCGCCCGGTAATGAGCCGTATTCGTTTGTCTTGAAGTCGCTGAACCTTACTATGGCCTTTCTGGGATAGAATGCCGCGGCAACTATGGCAATACCAGTCTTGAGCCTCTCTACATATTCCCTTGTAAGCGACCTCACGTTCGGAAATGAGTCCTTAATGTCGGTAGCCCATCTGTCGAAACCGATCTGGTCTGCAAGTATTGCAAAGACTGGATGCAAACCAGCATTTGTGACAATGAATTCTATTCTAACTAAAGAACTTCCCTCTGCTGGCAATTGACTTACTTTCAACGCTTCGTCTGGCGTTCCAATATTGACCATGACCTTCGTCGAAGTATTAGGCAGGTCTTTTGGAATTATCTCCTGCACCTCATAGGGTATCTGGTAGTCGAATATTCTTGCCTCTCCTGTAGAACAATCAAGCGTAACAAACATTCCTTCGGGCATCTTGCCCGCATTACCAACGCCTACAGCGCATGGTATTCCTCTCTCCCTCGAAACTATTGCTGCATGGGAAGTTCTGTTACCTCTCTCGGTAACTATCCCAGAAACCTTCGTTAGATCCATTATCACTTCCCAGTCTGGGGTCGTCATTGAGGTTGCAAGTATGGGCTTCTGGTTCTTCTTGTTGCTCTCTTCAACCTTTTTCCTTGCTTCAAGGTGATCTTTTGCATGAACAATCGGCCCGTAAGTTACCTTTGTGCCCACGGCAATTCCCTTGGCTATCGGCGGTGCCTTTGGAGACTCATTAAGTTTGTAGATTGTGATTGATGCTCTCGTAGCATGGACAGTTTCTCCCCTTGCCTGAACGATGCTGATCTTCCCTCCCTCGATTGCATATTCAACATCAACGGGTTGGCCGTATGATTCTTCAATATTCTTCACCATCTCAGCAAGTTGATGAGCCTCTTCGTAGGTTATCACTTTTGGATCCTTCTTCCCTACGGTCACTATGACATTCTTCGTTGTCTTTGCGTCGTAGACCTGCATCTCTTTTTGCGGAGTTCTGGCTATCGTACCAAGAACTTTGATGCTCGGAACTTTGGAGAATGCAGTCCAGGAAGCATTCTCTCTGCCCTGAACCAGCATCTCACCTAGACCGTAAATAGCCTGTATTACGCCAACGTTTCTATTTCCCGTGTCTGGGTCTATTGAAAATGCAACTCCGGCTTTCTCTGAGTCAACCATCGCCTGGATAATTACGGCTATCTGACCTCCTTCGAGCAGTTCTTTTTCGGATATTTTGAGCAGATTCTGCTCTCTAAGTCTTTGCCTGTAGTGGACTACTCTCCAGAGGTATGCCGACGCCAAACATTTGAGAATGTTTAGCTGAATCTCGTCGGTAAAAGGAATGTTGAGATAGCTTTCGAATTGTCCTGCAAAAGATGCCTGGGGCAAGTCTTCCGTGATGCCGGAGCTTCTTACAGCAACCCTCTGCTTAGTCACCTTTGGTCTAAAAAGTTCGAGCTCTTTCTGCAGGACATCAAGTAGATCTTTTGGAATTTTGCTGCTCCCTATTTTGGTTCGTATTTCGCCAGTAATCTTTTCTGCTTCCTTCTCATTCTTTTGCAGCAGGAGCAAATCTAACTGAGAAACTAGTTCTCTAATATCGGGCTTGTCGAGCAAGGCTTTCGAAAAATGGGTAGTGACAAAGATTGCAGGAGGTACATGGTTTTCTCCTACAATCTTGACCAGCTTTGCCAAGCTGGAGCCCTTGCCGCCAGTAAGCCACCCATCAGTCGCTTCTTTCGAGTCTACCCGCAAAATGAGATGGGAGACGCTTGTGCTCTGATCCATTTACACAGTAGTAGAGGGTTTCGTCGTATTTATCTGTCATGTATACGGGTTCTGTTACCTTGACATAACATGGTTTGAAAAGACAAACGCTGCCTTAACTGCGTTTATTTCGTGTGTCAGCTAGCGTTTAATCTTGATTTGCCCCATTTTTTTTAGTATCCAAGGGAAAAAGTATTGCAAATGCAGTATTACTAGTGCGTTGCGCTCGGCTCCCTCTTTCCATATACTGTATGAGAAACCTTTCCGAAGGAATTTCGGAAAGGGCCCCATGTTATGTAAAGTTAGCAGAACATGTAGACGTCCTAACTATCCTCACGCTCTGGTCATTCTCTTTACATCGAAAACCAGAACCGATTTTGGTAGTGATATTTTGATCGCCTTCTCTTCTGGAGGGAGAAAATTCAGAGTATGAATCAGTATGTTTCTTGCAACATCGCTCCTTGCGTGCTGCGGAACCGCCCTCTTCTCGAGCTTAATTTCAGGTGCGAAAAGAACATCGAAGCTGTGTGTGTAAGTGTCGTTCCATATTGAAAAAGTATGCTCGACCCTATAGTAAGGTATAGACAGGCTGTTCATGGAGTGATATTGGCCAGAATGCAGAACGTCTTCTTCCATGTGAAACCTCCTATGATAATTGTCGTAGAAGGGTTTTGCAGCATAGACAGTACTTCTGGCTCTTGCCCTTTTGGCTATAGTTTCGTACTTTTTGAATTCAAAGTCGGGTACGAACGAGAGACCGTATTTGCTATCATCATGTTGAATTAACGATCTGTTGACGATTATCTTCACATGGGATTCTAACGCACGTCTAAGGTCTTCTATGAACTGATGTTCGTTACAATCGTAGAAGGGCATCTGCCATCTATGCTATCCTGCGTATCTTTTCTATCGTTTCAGAATTGCCTAGAATCGTAATTACCGGGTCTCTCATGTAAATTACATCGCCAACTTCGTCCGAAACCGTTATTGTCTCACTGGCATTTTCAAAGATTCTCTTGTGCCAGAATCTTCCATCAGAAACTACCGTTGCTGAAGAAACCTCTTCAAAGTTGAGCTCTACCAGTTTCGCCTCTATAGTTCCAACATCTGTGAAACTTGGCATCGACTTCAGCTTCAGCGCTTCCTTTCGTAATTCCACGCCCTTACACTACCACTTTGTAGGCAGAAGTCGCATATAAGATTAATTCGAATCTTAGAATTAGTTGCCCCAATAGGGTCTAGTGGTTATGAACTTCAAATTAGCCTCGAGGAGATCCTTGTGGAACGACTCCTCATTATCGTGCATCCTTGCAAATATCTTTACTGTAGTATGAAGACCTACAACATAAATTGACATTGCTAGGACACAGCCTTCTTGCCGTAATAGAGAATCAAGTCTGCAGTCCTGCTTGCATTTGCCAGGGTATCCTTTTCAGTATCGTTCATCTCCTGCCTAGCAAGTTTCTTAGATAAAGCATCGACAACATTCTGAGAAGACAAAGACGAAACTGCCAATAGACCAGAGCTGCAGTTCTTGCATAAGGGGTTATCCGAAATATTCTTGATGGGGATTCTGTTCTCTCTCGTTCCGCAGTTAAAGCAGATCATATCGACTGCCTCCGTATTCGAGCGCAAGTTTCATCCTTTGGACATTGTCCTTTGCCTACTGTATATGGAGAAATCAGCTCGGGAACGTCAAGGCGCTTGTAGAGTATGTGATAGGCTATTGGAGTGGGCCCTTCAGCGGCTATAAAGAAAGCTATCTGCAGCTCGCATTTCAGGCGTCGTAAAAAGCAGATCAGGAGGTTTCTCGGATTGCCTCCGGCTGTCTTTCTGAGGTGTCACCGTGTCTTATTTCAACGGCGAATTTCAGTTTGAAAGCCCAGAAGTTCAACCTGATGAGTAGGTCTCTATTGAGAGTTCGCATCGGACTTCCGTGAATTTTCGAAATTCCCTTGTCTGGCTTGTTGTTTAGAAAATTGTTCAGGATTGGCAGTAAAGCAGCCTCGGTCTTCCCTGTTCCGGTCGGTGCAAATAGTAAAACGTTCTTACTCTCAAGTATAAACGGAATAGCACCATTTTGCGGCGGAGTTGGTGTCGCAATACAAGCCAGCTTCAGTGTTTGGTTGATCTGCTCTGAAAAACTCTCGAAGACGGATTGCTGGGCCAAGCAGGCAAAGTATTATGTGTTGTAATAATAGATGTTTCCTTTGATGTCTGAGGAGGACAAACTACTAGAAAAAGATAAGGCAGAAAAGAAGGCTAGGAAGAAAAAGAGAGGACCGTATAGAAAATCCTCTAAAGCTGGAATATACAGAAAGAAGTCGAGTAATTTCTGAATATACTACTTGGTCTTAAGGGAGGAAAGAAATGCAAAGAGGATTAGCCCTACAAGGGTCAATAGCGCAGAGGATTGGAATGCTATGGTATAGCCAAAGTTCTCTATCACAAAACCTTCTATCACAGAGCCGGTTCCTAAACCCATGTAGATTGCGGTATTGTGGAAACCTATTACGAAACCCCTCTTCTCGACGGGAGACTGTTCGGCAACAATAGTGAGGAGGAGAACTATGCTTATGCCTGTGGAAAAGCCGAGAAGAATTGCAGATGCTACAAGAAACTCAAAAGATGAGGAAAAGCTGAGAACCATCATACTTGCAGTTCCGGAAACCATGCCAAGTGAGATCGCGAGTACTCTCCTGCTGATTTTTGCGGAAAACTCGCCAACTAGTGGCCTCCCGACTACATTCATCAGGCCCTGCACTGTGAATACAACGCCGATTATTGCAATCGGGAGGTGTTTTGCGTATAGAGGTACAAACGATAAGAAGACACTGTTCGAGAATTGCAGGGAGAAAGTAGCAACTATGCAGCCGAGAATCATTGGATTTGAAATGGCGTTTCTGAAACTGTACTTTGTCTTCACTGTTGGCTTTTCTTGACGCGAATCAGGCAGTTTGACCCAAGAAATGGCCGCTGCAGCTACGCACATCAAGGCAGATATTATGAATACAGTGTTGAAGTCTGAAAATGTAGCAAGCATTCCTCCAATTGCTGGGCCAAAAGATAGAGCACTCTGCCTTGCCGCTTGGCTCCAGCCTATAGCTCTTCCTGCTTGCCCAGATTTAGCTAAATCCACTGGATAAGCTGCTGTTGCTGTGCTGTAGGCTCCCTGCCCCATCCCTGCAATAAAGTAGAACAGCATGATCAGAATTACAGTTGAGGCTACGGGAAGAAGGAAGAGTCCAGCAGCCGCTATTATTGCCCCCATGATGGTAGTTGCCTTTCTTCCAATTTTGTCGGACAAAGAACCTGAGGGTATTGCAAGAATAGCTTGAGCAAACCAGTTCAGAAATATTGCCAAGCCAACAGCAGCTACCCCTCCCCCTCTCAACTCGACATACTGCGGGAAAATTGGTCTAAATTGCACTTGGGAAGCATAGAGTACGAAAATTATCGTTGATAGGACGAAAAGTGTTTTCCGTTCCTGCGTCCGCTCCTTCTCCACAGATACTGTGCTATTGATAATTGGCTATATGCCTTAAGCAATATGGTATTATAACCAGTTTGCCCTTACCAAAAATTCCCCTGGATCTTTGCCCTCCAGAACTCTGATAAGTGCTTCAGCTTGAGGAACAGACAATACGGGCCTGTCGAAAGTATAGCCGTCTATCGAAATTCTCGGACATGTGGTTTGTATGAAAGCATCAACCCTCCTAAGCTGCGATAACCTCTCGCTCGTAACCTCCCTTAAAGCGATCAACTCAACCTTCTTGCCATGATCCTCTAGTTTCTTCCTCAAGTTCAAGGTTTGATGCAACATCGACTGTCCGTCTCTTAACCCAACAATTAGCCCAAACCTCTCCGCATCTCTGGCCTTGTAGACTGCAAGTATCGACTTCTTCAGCCTCTCATCGGCAAGCTGCTGAACATCCAATACTTCGTTAGCGTATGGGTCAAGCATGTAAGTCGGTTTGTTAGATGATAACGCAACTCCAATAGCGTGAAAATTGCTCTGCCCAAGCAGCAGAAAAGCGTCAACTTTATCCTTGATGTAATAAACTGGGTAAAATTCGCAACCAAAAATTTGCCCCTCCCTTAGCTGGCCCTTGCCCTTTCCTACTATCACTTCGAAACCATGCTTTTCATAGAATTCTCTTGCCTTTGCAAGCTCGTGTAAATGTTGGCTGAAAGTGGTCAAGCCTATTCTTTTGTATTGTCTCATGATGGAAAGCGAGTTTTCAAGGACGCCGTCGAACTTGACATCGTCAAAAGCGTCTATGAGTATGGTCTGCTTGCCAAGTTTCTCGAACGATATTGTATGACCTATATTGAAAGCGAGATCAGCCTCAAGCTTGACGGTTTCGCCGTCGCTGGTGTCGCACGTTCCGTAGCAGGCATCGCCCATCACGAAGGCGTTTATTCCATATTTCTCCGTAATCCTTGCTGCTATCTCTTCTGTCTTAGGTATCAGGCCGTCTGGTGCTGAAAGTGTAACTGCTCGGGGCTTCCTCTGTTCTATCTCCTGATAGATTCTTTCATGATCGATCTGCATCATCTAAAACACTCAGACCTTCTGCACTTGTAAGTTGTCAGACATTAGGTAGGTTTCGAGGGCCTTGCCCGAGGTCGTTCCCCTAACCTTCTCCAATGCCTCAGAAATTGTGAATGCCGATGCTTCCAGCGCATCATCCCCCGCCCTGAGCTCTCCTCCTACTGCCTTTGTTGCAAGGGCTATGTAAATCAGGGTTTTGTTAAACCTGCTAATCGGATAGGTTCCTATGACTCTGCTTATCAGTACATCCAAGTTTGTTTCCTCCTTGACCTCTCTCACGGCTGCCCGCTCAGCATTTTCCCCATCTTCAACATACCCTGCAGGTAGTGCCCATACGGCAGGTTTTGCTCTCGGCCTTACTAGAACTATGCCTCCATTATATTCAACGACCGCTGCTGCAACTGGTACTGGGTTGCCCCATACAACAAAATCGCAGTTCGAGCAAGCTACCCTCTCTTTCCCCTCGATTATCCTTCTAGTGAGCTCACTCCTGCACTCCGGGCAGTATTTCATGTTGAACACTTTATGCAAACCAGCCCTAATAAACCGTTTTTCTGAATCATGGTGCTAATCCAAAAGACCTTGCAAATTCTTCCAAGCGCGAATGTGCCTGCAGAAATTCATATCCTTTGACGCTTATTTTGTATCTTTTGCCCTTGTCATGAACTATCTCCTCAAGTAAATCATATTGTATCAGGTCTACAACGAGGGACTTCAAGCGGACATACGGCATGTTGCCTCCTCGGAGGAGTATGCTGCTGCCTATCCCTTCTTCGTGACTATTATCCATGGCAACCTTCAAAACATCGGCGATCATTTTCAGTTGTGTTCTATTGCTAGGCACTTCCCGTCATTCCTGAGCTGGTGGAAGAATTCTAAACTGGAATTCTCCATCAACTCTCGAACAGCCCACATCACGCATATCACCTAGTTGTTTTTGGTTATGATAGGGAACACTTTGGAACGGTTGTCCCCGCGCAAATCTTGAAAAGGCTGAACGTCTGTT
>CAZXXP010000077.1:0-8665 GCA_964644785.1 uncultured Nitrosopumilales archaeon | reverse complement strand
GGGAATCACGGAGCTCACCATGCAGTCTTACCTAAATGCTGTCTATGGATTCTCCTCGTGGCCGTCAGTCGTATTATGGAGGATTGCCACTTATCAAGTCCTTTTAGCGTTAACCGGTATAGTATTTCTGTTGTTTGTGCGAAAGACTACAAAGCACGCCGAGTCGGTGCGTGACGTGGAACATCAGAAGAATTCCAGCTGATTTACAAGAAAAGATGTGGAATGGAAAGGGCGTATCCCGGCGTGGAGCGCTTCATAGCGAGAACAACTAGCGGGAACCAAGCATCGAGGCTACTCTACTTCTACCACGCGGCAA
This sequence comes from uncultured Nitrosopumilales archaeon, assembly GCA_964644785.1. Classification (GTDB taxonomy): domain Archaea; phylum Thermoproteota; class Nitrososphaeria; order Nitrososphaerales; family UBA57; genus VHBL01. Next base: position 8,349 of record CAZXXP010000077.1, on the reverse strand, counting down.
TTATCTAGAACGAGTGGCTTCCAGCCAAGCTTATCATTGCCAGGATTCTCTCGAAGGTTCTCACGAAGCCAATCATCCACATGCAGGCAATCGAGTCCACGTCTTCAATGCTCGAGTCCTTCAGCGGCGCATGGGGTCAAGGATAGTGTAATCTATGCATCAACATTAGAGCATGCGCGCAATCCAATATCCTGACGCTGCCAAAATACTGAAATAGTTGTGTTGTTCGTATTCTTCGTGCTCTACTTCGTTTTCGGTGCTGTACTGAACCTATAGAGGCTAAGAAGTAAAATGAAAAACAATCGAACGAATTTGATTCGTGTTTCTGCGGCTGGTCTTTCTAAGACCATCGTCCATTCATTCGCCACTCATGAGTGCAAGGCTGGTCTTTGAATTCATTGTCAGCGACTTCAGGGATAGAAGACTTTGCAACCACGTTTGCCAATGCAGTACACGGTGGATTGGATAAGGTCCTAGGTCAAAGTGGGGCGGCGGCGGTCTTATCTCACATGAAGATGACAAATAATCTTCCTGACCCGGCTGAATTCCATAAAAAGTTGCTAGTACTTTTCGGCGAACAAGCAACCGTGTCGCTGGAAAGAGCGATAGTTAAGGATCTTGTAACCAGGCTCAGGTGGGCGCTTGACCTTTTGAATGTAGAAGGCGAATTCGATTTCAGCGCGACCATGCGCACGATTGAAAAGGGCGTGAAAGCATGACGACTAAAGATAGCCCAGGGTTGAAACCTCTTATTCAGGCGGATCTGCAAAGGGGTACTGCTGAATCTGGAACAGATGATCTGGCAGAAACACGGATTGCTACGGTGCTTGGTTTGAAACAATTGATGCAGGGTCCCATCAAAACCTTACTCATTAAAGGGCTCGCCGGCACGGGCAAGACAACGGTTGCGCTCGAAATTCTCAAGGCAGCGGGCAATGGAAAAGGCGCGTACATCAGTTCAAGAGTTCCGAAAGATCTCCTTGAAACGCACCTACCCGCAATGAGAGAGACATTAGAGCATCAAGAGTTCTTGGATATTAGGCTCGAGGACGCGACATCAGTACTGGATTTTGTCATGCAACTAACGGTGCCCAAGAAAGTCAGAACTATTGTTTTTGACAGTTGGGATGCCCTCGCGAAGGAATTGGACCAGAAAGAAAGGTTGCGCGCCGAGAAGACTCTCATGGCACTTGCAAATAATTCCGGTGCTCAGCTTATCTTTGTGAGCGAGGAGCCCGGTGCCACAACCATAGACTATCTCGTCGATGGGATCCTGGAGGTGGTCAGAGTTGAAGTAGAAGATCGCGTTGTAAGAGAATTCACCATACACAAACTCCGCGGGACAAAAATACCTCAACACAAATATATTTTTACACTTCTAGAAGGTAAATTCACTTTCTTCGGACCCTATGCCATTCCTGATTACTCGAAGATGGGCAAGTTTGTTCAGAGGCCAGACATTGGTGGATCCTATTCTTTCGGGAGTAGCGCCTTGGACGGACTGTTTGGAGGTATAACCCCTGGGAGCACTCTGGCCATCGAATATGATGAGACTGTTCCCTACCCAGCGCTCAGAGCGATCGAGCTACCTCCCATCATCAACTTTCTGTCGATGGGAAGGAGCGCAATCCTTCTCCCATTACCCGGCGCAAATGAAGAGATAACTAATGCTATTCTGGCCAAAACTTTTGAAGCGCCTGGAGCAAAAGACCGCCTTAGCACTCTCAACGTGTTGAGAACTAGCGATGTTAAGACAGCGAATCTGCCCAAGAACGCTACGCCCAAGGAGATCCATGAAGTGGTTACCAACGAGACGATAAGGTTGCGGGAGAAATCGGTTGACAAGACAGTCTTACTCGTGAAGTCCGTGAGCGCTCTCGAAAATCTATTCGCCTCGGATCTAGATTCGCTGCTCGAGGTGACGTCCCAGGAGATAATCACTCTCCAGCAGTCGCATGACGCACACATCCTCTTCCTGGCAAAAGATTCGCCCATCCGCTCGCGCATCCTCTCAATGAGTTCCAGCTACGCAAAATTGTTTGTTAGGGATGGTACCGTGCTGATGTTTGGCGTGAAGCCTCACACTGGGATTTACGCATTACAACACCTTGAGGATCCTACTGTTCCATCACTGACTCAACTTGTATGATCCGATTCCACGTTTGTCATAACGTTTCGGTTCTAAACAGGTGCAGGTCCGTAGAGAAGATGGCTCTCAGAGTTTACGGGAAGGGTGGATCGGTTTCAACCTTGACACCTTACATCTAAGACGTGATATCTTTCTGCAATCATTTGAAAATAATCAGGTGTCCAAGTTTTTCACACATGTTTCATATTAGCGCACGGTTGCGATGGCAGTATCCTGCCTACTGATGAGGTACCGCAGACTTCGATGATGACGACTTATCGTGACGATTCCTACACCTAAAAACTTAACAGAACGTGCAAGCAGACAGGTTTTTATTTATCCGGGCCATTGACGGAAGTAATGGTAGCTGAAACCCTGCTCATCGGATTACCCTCTTTGTCTGCAGGCTTTCTCGGCTCTGTCATCTTGCCCCTTGTAATAGGGTTCCTGATTGGGATGCTCGCGAAGAAACTTTTGAGCATAGCGCTGATTCTAATTGCAGTTTTCCTGCTTCTCAGTGTGGGAGGCTTCATTGCACCCGAGATCCTCGCACCTGTCCTGAATATTGGTATAAACGATTTCCCTAGGGCCATGGCAGTAGGAAGGACACTAGCAGGCTTCATACCCTTCTCCTCTGTTGCCTTCATAATAGGAGCCATCGTCGGTTTCCTGAAAGGCTGAGATGGACTGCTTCCAAGTTCGACCTGTGAACATCGCGGAAGCGGATACGAGCAGGACGCAGTAGTAACTAATTGTTTAAGAGTTTAAATATTATACCAATGGTATAGAAGACGGTAAACGGTGTGATGAATGTGGAAGCGAGAATAACTAGAACGACAATACGCACCGAAAACGCGCTAGCAGGCGGAGGGCCGTACCTGATTTTCCTCTCCAATCGAGCGTCCATATTCTCTGACAGTTTCTGGCCCGGATATTATCGTCGACAGATAGCTGCAGGAAAGAACAAATCCTAGTAGCGTTCCTCCTATTGCAATAACGAGAAACTTTAGATATGCAGTCCTCGGAAGAACCACAAAGCAGTATCTTAATAGTTTGAAATTGCAGATAAGCAGAGCTTCTTTGTCACCGTGTGGCAATATTTAGGAGGAGCTTCAAGTCTCACGAGTTCATACTTAATGTCTATCGATTTTCTTTCCAAAATAACTCATCAGTATTTGTACTACCTAGATCGGAGATTAGCGCTTGGAAAAGATCAAAGGTGTTTTAGCCAAGAGAACGCGGCCGAATCAGATTGCAACCGGTTCCTCTTCTGGTCGGAAGACTTGAAGGGGTTCCTCCCCAAGTTACTCTATTGCTCAAAATCATCTTCGAGCAGGAATCGCCCCCAAGAACCAAAATTACCACCTTGAGCTAAGGCACGGCTCCGTCATAAATAAGGCCTATTACTTTGTACTGGATTACATCAAAAGGGATCTGGCATGGGTCAGAATACGCGTTTCCATCTCCCTTTGTCTGGAAATATGGAAGACCATTGCGAATTGTAATACCCGTAACCCTGTGCATTGTTGTCAAATCGCCATATCCTTTGCAGTCCGTTGAGGGTGTCTTGAAAATTATGATGCTACCTTTGTCAATTTCGCTTGGCCCAGGTTTGGATAAGATTGCAACATCATTGCAACCGATTGTATTCCCCATGCTACCAGTGCACCACGCCGTTGTGACAGTCAGTAGGAACTTGTCATAATAAACTACGGGCCTGTCGGTGATATGGGATACCTTATTGGTGCAAGGTTTCTGAAGTTTATGGCGTCGGATTCTAGGAAACTTGCCTTTCCCTGCGATACCTGCACCTGTAGACTAAGCTGGCTTAGCTGACTCTGTGCCAAGCTTAGCAATCTAGATACATTTGCTTCCCGTTGATAACTTGAGTTAAGCATGGAGTTTCTACTCACTATTTCTGACATCAGACTATTTGCTTCGTTCTGGAGGTTAGGAATCTGCGTATTGTATCTAGTAAAAGCAAGACCATATCCGCATACCGTACCCAATGCCAGACCTACGACAAGGACGAGTGCAACATTGATGAATTGCGTCATATTTGCTACAGAGGAATAAAGAATTAATTATGCATTATTTTTCAACAATATCTATGTCGTTTGTGCAGAGCGCAATCTCCAAATCTTATGTTGCCAAGCTTCCTCATGGCGCAGACCTTCTAAAGTCGATAAAAGACGTTGCAGTAAAGGCAGAAATTCACTCTGCATCATTTAATGCCATTGGTGCGGTCAGAAAGGCCAGGGTAAGCTTTTACGACCAGACCAAAAAGAAGTTCAAGGAGCTGATATTACATGAATCTATGGAGATAGTTTCCTGCACAGGCAACATTTCCGAGCTAGAGGGCAAGATGATAGTCCATGCGCACTTAGTTCTCAGCGACGAGAAAGGAAGAGCGTTTGGAGGACATCTCCTAGAAGGAACAGAGCTCTTTGCCTGCGAACTCATGATAAACGAATACAAAAACCTCAGAATCAAACGCAAATACGACGAACTCACAGGCCTTAACCTGATGGAGATCTGACTTGCCGCTAATCGCATTTAGAGGGAAGAAGCCGAAGGTTCACAAGAGCGCGTACATTGCAGAAACTGCGACTATCATTGGAGATGTTACAATCGGTGCAAAGAGCAGTATATGGCCAAACGCGGTGCTCAGGGCAGATGTCTGCAAGATAATCATTGGCAAAAAAACCAGCATTCAAGACAATGCAACAGTGCACGGAGATTTGGGTGATTTGGTGCGTATAGGGGATGGGGTAACAGTGGGACATAGTGCTGTCCTCCACGGCTGTACAATTGACAACAATGTCATCGTGGGCATGAACTCTACCGTTCTGTCAGCGCAAATAGGAGAATTTTGCATAGTTGGTGCTGGAGCCGTTGTCCTTGATGGCGTAAAAGTTCCCGAAGGGACGCTTGTCGTCGGAGTGCCAGCAAGAGAGGCAAAAAAGTTAGGCGACAAAGAAAGAAAAAGGATCGAGGGGAACGCCCTCGCATACGTAAAACTGATAGAAGACCACAAATCTAGTTGATTCCCATGGTCTTGTTCGTCATGGCCATAGATTCTGACTTTGACGCCAAGCCTGTTGCTGCCCTAATGGCATCGACATTCTCAGGAACGACTATAGATTCTTGATGGACGCCCATGAAGAAGTACGCCTCATCATCAACGACTTTGATCGACTCCTTCCATATCGCTGGTTCGTAGAGGTCTCCCCTGTTCCTCCCTAACTCCCTTGCATAGTCCATGACATGGGCAGTTGACTTGATACCATCCTTCTGGCTAACTAGTAGAATTCTCGGGGCTTCCTTGAAGGCGCCTATGATTCTATCCTCGGTGACAGCATTTTCTTTTAGCGAGACTATTACGCTGTGTAGGTGCATATGTGTCGTAGGAACCTTGTATGCCATCGTTATGACGGGAATGTGAGGGAGAACTGTTTGAACATCAGGGCCGTGGTGAGAAGGAATGGTAACAGGATCAAGGTTTACGGAATCGATGGGTCCTTTTGAAGGCTCGTCTGGATCGGCAGCTCTCCTTGCTATGACTACTCTTGCCTTCGTTACGCCGAAAGCCTGATCAAGAGTATGCAGAGTTCGAGAGAGGCCTGTGGTATTACATGAAACCGCCCTTATGAACTGCTTCCCCTTTGCTAAATCGTAATTGCACTGAGCAACAAAAGAGACTTCTGCAATGCCGTGCTCCTCGCCTCCTTGGAAGATTGCCTTCTTACCTGCTTTTCTATACATGTCCTTGTATGCTGCCCCTACATCTTCTGGAGTCGAATCTACTACCACGTCCACTTGAGATATAAGGTCGCGAACGGTTCCTCCTGCCTGATACCCTCCATCCCTGAACGATTGCGCAGATTTTTCGTCAATACCGAAGAGCGTATAACCCTTCTGTCCAGCGATTTTGGCTTTATAGTCCGGCTTGGTTTTTACTATTCCGACGAGTATCATATCGGGCTGTTTTGCGACTGCGTCTGCCACTCTTCTTCCGATGGTGCCGAATCCGTTTACGCCGACTCTAATCATATCAAACCTTCAGTAGTGTCAAATTTAAATCTCGCGATTCTTAGCCTATACAATCATAAATGCTTAAAGACGTTTGTAAGACCGCTATTCTCCCTTCATTTCCACGGAGACATTTTTTCTCCAAACTATTTTTGTTAACTTCGTACGGAGCAAACAGTTCCTCACCCCTAACAGTTGTAAGTCATACACGATAGGAGTAAATACGCTAAATAAGATAAATCTTATTTATCTGCTCTCACGGTTCCAATAAATGTATCTTAGGACTTTCACGGTAGAAATTGAGGTGCAGAGATGATGGGAGGATAACACACCTCTAAGAAATGAACAGATAATCTACTATGATTCCATTAAGGCCATATGACGCTAGGGATTAAGACATCAGCTCAGGTTGCTTAATTTGATGTTGTCAATGGGCAAAAGAAACGGAAGGGGCTATTGCAAAGGTCTCCAATCAGTGTACTAGCATTGGCTCCTAAGTGTCTCCTCATACTAGCTAAGGAACGCTCCATGCGGCTCCGATGTTTATTACGCATTTTGTGGCGTTATAGGCAGCGAACCCATAGTAGCCTATTTCATAGCTGTTGCCTCCCGAGAGAGTGTAGCCATATCTGGCATCCAGTAGACCTTTGAGGTAATTGACATCGTCCAAGGTTATCGAATGTTCTATGGTGCTTACTGAACGGAATGTAAACCTGTAGATACCCTTTTGGGGAATGTCAGGAATTTCCCCAATACCCCCTTGCATACAATATACATAGTCTCCTGCGGGTAAATTGCAATAAGATTGCAGACGTTGGCTTGAGCTTTCCAGATCAGCAATGAGGCCTGTGTTTTTCTCCAACATCTGTTTCTTTAGCTCCAAAATCGTTGGCTTCCATGATGAACTACTATCTAGGTTCCAGAGAACGAGCACCCTTACTTTAGCGGATATGAAGGTAGAGTTCAGCGGAATAATGGTAGGTTTGGGTTCCTTTACAACATTGGGTCTTGGTGCATCTTGAGGAGGTAACTCAGCGTGTTTACTTGGAGCATCCGAGGGCTTTTCTGGAGGCGGTCTAGTTCGAGGAGTATCCCTATTCCAAGTCAGTATGGCTATTGGCACTACGACTACCACTATGGCAATTGCGTAAAGTGCGACCTTCGATGGAAACATACCAAGCCAAGTCTAAAAAGGTCATCGTTTCATAAAAAGATGTTCTTGCCACACCATTTGAACGCACTAATTTTCCACGCTCAGATTGGGTAGAGTACAAATGAGTTCATCGCGCTCTATCAGTGAATTGTTTATGTCGGGGAAGCTGGCTTTGTTGATATCGACATCGATATCGATGTCGATAATGCCTATGATCAAGAAACTACAAAATCACATATCATATCTGCACTAACAAAAGTTCGCCATCTGACGGCGTTTTGGTGTTGCCCTGAAAACTAACCATTGGCGCAGGATTGCGAATATAGAATGCAAACTGCTGATATCGTATATACTATTGTTTTTGCAGAATATTCCCTAGTGTATAGATCCCTATCACTAATCAGCAATAGCACCATTACCCCACCATCTTTTGATCTGGTTTTTTTTCCGCGCGAATATCGCAAGTCAAAGAGTGGAAAGCATTGTTTTGCATACAATAGACTCTGATACTTTCTTGGAGTGCAGTTCGCCGCTACAGCCTTGTTTCTTTTACGTTTCTGGCACGTTTACCCCATGGGGTAATGAGGATAGATTATGGCAGGTTTTGGGGCCTTTGACTGCATTCCCTGCTCTATTATTTTCAGACAACGCTAAAAAAGATCAAAACCAGTATTGTTTTTGATTGTTGTTACCACGGTCGCCGGCCGCAATGACCAATTTCTTTCTAGACTGCTAAAGTAGTTGACTTATCTAATATTGTGGCTTAATCAACCACCGATAGTCGTCCTTGCAAAGAGCATGTTTGTAACCAAGTACCACAAACTGGGGGGGGTGATGCTGACGGATATATATGTGAAAGTCCTATTGGCTATCGTTTACAGCTAGGAAAACTATCTAGTTAACACTAACGCAGGTGTAACAAATTGTTGAGGTGTTCCTCCCGTATTGGCTTACTTGCATGAGTCAGAGTCCTACTTATGCGTGTTTTATCACGAAATCATTCCACCCCTGTCAATAATAAAGGGTCGATGAGGGC
>CAZXXP010000076.1:0-8891 GCA_964644785.1 uncultured Nitrosopumilales archaeon | reverse complement strand
TATCTTGCTCGCTATCTACAATCGATCCCAGAACAAGGCTTAAGGGTCACATGCATCAATACACAACGTTTGCCTGTCTGCCCTAAATGTCACAAGGTTGTCAAGAATCTTGGGAAGCATGTACGGAGGGGAAGATGTAAAGTAGAAAAAAGCGGTAGGACTGGAAAGGTACCAATTCCAGGGAGTCCGGAGGAAAGACTGGAAAGAATAGGTCGGATGGGCGGTTGGTAGGAAGCAGCAGTTGTTGCTGAGACCAAAAGATTACCATTTAATTGGCTAGGCAATATCAAGAGAGTATTTTGCCGCTTTTCACTCTGGCTAAGGAGCACACAGCTCATACGCAAGGAATTGCAGAAGCATATGACCGTCTCCGAGGAGCCACTAAGCAGAAATAGCTCATCAATGCAATAATATTGGTCGGATGCGCACCGGTGAAGAGCAGTTTCGCGAATGGTATAACAGAAAGTCACGTTTGCCGCTGGCAGTTAACGGACATTCCTTTGTTTTCGAGAACGATACCACGATAAGAGTTGATGGTGGAATATTCATCTACGAAGAGGCCCATCAGCTGGCGAGGATGCTTAACTCGAGAAATCCATTCGCGCAGATTAACGCCAACATAACGATCTGGGAGAGAAACGGAGTTCTTCGATTGATGGTCTTGGCACTCATCGCTATAATCTTGGTAGCGGTAATTGCTCTAACCAGACGTTGATTCCAACGAGCTTAACACATCAAGGATAGATCGTTACGTAATGCAGCTCGATCAGGCCCTGACCACGAAGCTGGAAGACGCCAATATTCAGGTTCCCTGAGCTATCGTTCCACTCGTAGACTGTGCGGCCTACACTGGCGCCTCCGTAAGTGTTAAGCAGACTTGTTACCTGCGCCACTACTTCGTTAAGCCCCACGCCGCTCAGAGAGACGGTCGCTGCGTTCACCCAGACAGTCGGATTGACGGACGTAACGTTCACCAGCGTGTATCCCGCTGTCGATATGATAGTCGCTACCTGCTTCACAAGAGCTGGACGATCATTCTTCACTATCGTTGTCAGATTCCCAGTTCCCAAGCTATTGTAGGCTAATGCAGCACTTTGTCCCACACCAACCGTAGCTGTGCTCGGACTGACGGCTGTCATGAACGGGAGCTGCGTAACCACACCCGAAGCTCCGGGGTTGGTGTAAACAGCAACAAAGTACGTCAAATGACCACCAACCGAATACAGGAGGTAGGAGCCAAACCTGTAGTTTGGCAGCAGTGTAAGTTGAGTTCTAACCTGGCTATTCGTAGTGAGGGCATTTTCGGCCGCAGACGGACCAATTATCGGAGCCGATTCCGAGGGATTCTGGTAGAGGTATATCTGCCCTAGCCTATCCCCTCCATATGCGATATACATTCCAGCAAGGTTCTTGCTGACAGCACTTCGGTAGTGGACCAGCTGAAGTCCCACGAAGTAGGTCTTCTCACCATCTACCCAAGGGATGTACTGGACGGTATTGCTTTCGGGCCGCTCGTAGAACTGGCTTCGCGCTCTGAAGACAAATGGGTCGTTGACGTGGAACACAAAGTCATAGTCCAATTGCCCAAAAACCGACGGCGTTCCCAGGAGCTGTTCAGGGTACCTCAGTTGGGGTATTAGCCACGCAGGGGGCTCCTTCCAGCCGCCATAGTATTCTTGGTAATACTGTGTAATGAAGTCGGAGCTGTTGGTGCCAATTAGGTTGGAGACGGTGTACCCTTGCATGCTCCCGTCACTCACATTTACTAGCACCACGCCGAAAAACCTCAGGTAGTCGCTGGCAGCGAACCCAGACTTGAGGGGATAATCTATGTAGATTTGGGAGACAAAGTAGACGTTCTTCCCGTCCGACACCAGATATGCTGCCGGATCTTGGACCATGCCGCTGATCAGCACGCTCTGCACCCTGTTGAAGATGTTCCTGTTCCAGAGCATCTCTATTTCTCCGCTTGAGAATGCAAACCCGAGCTGAGCCTCAGAGAACGTGAACCACATGCCTTTCTGCAAGCCTGACAGTGTATAATCAGGCATTCCCGAATATGACGCATTCTGAACTTCATCATAGCCAAGGAGGTGAACGTACACGTTCTGGTCGAAACCCGCTCCTTCTCCATAGTAGAGGGGCGGCTCAGAAGGAATACCGTATCCATCGATTGGAGAGATAACCGAGCCATTGTGTGTGTTTATCATCAGAACTTTTGATGCGTGTGTGTAAATGAGGTGTTGGCTTATCCAATCGGTCGATGGGAATGCTGGTGTGGTTGGAGAAACCCAGTACTCGGTGTTATGGTAGAAGACTATTTCAGAACTGGATAGCGCCATCCAGTTGTAAGCACCTATCTCCTTTGTGTTGGTGACCGCAGCTGCCCGCTGGTCCCATTGCCTCACAAGAGGAAGAATCGTCGATGTATTGCTTGTAGGTAGACTAAGAAGTGAGTTGACTTGGATTGCATCCAATCCGGCTGACCATCTTGTGACGGCTATTTCCTTTTGTGTCTGAGGATACCACTCGGAGGCCAAGTAGTTGTTATTCCAATTGAAGAAAAGGTACGCGCCAGATGCAGACTGAATGACGAATAAGACCACGAGTAGCCCAGCAACTATCTTGTAGATGCCAAGCCTTTTTGGTTGAAGTTCTCTCCTCTTTCTGGTGTAGAACCATCCAAAGACGATGCCGAGGAATGCTACCCAAGCAATACTGTATACATACGGAGTAGCCACATTCATAAGCCAGTACGGAGCTCCAAGAATTATCTCGAAGGCTATCGCCCCAAATAATGCAAGCAGATTCTTTAACCAGATGTCGGTCCTTCTCGTCGTCAAGTTTGCAAGAAACCGAAGGGACATTCTGATCGCGAAGATAACAAGAAACGCCGATACTACGTACGAGAAGACTTTAAACTGAATTTCCATCGCTGGCATGAGGTGCACCAGCTCTTCGCCGGATGCGGGAAATAGGGGGAGCGTGAATATGCGGAGAATGCTGGACCAATCGCCCAGCCCCCCAACCATCATCGTTATTGGGTTCATCACCTCGTCCAGTAGTGGGAAAGCATGTCTAGAGACAAACAGGGAAAACACGGAAGCCCATTTGAACACCTGCCAGAGTACCCACAGCGAAACGTTCATCTCTTTCTCTGGCCGATGCTCTACCACTTCGTCCGTGTATTGCCTTATCCGCTTAGTGATGGTTGAAAAATTCTTCCAGAGGTCGCTCTTGCCGACTCTCGGGTTTATGAAGAGAAGAGAGAAAAGAGCAGCTGCAACGAAGAGGTAGTTGTGGTAGAATGTGATGCCGAACCAGTCGAGCCCAGCTTTTGTTGAGTAAACATGCTGACTGATGGACCATTCAAGATTGATCCAAACACTAAACAAAGCGACGATGATGGCGATCAGTCCGATAAGGAGCCATACCGCCCTTGGGCCAGAGGTGAACCTTTGTTTCTCCACTAGTGGCTCGTCAGACATTTAACCTGACCTGACAAAAGCAGTATTTACGTTTGTAGCTACTCCCTAAAATCTCGCTTCCATATCCGCGATCAAATAACGCCATATTCTAGGGCTATGAAATCAGACGAACTTGGCCGTGCACCATACGCGTTCTGTTTACTAGTAGTTTAGTGTTCAAATCCCACCCCCGTATCATACTGCGCCCACTGATGGATAGTTGATTGTCAGAAAATCCAGAAATATTGAGCGGCGACGACCCCCCCAAGAGAAGAAGCGCTGCGCCCACAGCGATTGAGAAAACACGCTGTTTTACTCCTACCTTCTCCGCAAAGATTAGAATAGAAACTACTCCCATCCACAGCAGGCTCATTGAACCTACTACGAAAAGAACGATCATAAGGGGCCAACAACACCCTAGACAGTACGTCGCGTGTAATAGGCCCAGGGAACCTGCTCTTTGCTGCGTGGTTCTTGGTGATGTCTATATCGTTGCTTCGCTTAAAACTGGAGGTAATCAAACTCCACAGTGATTAGTTACGATGTTGTTCTGAGAGTCTATTTCTCCAAGATCCATTGGGCTCACCCTAATGCTCTAGGGCTATTAGTGTCTGTTAATTCGAATAATACCATCCATTTGATGAATAAACTGTGAGGAGCGAATGGAGTTTCGTGGCGCGATAATTCGGATGTAACAGAGTTCTTATCCACAACCCCATCGTGAAACGGCCCGTCTGCTGTGTCCCTAAAAGAACTTTCGAGTGGGAAGGAGGTCAACCCCTCCGTATTACAGGTTCGTTGAAAAATCTGCCAACCGCACAAGATAAGATCAATCTATGATTGGAGCAATTCGACTATCTGCTCCCGAGACCAAGGCAAATCTGGTAGCTGTTACGCTTTCACAAATGTGGGTACCGTTATTTGTGTTGGCTCCCAGTCTTCAAGCTTTCCAGCTAAGAAACTTTCATAGCCGGCCAAATCAAGAAGCCCATGACCAGAGTGGTTGAAGGCTATTACCTTCTTCTGGCCATTCTCCTTGCATCGCAGGGCTTCATCAATAACGAACTTTATTTCATGAGCCGACTCGGGCGCCGATATGATTCCTTCTGTTCTGGCGAATATCTTTGCTGCCTCGAATACGCTGTTCTGATGGTATGCTAGAGACCTCATGTAACCTTTCGAAATCAGGTATGAGATTATGGGTGCCATCCCATGGTATCTCAAACCGCCCGCGTGTATCGGTGGATTCTTGTAATCCCTTCCTAGTGTTATCATCTTTAGTAGCGGTGTCATTCCCGCGGTGTCTCCAAAGTCGTAAGTGTACGTGCCTCTAGTCGTGTGAGGCACAGCCTTGGATTCGCAGGCAACAAAATCTGTCTCCTTCTTGCCATGTAGCTTGTCTGACATGAACGGCAGGCAGAAACCCCCATAGTTAGAGCCTCCGCCTATGTTACCAGCAATGACATCGGGGTACTTATCTATCATCTCGAACTGCTTTTTTGCTTCGAGCCCAATAACTGTCTGATGCATCAGTACGTGGTTCAGCACGGAGCCTAGACAATACTTTGTATTTTCATCTCCTAGGACATCTTCCAAGGCTTCGCTTATGGACATCCCCAATGAACCAGGTTCATCAGGGTTCTTCTCTAGGAGACTTCTTCCAAACTTAGTCCTTCTGCTGGGGGACGAAAAGACTTCTGCACCCCAAGTCTCCATCATGGTTCGTCGCCCAGGTTTTTGCTTATAGCTTGCTGCGACCATGTATACCGTGCATTTTAGGCCGAAAATTGCTGATGACATTGCCAGGGCAGAACCCCATTGTCCTGCACCTGTCTCCGTGGCCAGCCTTTCCACCCCTTCCTTCTTGTTATAGTATGCCTGTGGTATTGCGGTGTTCGTCTTGTGGCTTCCAACGGGGCTTACACCCTCCCACTTGTAATATATTTCGGCAGGCGTCTTGAGATATTGCTCAAGACGTTTTGCTCTAACCAAAGGTGTTGGTCTGGGGATCGATTGGTAAGCTTCGAGTACCTCTTCAGGGATCTTGATGTACCGTTCCTGAGAGACTTCCTGAGCGACAATCTCCTTGGCAAAGATTCGGAACAGAGGCTCGGGTGATACTGGCTTCAAGGTTCCCGGGTCGAGCGGAGGTGGGAGTGGTTCGGGTAAATCCGCCTGAATGTTATACCAAGATGTGGGGATTTCGTCCTGAGGCATAAAGACTGCTCGATACTTGTCCATATCGACCTTAGACATCAACCCAAGAGAGGGAAAGCCATCTGACTTATCTATTTTTCCTTGGATGGTTCTGATACCTCCTTGGGTTCTACAGCGCTTTATCAATCAATTCTAATAAGAACCTAGGGCTTCATGGAAAACGGACGTGAATAAAATTAAAAAGTGCTAGAGTTCCCAAGTAAAGTGGTATGGTGTCAAGACGCATACTACTTGCTTCTGTTCTAGCAATTTTTATTATCGGAGTTTCCACAATATATCTCTCAAACGAATTTGGAGTCGGACCTCTTGCTCCCACAACTAAAGGGCTTCACGATGGAGGCGAAGTTAGATTTGTTGTATACGAAGTTTCCGAGCCCGCTGAAAATATTCTCGGAAGGTTACTGAGCCAGAGGGTGAAAGTAAACCCAACCCTGAACGAAGCCCGATTTCCCAAAGTTGGAGAGATCTATATCTTTGTAAATGGTACTATTGGTGGCGGCCCATTCGGATATCAAGAGAGTGTTGTCAATTCGGTTCCGTCAGACAAAGAGTATTCTGTTATTAGATCCGTTAAAGTTGTAAGCTGGAGAAGGGCAACAAACGAAGGAAGCGAAATCGAGGAGAAGGTAAAACCTCATGAGCTGAAGTCCTTCGCGGAAATAGGCAGGGCGGTGGGAATGGGCTACATAATAGTAACGAATACACGGCTGATAGTCAACATGTCAATAGTAGAGTGGCCTGGACAGAATTAATTCAAATTTCTAGCATGGATAGATCTCTTAAGGTGAGGTCGCTTCGATAATCCCACAGACTCCGCTCTGAATCTATATAGTGAGCAAGAGGTATAGGTGGTTAGGCATGGAGCCAGATTTCACAAGACTTTATACGGTCTAATGGTACGATGCACCAATGACCATTGCTAGGGGCATCAGCTTACTGCTAACTCTCCTGGTAGTAATACTAGGCCTAGGGTTTATCGAGGCTCATGCTGCACCAGTCTACCTTTCTTCCCAATCCGTAATTGGGGGATTATCGTCTCCTCTAGGAATTGGGCTGGATCGCAACGGCACGATCTACTGGGTCGGCGCTGGCGCTGGTCAACTGCTTTCACTGTCAAAGGGTTCAAGTTACCCTGCGGTGCTCCTGAGTGGGCTCTATTCTCCTAGAGGATTAGGCATTGATTACGCAGGCAATCTGTACTTTTCTGAATACGAAAAAGGAACGATTAGAATGCTTCCTACAGGATCGACTAAGCCTGTTGATTTGATTACAGGCCAGAACTTTCCAAGCTATCTATCCTCGGATGCGTATGGAAATATCTATTTCATTACTGGCGAAGTATGCGGAGACAAGATTCTAAGATATGACTCTGTATCAAGGTCACTTACGACTGTCTTGACGGCATCCGGTCCAAGGGATCTGAGCCACGGATTTGGCAGTGTCTTCATCAATCCTCTAGGAGAATTATACTACACTACTTGCGGATTCGGTACAGTGGAGAGGCTCTCTAAGGGCTCCTCGATCCCCGAAGTCCTCGCAAATGGCTATACTTTTACCACCGGGATTGTTGCCGATTCTGAGGGTAATGTCTTCTTCATCGATTATGATACTAGTGTGCGGATACTTGCGAAAGGCACATCGACTCCAGTAGTTATCAAAAGTGATGGCACTTCCAGACACCTACTCGCTATAGACCCTCAGGGAACTCTTTACTACAATGATATCAAAGGAGGCGCTATCTGGAAGATAGCCAGAGAAACTCCTCTACCACCCCCACCACCTCCACCGCCACTTCCCCCCTTAGGTCAAGTCCCTGCCCCTTCCCAGCAACCCATTGGAAACCCTCCGCCTCAAGTCATCGTTAAGGAGGTGGTGAAAGAAGTGCCTGTTGAGGTCATAAAAGAAGTCGTTAAGGAAGTTCCAAAGGAAGTAATAAAAGAAGTCGTTAAGGAAGTAATTAAAGAAGTTCCTGTAGAGGTAGTCAAGGAGGTTCCGAAAGAAGTGATCAGAGAGGTCCCAAGGGAAGTTACGAAGACAGTTACTGTCGAGACCGTAAGTCCTCTCTCATATGTCATAGCGGGGTTCGGAGTAGCGCTCTTAGTGATATCTGCTGTAGTTGCCTCCAGAAAGAAGGGAAAATAGCCCCTAGTAAGGACAACATTGTTCTTTGTTCTCTTTCAGTTCCTTAAGAATTTCGTAAGCCAAATCCTTATGGGGCAACTCGCAAGTTGTTCTAGCGCCAAAATCCCTCCCCTCACACTGTTATAACCAAGGTTAAATCATGCGTTTCTTACTTGATACTTTTTTTCTAACCCCGCCTAAAGGCTCCGTTAAGAACTTCTAACCACTTTGTGTGGTGCCGCCTGCGGCAGTACCAATTGATAGAGTCCTTTGTCGTCCTCTGCTCAATGCCAGTGCGAGGATGACAGATGTCACCGACATGACCGCAGATGTGACAAATATTAGGGTGTACGCTTCCGCCGTGGGAAATCTACCAGCAATCCCTTCCACGGTTCCCTGATGCGTCTGCTGGAAAAGCGCTGCGACAGTTGGTCCGATAGACTGCCCTATTAGATTAAGGAGCAGAGTCATCCCAAGAGCTATTCCAGTCTCTTGTATTGGCGCTGATACCAATACGATATTAAAACCACCAGCAAACGAAAGTGACAGTCCCGCAGCTATTATAGCTAAAGTAGTGGCGACCATCAATTCTGTTGAATGAAATGCGAGAAGGCTGAAGAATCCGATAGTGCTTACTATGGTTCCCATTACGGTTAGCCTTAGGTTACCTATCTTGTTTAGTACAAAACCAGACCCTACAGTACCAATCAGAAGAATAATCATAAACGGAAGTTGTACATTTGCGGTAACAATCGCGTCTCCTCCAAACCCAAATGGCTCGGGACTTCTTATCATGATGGGTATTGTCTGGTAAACCATGAAAGTGCAAAGACCGACAATCATTAGAATTATGGTTGCAGGAAGGAGCGTCCTGTGAGTCATCAGTTTGAGGTCAATCAAAGGCGCAGCTGCCCTCTTCTCGATAAGCAGAAACAATCCCAGCGATATTGCCGCTATTGCGAATAATCCGGCTATTTGAAAGCCTCCTACTGATTGAGGTCAACCTATCCTTTGGCGGCAATCTTGGAGAGGCCTGCTAATGCCTCTACGCTGTTGATGCCAGAGCAACTCGATTGATCCCCCTTC
>CAZXXP010000075.1:0-9206 GCA_964644785.1 uncultured Nitrosopumilales archaeon | reverse complement strand
GCTTCTGTACCCAAGATGCGCCTTTCTCTCCTTTGCCTTTGCATAGTAAAATATTGGCCTGCCCATGAATAGGTCTAATTGCACTGCTAATACGATCTCATGTTCGGATTCTATTGCAAAAACTGGTAAGGGGGCCCTCTCCATGGCGCATGCCAGCCTAGCGAGGTCTTTGACGCTTGCAAGCTCCACAAAACACGGAGACTTGATATCCTTCTCTGGCTTAGACACGAGCCAACTTCTCTTAATGCTCGTTAAATAAGTTTCAGAGCTTCTGACAAATGTAGGGAGCTACTTTTCCTCTTCTTCCTCTTCCATTTTAACAGACAGTACTTTGAGGGTATCTCCATCGACAGAAATCCTATGGTCTTCCCTGCTCTTGTTGACATAAAGAAACCTCTTCAGATATGTCTTGACCTGCGATTTCCTGATCTTTTCATCCTCTATTGAAACCTTGCCGTCTGAAGCAGATGATTTTATGCCAGCTTTTTCTTCTAGAAACTTCACTAGGTCCGTTGACTTGTCCTTGAGGTTGCCGAGGTGTATCTCCATGGCTTTACTCGCTATAGTTTTCGCGTTATAACTTTTCCTAGCTGATTTCAAAGGTATAAATTATTCAAGTACTCTATCACTCTATTACCTACTCCTTTACCATGTTTTCGTTTCATATTTTACCCCCCCTCATTTTTTTTGCACAGAGATGGACACTCTAAATGGATATAGGCTCTGTTGAGAGACCCCATCTCTCTGATATCCTGTTCTGGAGGTTTTCAAACAGTAGCCTATCAACGACCTGTCCTACTGCGAATATGGCTATCATCACTGCAAATACCAGCGAAAGATCGTTCAATTCCCTTCCATACATCAACAGATTTCCAAGGCCGAGCGTAGCCATGATCATCTCCGCACCAATAAGCGAGCGCCATGCAAAAGACCACCCATGTCTTAGCTCGCTGACAATTTTAGGAGAGGCTGCTGGGAGCATGACAAAGAAGAACAGCCTAGCGCCTTTGGCCCCCATGTTTCTTGCGGCGTTGATGTATGTTGGAGAAGTGTTTCTTATGCCATCGTAAGTGCCCAGAGTTATGGAGAACACCGCGCCCATGACGGTAACGAAGATCATGGCGTAGTCGTTGAACCCGAACCACAGTATTGCTGGCGAAACCCAAGCGATGCTCGGAAATGATTGTATCCCAACTCCAAAGGGCCTTAGAGTCCTTCCCAGATAGGGAGACTTCACCATCGCAAGCCCTATTGCAGCTCCTAAAACTATTGATATTGAATAGCCTATTAGAAGCCGTGTCAGACTCGTCAGTATTCCAATCTGAAGGAGGCCCCTGTTTATTGTCGCAATGAGGGAAGATGCTACCATTGCTGGGGAAGGGAACAGGTAACTCGGATAAATGGCTAGCCTGTAAACTAGTTCCCAGACTCCCAGAAGCACCGCTAGGAAAAGTAGAGCATCGGCAATTTCGTTGATTCTGCTTTTATCTGACAAGCTGCTCGTTCACCGCTCTCTGTACTTCATCTTTGAGCTCAGCAAAGATCACCTTCGCAGTATCTACTACAAAGTGGTCTTCTATCTGCCGTGGCCTGGGGAAGTTTATCGGGAATTCCCTCTTTACGGTTGCAGGCCTGTACGTCAATACCAAGACTCTATCTGCTAAACAAGCAGATTCTCTGACATTATGCGTTACGAAGACTATCGTCTTTCTGGTCTTTGCATGGATGTTCTGGAGTTCGGCATGCAGCATATCCCTAGTCTGCGCGTCAAGGGCAGCAAACGGTTCGTCCATCAAAAGCACCTGAGGGTCCATGGCAAGCCCCCTCGCTATCGCAACCCTCTGTTTCATTCCCGTTGACAGTTGATGAATGTAGGAATTCTCGAATCTTGCGAGGTGCATCATGTCAAGATAGCGCCTTGCTATCTCCTGTCTCTGGCTCTTTTCAACGCCTGCAATGCTTAATCCGAATTCGACGTTCTGGAGCACTGTAAGCCACGGGAATAGAGCGCCTTCCTGAAATACTACTAGCCTGTCAGGAGAGGTGTCGTTTACCTGTTGCCCATCCAGCAGCACTTGTCCCTCCTGAGGCTTTTCGAGCCCTGCGATTATGTTCAGGAGGGTACTCTTTCCGCAGCCAGAAGGCCCGACGATGCAGAGGAACTCCCCATCATTTACGGTCAAGCTGATATTGTCAAGGGTAAGAAGTCTCCCGTTCCCAGTTTCGTAATATTTTGTTATGCCCCTTAGCTCAAGCTTAGACATTTTCTACTCCTGAATTTGCTGCATCTTCTTCTCCGCCAAGACCTTATTCAGCATCCGCAGGTCGTAAATGTTCGACAGGTCAGGCTTCTTATCACCAAGGTATCCGAGCTCATAAGCGTCGTCTGCAGACTTTAAGAGTGACTGCTTGACAGGATCGTAGGTAATTTCTATTCTTCCCATGGCATCTTTTAACTCATCCTCATTGAGAGAAAGGCCCGTCATCTTCTTTATCTCGCCGTTCAGGATTTTGGAGGCTTCTGCCTTGTTATCATTTATCCACTGCACAACATCAACCTGAACCCTGAGCCACTTTTCGACAAGGCCTGGATGCTCTTCAAGAAAATTCGTTCTAGCGATTATCAGTGCAGTGACAAACTTCCCTTCGGGCCAGAGCTGCCGTTCGTCGAGAAATATCCTCCCGTTGGCTTCCCTTACGAGCCTTGCACCCCAAGGTTCTGGCACCCACGCTCCGTCAAGTTCCTTTTTCAGAAACAGAGTGAGTATGTCGGGGTTCTGCACGGGAATTATTCTAACGTTGCCTCCCTGCTCTGCAAGTTTGTATCCCTTGCCCAGAATGTAGGCTCTGAGTGCAACATCCTGCGTACTTCCCAATTGGGGAGATGCAAATGTTTTACCAGCAAAGTCTGCTTCCGAATTGATGCCAGAATCGTTTCTTACGACAAATACTGCGCCACCGTTTGCGGCTCCTGCGATTACTTTTAGAGCTCCGCCAGATTTTACGTAGCCATTTATTGCGGGATTAGGTCCAACATACGCTAGGTCAATCTGATCTGCAAAGAGTGCTTCTATTGCAAATGGTCCAGCATTGAATATTGTAGTCTTGATTTCAACGTCAGGAAAAGCCTCTTTGAACGAATCGCGCGCTATGCCAATTATTGGAACTGCATGGTTGATGTTGGGAAAATATCCGACCCTTATCGCATCAACTTTCTTAGAACTTTCCATGTTGTCCGCTACCTTTGCTGGCTGTGCAACCAGAAGAGCATCGGCTAAGACTGCCGCAATGATTATAGATGAAATTAGTATCTTTACTGATGAACGCAAAATACACACCTTTTTTGCAGTTTTAACAGTAGAGCAATGCAGGCTTGTGAACGACGTGACTGGCCGACGCTTGCATACCTATCGTATGGTCATAACGCCGTTATATTAATAAACTGATGGAAACACGTCTAAATGTGCTAGAAATGAGCAATATCGGCATACAATTAGGGTTATCAAGGTTCCTAGCGGACATCTTTACACCAAGGTATGGCAAACCCAGAGAAAAGGGGATTACGATGGTTTTAGATAGACTGCAGGGGATCGACAAAGAAGAATTTGAATCCTTGGGAGATTACGTTGACATCGTAAAGATAGGCTGGGGGCTTTCTACACTGCTGAGTGAGAACAAACTTGGATCCAGAATAGAGTTCTACCACAAGAATTCAGTGAAGGTTTCTACAGGAGGAACTCTTCTGGAGATAGCTCTTGCGAAAGGGAAGAGTGGTCAGATGATAAAGGCGGCTCGTAAGGTTGGCTTTGACACCATAGAGATAAGCGAAGGTATTACGGAGATGGGAGAAAGCAAGCAGAGCCTTATTGCGGAGATTGTATCTAACGGCTTGGATTATGTTATAGAAGTTGGGAAGAAGGATCCCAAAAACCAGCTCAGCCTAGAGGAAACTGTTTCTGGCATTCAGAAGGCCATATCGCTCGGGAGCAAATATGTAATTGTCGAAGGAAGGGAATCTGGGAAATCCGTAGGAATTTATGACGAAAACGGAGGTATAAAGTGGAACTGGGTGGATGCTATCTCTGGCAGGTTTTCTCCCGACCAATTGATGTTCGAAGCTCCATTGGAGGAGCAGCAGGCAGCGTTGATAGTCCATTTTGGTTCGAATGTAAATCTTGGAAATATAGCGTTCAGGAGCATAGGGGCTCTGGAGACACAGAAGCAGCAGCTAAGAGGTGATACATTCGGGATGCTAAAGCCCAGCGGGAATGTCGTAGGCTCTCCCGCAACTAAATTTGTTTACTATCTTATGCAAAGCAACAAGTTTCTGGATCAAACCGCGATAATACAGATGTCTGGACTGCCGAGAAGGACTATACAATCATCGCTGGATTCTCTTCTCAGTCAGAATGTCATAAGGGAGACAAGGGATCCTAATGATACAAGACGGAAAGTGTACTCCCTTGCATGAGCCCCTGTGTAAAATTGACGCGGGAGAATATCATGCTTAAAGAATGAAGCCAATTGTAAAAAGCTAAGTAAATGAGTAAAGTATGATGGTGTTGATCAAAACTATGAAGATACTGCTTCGTCGATGACGTTGGAATGCTTATTAGAAAATGCAAATTCTGGCCTACCTGGGCCAGTCGTCTAGCTCGGTTAGGACGTCGCTCTTACACAGCGAAGGTCGGTGGTTCAAGTCCGCCCTGGCCCATTAAGAATTCAATACTCGAATCTGCTAACTAGGTAATCGGAGAGCTTCAAGAGCTTGTCTCTGACTGGATTAGGTAGTTGTAGTATGCCTACTCCACCCTTCTCCGCATATTCTCTGGCTAGCTTGTTGGCATATTCAATAGAGCCAGCTTGTCTGAATACCTCCCTAGATTGATTGATCTCGTCATCAGTCGGTTCAGCCTTTCCCCTGAGCCCGAGTATGGTTTGCAATTGTTGCTTCGAACCGTTATTGATCAGATGCAAAACCAGAATGTTCTTCTTTCCGTTAATTATGTTGTTAAAGATGGGTTTTCCTATCTTGTAGGGGTTGCCCATTACATCTAATACGTCGTCGTATATCTGGTAGGCTATTCCAAGGTTCTCTCCAATACTGTAGAATAATCGAATGTCATCCTTTGTTCCTCTCCCAATGACGGCTCCACAGGCTGCGGGTCCTCCCAAAAGCGCTCCGGTCTTGTTTCTCACCATCTCTAGGTATTCTTCAATCGATGCTGTCTCCTTTCTCGCAAGTTCCATGTCCAAGTATTCGCCCATTACGGTAGCCTTTGAGGCAGCCCCGGCAATCTTGAGGATGTCATAAATGGCTCCAGCAGGGAGATCAAGGTTCTTGTACTGCGAAAGCACAGTATAGGTTTCGGATATCAAAAGATCGCAGACCAGCATCGCAATTACTTCACCGCTCTCTGCATGTACTGTAGGGAGACCTCTTCTCCTGTCAGCACGGTCTATAATGTCGTCTTGGACTAGTGCCGCTGCGTGTCCTAGTTCATAGCTCACTGCAAGAGGGATCGCGGCATGATAATCGCCGCAATACGTCTCGCAGGATAGGAGACTGAGAATTGCCCGTATTCTTTTCCCTTTGGAGAGCGTCTTCCGGGCGAGCGTATGGATTACGTCATTCTCGGGAAACAATTCCTCGATTTTCCTGTCTATGACATCCCTATACTCTGCAAATTCCTTGTCGTCTGTCCCCCTAGACACGGGGCTGCGCGTTATCAAGCACTATATTAGCTAACCCGTGTCATTCACCGTTATCTGACCTTTGTAGGGATGATCAGAAGCAGTATGAATCTGACACGTTTCGGTTTCGTAAAGCCAGTTCTTGTCAGCCAACCAACAATGTCCCTAAGAATTTCGTTAAAAGATTTAAATGTGCCAAAAGGGTCGTCATTATGATAACACATGTTTCCAGCAGCTTCAGGTTATGACAGAGCCATTACTGTCTTCTCGCCTGACGGAAGGCTCTACCAAGTAGAATATGCCATAGAGACCGTTAGAAGGGGCAGCCTAGCTGTAGGTATAAAGACGAAAGAAGGCGTAGTGCTAGCGGTAGATGAAAAACCAAGGAAATTACAAACCTCTGGTGTCACACAGAAGATATTTCAGGTAGATGACCATCTCGGCGTTGCAGCAGCAGGGTACATTCCCGATGCTCGTGTTCAAGTCGACCAAGCAAGGGTCGTCGCGCAGAGCAACAGGCTCATTTACGATGAATCCGTAGACGTTGAAGTGTTAGCCAAGAAGATTTCAGATTTGTCTCAACAATTTACCCAGTTTGCAGGCGTCAGGCCGTTTGGCGTTTCGCTGATAATCTCAGGCGTTGACAGAAGTGGACCTCATCTATTCTTGACTGACCCTAGCGGAAACTATGTCGGCTACAATGCAGTTGCAATCGGTGCTGGAAGCGAGCAAGTTACTGAGTTCTTCGAGCAGAAATATAGTGACGACATAAGCGTAGACGATGCGGCCATATTAGCCATAGAGGCCGTTTACTTGGTCAGTGAGGACAAGACAGGAACTAAACACATCAAGATGGCAGTCATCGATGTTGACACAAAGAAGATGCGAAGGCTTACTGAGAAGGAGATAGAAAAGTATGCTGAGAAGGCCAAAAAACCTGCTCCAAGCAGCTAGAGTCTCTTCCTGTGCTCAGTCCTGATACACGCATCCATAACAACATCAATGCCCGCAGCCCTAGCCTTCTTAGCCGCCTCTTCATTGATGATTCCCAGCTGCATCCACAGAACTAGAGGTTTTTTGGCAAAGTTTTTGAGCTTTATCACATCATCGACTATTGGAGGAACATTCTCTGCCCTTCTGAATACGTCGACAACGTCAATCCTTTTCTTTACATCGTCAGGAATCGCCAATAATGATGGATAGGACCTCAAACCCATGATATCGCCTGTTGTAGGATTGACAGGAATTATTTCGTAGCCGTGCTCCTTCATGTACATCGAGACTGAATGGCTTTCCTTTGACGGGTCTTTTGAAAGCCCCACGACTGCTATGGTCTTCATTTGTCTTATGATGAAATCTATGCTCACAGAGTCAATTCGATCTCAAATTATTTATTTGTTGATCTGCAATTAGGTTATATTCACCATCAAAGGCGCTACTCTAAATGCGCCTTAAGGGCAAGGTTGCCGTTGTAACGGGTTCGTCGAAAGGGATAGGTAGAGCTATCGCGCTGGAATTTGCAAAAGAAGGCGCCTCGGTAGTTGTGAACTTTGCCAAATCCGAAACTGCTGCTAAAGAGTTTGTCAAGGAATTAGGAAGCAAAGCTATAGCGGTTAAAGCCGATGTCTCAAAGAAGAGTGATACTGAAACATTGATGAAGGTTGCCACCAAAGAATTCGGAAGACTTGACATACTTGTTAACAATGCCGGCCATTCCTCAAACAAAGCGTGGTTTGCCAAGCTTGATGACATAGACGATGAGCTATGGTATTCAGCACTTGACGTTGATCTGAAGGGAACGTTCCTCTGCTCGAGGGTCGCATCAAGAATAATGCTCAAGCAGGGCTCTGGAAAGATAGTCAACGTTTCATCCATACCTGCACTTGTAGGCGATGGAAGAGGGTTGGTATATACAGTTGCAAAGGCTGGAATACTTGGCCTTACAAAGACTTTGGCAAGAATGTTTGCACCAAAAATTCAGGTCAACGCAATGGTCCTAGGAAGCATCAAAACGGGATGGGTAGACTGGCTCGACAAAAAAGAACTGGATGATGTAATGTCTGCAATACCGCTGAAGAGGCTTGGGAAACCCGAAGATGTAGCAAAATTGGCAGCATTCTTGGCTAGCAATGATTCAGATTTCATCACGGGTCAGAGCATAATAATTGACGGCGGAGAAACTATGTTGTAATTTTTTGAGCAGTTTTAAAGTTTCATTTATGACAAGTGAGCTATTCAATTCCGCATCAGTAATATTCTTCGTCGTATATGGGTTAATCGTATTCAGGAATCTCAGGAGGATAAACCTCCCATTATGGGCCATAATGTTTGCAGGTGCAGTCGCTATGATATTCCTCAACGGTATTTCCATCAGAGAGGCCTATGCGGCGATAAACCTCGACGTGATTTTTTTCCTAATTGGGATGTTCTCAATAGTTTCCGGGCTTGAGGCTTCAGGCCTTCTGCGCTATTTTACTATACAAATACTTTCGTTTGCAGGCTCACCTCAAAAAGTGCTATTCTTCATCCTTGCAGCCTTTGGGAACCATGTCGGCATTCTTGATGAACGATACTATAGCTGTCGTGGCTACTCCGATCATCATAGGGCTTGCCAAGGAGATGAAGGTCAAACCTGCACCATTTCTGATCACTCTGGCATTCGCTGTCAGCATAGGGAGCGCGATGACTCCCATGGGAAATCCTCAAGCCATACTTTTAGCTTCTACGAATTCTTCAAGATAGGCTCGATTGTGACATTGGTCAACATTGTCATTTTGAGCTCTTGGCTGATCTTGCTTAGCAGTTTTAAAGGCTAATTAATTACGCGTTTATTGCCAGAGCGAATGAGCGCCGAGGCAACACAGCAGGAGATTCCCGAAGAGGGAGAAGTATTAATAGCATCGGTAAAGGAGATTACCGACCACGGCGCTTACGTAACTCTTGACGAATACAGTAACCTTCCCGCGTTTTTGCACAAGTCTGAAATTACTACTGGTTGGGTCAAGCACATCGAGCGATACGTCAATGTAGGCCAGAAGGCAGTCCTCAAGGTTGTAAGGATAAACAAAGCAAGAAGGCAAGTCGATCTGTCGCTGAGGCAGGTCTCTGGCGAGGAAAGAAAGGAGAAACTCATTCAGGTTAAGAAGCACGAGAAGGCAAAGGGAATTCTCGAACTAGTAAAGAAGAAGGTCCAGCTAAATGATGTTGACAGCCTAAAGTACATGGTGATGCTTGAGGAGGAGTTCGGCTCTGCCTACGATGCCCTTGAGCAGCTCGCAAGGACTGGTGCTGACGCCCTTAGGAAGATCAGCTTACCCTCAAAATATATTGAAATCTTAGCCGAAGCTGCAAAGGAGAAGATAGTATTCCCGACGGTGGAGGTGAAAGGAGTTATTGAGATTAAGACTGACCAGCCTTCAGGAATAAACATCATTAAGGACTCTCTTAATTCTGCCCAGTTAGTCAAAACCGGAGGATCGAAGGTAAGCATAACGTACACGGGAGCGCCAAAG
>CAZXXP010000074.1:5350-9371 GCA_964644785.1 uncultured Nitrosopumilales archaeon | reverse complement strand
AATCTCTTCATGCAAATGATACCTCGTGGAGCATAAGAGTCATCCAACACAGCAATCTACTAGTAATCTTTTAGTACGCAGGCTTCCTTCTGCAGATACGAGGCGCGCGCTAATTCCCATATGAAACTGGAATTAGGTCAGGGTCCTATGAAGGTTCGCAGCTCTGCTGCTTATCCTCTCATTGGCGCTATCCATCAGACCAAAGAGCCACTCTCGAACCTCCTTGAGTTTATTCTTGTACATCACCGTAAGATGTGGGAGCAAGCACTGGAGGTTCATCAGGTAGGATTCATCATCAACAACATCCTCCATCCAATTTCTCACAAGATCCTGGTAGATGCCTAATCTTTCATCTTCGGAAAGTAGATAGTCAAGGGGTGGTGTGGCACGCCACGGATCAACCCTCTGCAACTCCTCGAGTCTTTCTAGGAAATTGTCGCGTATGCACACAATGGTTTCTTTGTCCCCTATCGAGAAAGAGTTGTATTCTATTGCTTCGAGTGCGCGCAGAAGATCATCCCTAACATCCTTGCTAGTGCTATGGTTCTCCAGCAAAACCCTAAACCCTTTCAGGATGTCTGCGTATTGCCCTTCACCTAATGGCAGGTGATGTTCACGGCAGACTGCCAGGAGACCCCGCATAGCCTCGCTATGCACCAGCTGCTTTTGTTTCCTGTCAAGAACTTTCCCAAGGTAGTATTGCACTTCCGACGGGTCTGCCTTGGTTATTTCGATTTTTTTTCCCGATGGGGCGATAGGCTTGAGCGTTTCTTCATTCTCCCTCCAGAACGGAGCAAGGAGCCTTTCTGCCCTGGGGCTCAGGCTCCAGAACTTCAATTTTATTCCTCCTCTGGGGTTTTCCTGCTGCCAGTGTTCGACCAGCCCAAGCCCTTGCAGATCATTTAGAGGTCGCGACAAAGATTTCGGATTTTGTACCGATAGTTTCCGTGCCAGATCAGTCATGCTGACCCAGCGACTGGTCTTGAGTTCCCAGATGATCCTAATGTGCCGAGCACATGCCTGCATTATCTCAGCTTTTTTTTCGAGTTGCAAGTCACGTGTTGCAAGAATCAATGAGTTTATTTACCTTTGCATAGACAAGGCATGCATGTTTACAGCTCATCTAAGAGGCTGGAATCTGATGTTGCAGAATTGCAACAGGGCTAGGACAGCGCTCGAGCCGTACGGAGCCACCTTAACAATCGCCAATGAACAGTCGAACTACGCAGCAGTTCCTGAGCCTACATGTAGGCGTGGTGAATTCCTTGGGTAAGTGGAATCGGCTCCGCTTCAAGATTCTGACCGTAGGGATCGAGGTCTATCAGGCCCTTAAACAGCTGAAGGAATCCGAGACAGACAGCTTTAGTGACGTCATCAAGCGGCTCCTCAAGAAGGAGCAGAAGAACGGATGGTCATTCGCTCAACCAGTCACAAAAGAGGTGAGAGACTTTTGGGAGAGTGGTCTCTTTGGCTGAGGAAAATCAGGAGCTTGAGACTGTGCGGTCGCTCATCCAGCCGAAAATCCCTGCGGAGCTGGAAGCTGCCAAGGATGCACTTCATAAGCTGCAGAATGACATGATGGAAATTAGGGACGACCCGAACAAGGTCTCGTTCTTGATGGCGGTGGACACCAAGACTGGAGTGGGGGTCATGGTCCCAATCCCGACAAAGGAGAACATGGAGAAACTAAAGGAAAATTTCGATAAGCTACCTCCGAATATCCAGAAGACTATTGAGAACACTATGCCAAAGGGAAGCAAAGAGGCAATGCAGGACATTTGGAAGGCTTTGGATGAGGCCAAGTCAATCGAGGATCTCAAGAAGCTGGAAAAAAGATTGAAAGGTCAAGGGGCATCGGACAAATAACCATGATACTATTTGCACAACAGTTATGCGTCAGAACAACTAATATGTAATAGAACAAGTCAATCCGTCTTCACGACGAGGGATAGGACAACCTCCAGGGTCAAGTTCTTTGTGGTACAGACCCGAACCAACTTGGGTGGTAACCCGCCAAGGGGGACAAGACCTAATCCTAAATCATCGGGGGTGAAGACACTTGCACAGTAACCCTTCGATTAGCTTCGAAAAAACACACTGTCTAAATACAAACGGCTTCACGCCTCTATAGAGGCTCAAACGTGATTAGAAAGGCCGTCATACCGGCAGCAGGTCTTGGTACTAGATTGCTCCCAGCCACAAAGGAGCAGCCAAAGGAGATGCTACCCATATTCTCAAAGGGGGAAAACGGACAATTATCTGTCAAACCTCTGCTACAAATGGTCTTCGAGCAGTTATACGATGTGGGAATAAGGGAATTCTGTTTCATACTTGGAAGGAGCAAGAGAGCCATAGAGGATCATTTTACTCCAGACATGTCGTATGTTGAAAAGTTGAGGGATTCGGGTAAGAACGAAAAGAAAGACAACCTTGCAATGTTTTACAAGAAGATTGAAAGATCAACCGTATATTGGATAAACCAGCCCTATCCAAAGGGATTCGGAGATGCTGTACTTAGAGCTAAATCATTTGCAGGCAAAGACGACTTTCTGGTTCACGCTGGAGATACTTTCATAGTGACAGAGGGTCAATGGCACCTCAAAAAGTGCATAAGTGAAAAAGTTGGGGGAGCGGATGATGCAATACTTGTTGTCAGACGGGTCGAAGACCCGAAAAGGTTCGGCGTAATAAGATCCAAAAGCTCTGGTAAGGGAGAGTACAAGGTCCTTGAGGCTGTTGAAAAGCCAACAAAGTTCATTTCAAATCTAGCCCTCATGCCAATCTATGCTTTTGGTCCCTCAATATTCAGCGCACTGAAAGATGTCAAAGAAGGTGTTGGAGGAGAGATCCAGTTAACCGACGGAATTCAGAAACTCGTCAAAAATGGAAAAGTTCGTGCAATAGAATTGCCCAAAAACGCGATCTGGGTGGATGTCGGGACTCCAGAGTCTTACTGGGAAGCCCAGCAGCTGACATACAGAATGTTCAAGGGCTTTTGATACTCTTGCTGCATCCGCTCGTAAAGAAAAGCGTTCTGAAGCTGCAAATGGAGGTTAGAGATGATGTGGAAGGGCAAGAGGTGCTGATTACTGGAGGAGCGGGGTTCTTAGGCTCTTGGCTCTGCGACGCTTTCGTCGCTAGCTGCAAGGTGATCTGCTACGACAACCTTGCAACAGGTAAATTTGAAAACATAGAGCACCTAAGAGGGAGCAAAAACTTCGAGTACAAGCGCATAGATGTTTCAACAAGGGACTGGCACGCAAGGGGTAAGTTCGATCTAATCCTGCATTTAGCCGCCAGGCCTTCTCCAGAGGACTACCAAAAAAACCCTGTCGAAACTTTGGCAGTTTCGACGAACGGGGTCGCAGGAGCTTTGGAGCTTGCAAGGAGAAATGATGCTACGCTGCTCTTTGCTTCGACATCGGAAGTCTATGGAGACCCTCTAGTCGTGCCCACTCCAGAAACGTACTGGGGGAATGTCAACCCGATAGGTCTGCGCTCATGCTATGATGAAGGGAAGAGAGTTGGTGAGGCCATGTGTATGGCATACAGAAGACAATACAATACCGACATCAGAATCGTAAGAATATTCAACACTTATGGTCCGAGAATCAGGGCTGCGGGAGCCTACGGAAGAGCGGTGCCAAGGTTCATAGTTCAGGCTCTTGAAAACAAGCCGATAACTGTCTACGGAGATGGCAGGCAGACACGTTCATTCTGCTATGTCAGCGACACGGTATCTGCAATTATCAAAGCGCTTCTGCACAAAAAGACAGCGGGGGAAGTCTTCAACATAGGCAACCCAAGAGAGATCACAATAATGGATCTTGCAAAGACGATAATCAGGCTTACAAGATCGGAGTCAAAGATGGTATATCAGCATGCTGCCCCCGACGACCCGAAGAGGAGGTGCCCAGACATTGGCAAGGCGAAGAAGGTTCTTGCATGGAGTCCTTCTGTCGATCTCGAGGAGGGGCTTAAGCAAACTATGATCTGGTTCAAGACAAATAGTTAGAGCCAG
>CAZXXP010000074.1:0-5340 GCA_964644785.1 uncultured Nitrosopumilales archaeon | reverse complement strand
TTCTAACCCTGAGGCGATCTTAGCAGAAACCGTTATTTCTGTGGGGCAGGCTCCTACAAGTTTCATGAATGGAAAGGCTTTCGTAACGCCGTATTCTGCAACCAACAATCCCAGAGCTTTGACAAAGGCCCGCCGGTCGGGGCATGATTCTCCGCTTTGTTTTTGGTCATAAAACAGTTTTCAAAACTAGGTTTTGTACCATGTCATTCACAAGTGTGTTTACGCTTGTCAGAGTATGCTTTTGTGCATCGGTTGTGCATCAGTCTTGTTGGGCTAATTGGGATGCACGATAGGTGCATAAGAACCTTGTTCTGGCCTTCTGTTGTAACCCCTCCCCTCTTTGTGCAGGGTGGGTGTAGAGCAGAGATTCAAATCTGCACAGATCTAAACCATGACAAAACAACAACCATAAAGACCGCATCATAGAGACCTCTGCCGAACTTGTGGAGAAATGCTTATGCAAAATTCATGCGCCAGAGGAGCAGGCTGGCGGTTGTCCAGAAAATGATCCAGCTGGGTATTTCAGTCGATGGCAAGGGCAGAATGTTCGTCGGCAGTTTGCAGGTTTACGATACCGCTCTTGCAAGGGCCGTAAACGTTGACAGAAGAGTTGTAAGAAATACTGTAACACAAATACGCGAAGATGCACAGCTGCGGGAAATATTCAACAAGATCAAGCCTGTGGGGACAAGTTTGGTAGAAATTGCAGGCCTGCTCGGCTACACCGTTTTGGTAATTTCAGCAGACCCCTATAAGCCAGGAGTCATAGCTGGTGTCGCTGACGTTCTCGCCGATGCCAGCATCGTCATCAGACAGGCGCTCGCAGACGACCCCGACATGACCCAAGACCCCAAACTCACTCTTGTAGTGGAGGGGAAGGTTCCTACATCGGTCCTGGCAGAAATTCAGGACATAGAGTCTGTCCGAAGCACAACCCTTCTAAAATGAGCCAGATTTTAAAACTGCAGGAAAAGCTCAGCAGATTATCAGCGGCAGTGCTTCCAGACTTTTTTGCCGACAGAATTCTTTACGTCCCTTCGATTGAAAGATTCTTCGAAGATGCAAAGAAAAAGGCGTCTTCTGGAGGAGGAAGCTTGCGCGGATACAGGCAGAACGAGATCAAGGGAGGTAACGCGACGAACCTTGCGTTTGCACTGTCATCACTCTCTGTCAAGACCAATCTCTTTATCGTCGGCGACGATGTAGCCAGAGGGTTTACAGCGTTTAAGCCGAAAAATTGCAACGTCCGTGTGATTGAGGGTGCTCCCGGCTATACCATTGCGATAGAATTCCCGTACAAAGGCAGGAGGGTGAATGTCATGGTCAGCGATGTTGGAGATTTAGCAGAATTCTCTGGAGACAAACTTAATGATGCCGATATCAGAGCAATCTCGGGTTCGGGTTGCGTTGCGCTCGTGAACTGGTCTTCAAACAGATGCGGGAACGATCTGGCTGAACTCGTTTTCTCCCTCCAGAAAAGGAAGGAGAGGTTGAATTTCCTTGACCCCGCTGACCTTACGGGTGCTGAGGGCAGGATTAACACTCTAATCAAGAGGATAATCAAGAGATCTCTTCTTGATGTTCTCAGCATAAACGAAAACGAAGCGAGGATTCTGTCTGCACTCCTAACCTCGAAGCTGCCGAGCAGCTATGATGTTGACGATGTCAAGAAAACTGCAAAGTCTCTGCATGATGTCTTGGGCGTTGTCGTTGACATTCACACACCGCAAGGTTGCGCAACAGCAATTGAGAGAGAAACGCTCTGGGCAGATTCATTTGGCAATATTGAAGGCGTTGTTACAGGAGCTGGGGATGTCTGGGACTCGGGAGACATAATAGGTCACCTGCTGGAACTGGAGCCTCAAAAAAGACTGCAGTTTGCAAACGCCTGCGCCTATCTGTACCTAAATAGCGAAAACACCCGACCTCCAAGCCTCAATGAAGTTGTGAATTTCCTTGAAAGGAAAAAAGTCAATCTGTTTTGATCTCGGAAGGTTTGGGATCGTACAGATAGCAGGAAACTAAGCGTCCGTCAGAAATCTCTTTCAGTTCTGGGTAATTCTTGGGGCATGGAGCGAATGCGTAGGGGCACCTTGGATGCAAAGAGCAGCCGCTCGGTATGTTTGCGGGGCTCGGTATCTCGCCAGTAATTCTGACATGCCTGTCCTTGAACCTGTTTGAGGGATCAGGTTCGGGTACGGCGTCAAGCAGTGCTTGCGTGTACGGATGTAGGGGTTTTTCTATGATTTCTTTTGCCCGTCCCATTTCAACAATCTTGCCCAGATACATTATCCCTATTGTATCCCCAACATATCTTGCAGTTGAAAGGTCGTGAGTGATGTAAAGATACGTTATATTTCTGCGGTGCTTGAGCGAAAACATCAGTTCAAGAATCTCAGCCCTTATCGACAAGTCCAGCATTGATACAGGCTCGTCTGCAACTATGAACTTTGGCTCTAGTACAAGGGTTCTGGCCATCGCAAGCCTCTGCCTCTGCCCTCCAGAGAGCATGTGGGGGAATCTTTCAAGAAAATCGTCAGGAGGCACAAGCTTGACATCTTCCATAGCCTGGAAAATTATTTCCTTGCGCTCCTCCTTCGTGCTCCCGACGTTATGTATATGCAGTGGTTCGTTCAGTACATCCCAGGCGGTAAACCTCGGATCCAACGAGGCATACGGATCCTGAAAGATGATCTGCGCAGCCTTTCTGAACCGCTTGAGTTTCTCCCCTTTGAAAGTCGAAATATCAATGCCGTCAAAAAAAATCCTTCCTGCGCTGGGCACATAAGCTCTAAGTAGAAGCTTGCCAAGAGTTGTCTTGCCGCAACCTGACTCTCCAACTAGAACGGAAATCTCCCCCTTCTTTATCTTGAAACTGACGTTATCCACAGCCTTAACATAGTGCAGAGGTCTTCTCAGGACAATATCGGAAAGATCCCTTCGTATGGGGAAAAATTTTGACACATTTTCTGCCACGACAAGATAATCGTCTTTCATTGTTCAAGCTTTCTCTTTGTATAGCCAGCAGGCAGCTTTCTGGTCAGAGTCGAAGGTAAAGTATGGAGGACTCGAGACTTTACACACGTCCATGACGTACGGGCACCGAGGATGGAACCTGCAGCCTGATGGAGGGCTTTTGAGGTCTGGAGGTATTCCAGGTATAGATTCAAGTTTGGTATCCTTTCCTCGCAATCTTGGGACCGCGTTCAGAAGCTTTTGCGTGTAAGGATGTTTAGGATCGTTGTAGATGTGCTCCGCAGAGCCAATCTCGACCAGTTCACCTGCATACATTATCCCTACGATATCCGCAAGCTCAGAGATCACGCCCAAGTCATGGGTAATCATTATGATTGAAATCCCGAGGTCTTTCTTCAACCGCTTAAGGAGGTTGATTACCTGAGCCTGAACGATTACGTCAAGAGCTGTCGTCGGTTCGTCTGCAACGACGATCTTAGGCCTCAAGATCAAGGCCATTGCGATAACGACCCTCTGCTTCATTCCACCACTGAGTTCGTGCGGATATCGTTGCATCATGCTGGGATCGAGCCCGACTTCACTCAACGCACCTTCGACCATTTTCCTCGCTTCTTCCCCAACCAATCCAGAATGATACTTCAAAGGTTCCATCAACTGGTGTCCTACCGTGTAAACAGGGTTCAGCGCGTTCATAGCTCCCTGAAATACCATAGAAATCTGCTTCCAGCGCACTTCGGTTCTGTACTCTTCTTCACTCAACCGCAGAATGTCCTTTCCATCCAAGAATATGGAACCAGAAACTATCTTTCCAGGCGCGGGGATGAGGTTCATCAGGGCTAAACCGAGAGTTGTCTTGCCGGAACCAGACTCTCCTGCAATGCCAAGAGACTTGCCGCTTAGAGAAAACGATACATCGTCGACTGCCCTTACAGTCCCCGTAGACGTGAAGAAATGTGCCTTTAGGTTGTCTACTTTGAGCTCTACCAACTTACAATTTCCTCATCTTTGGGTTCAGAACCTTGTCAAGTGCATTTCCTATCAGCACAAAGGAGATTGCTGTTAGAGCCAACATCACACCTGGTGGCATTATCCACCACCAAAGCTGCCTTGCACCAGCGCCAAAAGTATATGCGTCATTTAGAATTTTACCCCACGTGGGAAGTGTTGGATCTCCTAGCCCAATGAAATTCAAACCTGCATAGGCGAGTATCGGTCCAGGCACAGAAAGCGCCACACTTGCTATGACATAAGGTGTCATTTGGGGAACTAGATGCCTTATCATTACCCATCTACTGGACCCGCCAATTAATTGTGATGCTTCTACATATGGTAGGGTTTTCAACTGCAACGCTATGCTTCTTGTTACCTTGGAGAGACCAGGCCAGCCAAATCCCACGGAAACGACTATGAAGAGGACGGGGGTCAGCTGAGTTGAAACTGCAATTATGATCAAAAGAAACAGCACCGGAAACGATATGATGATATCGCTGAAACGCATCATGACTTCATCTGTCTTTCCTCCAAAATAGCCACTTGCTACACCATACATCAAACCTATTCCGGTCCCAAATATCGACACTGTAAGCCCTAGAAGGAGTGCAAGAGGTGTGCCCCAAAGTACGCCAACCCATATGTCCCTTCCAAGATCGTCAGTGCCCATGAAGCCAAAGACCTTTCCTCCAACTATCAGCTCTGTCTTCTGAACCCTGTCATCTGATCCGAATAAAAAGAACGAAGCCTCGAAATTATATCGTCCTTTCAGAATTCGTGAACCTGTGTCAAATTTATCGCAGCTTACCTGAAATATCAGAACATTAGCCCTAGTATCATTAAGAGCTGAGGCTGGGCAGTTCGGCTTGGAAGATTGCTGCAAGACCGTATTTCTCAGGATTCTCTCAGCAGAAGAGATAGTTCCGTTAAATCTGTAAACTGCAACTTGAGCTGGAGGAGACGGTGCAGTTGTGCGCACAAGTGAAAAAACCTCTCCGTCAGGCCTTGTAACTCTAAGCTCTATTTGCGGTGGGGTTGCTCCATAGTTCAAAAAATAGTTGAAATTGATGTCGTTGGGAAAGTCATCGTAAGAATAATCCAACGCATAAGAATGAGTTGCCCTCCTAAACTCTCCTAGGATATCCTCATTAGTAGCAGGTTGCTGGAGAATCAGGTGCTCGGGTTGTTTGCTCGATGAAAAGAAGTTTACCCAAGCAGGCTCGGCAGTCTTTGGATATCTTACCCAGTATGTCGGATTGCTCCATTCTGTAAATGTTTCTTGCGGTAGAGAAGTTAATGCGATTGATGCAGCTATGACCAGCAATACCAGGATGGATAAACCCAGAATTCCTTCGGGCTGCTTGGCAAATTCTC
>CAZXXP010000073.1:0-9412 GCA_964644785.1 uncultured Nitrosopumilales archaeon | reverse complement strand
GTTCAGGTTATTTTTGGGAATCTGGATTGTCCGATTACAAGGTACTGGCAAATACCCTTGCGCATAGCGATGTCATAATCAATGTGTCCTCAACAATAACCATCGAAGCTTGTGTACTAGACAGACCCGTCATCAACATTGGTTTTGACGGAAGGCGATCGAAACCTTACCCAGAATCCGTCAAAAGGTATCTCGATTATACCCACTATAAGAATGTCCTGCGAACTGGGGGAGTAAGAGTGGCGTGGAGCAAGGATGATCTTGTTGAAATTGTGAACGCTTATCTTGAAAATCCTAAGCTCGACACAGAAGGTAGGAAAATGGTGGTCGACCAACAATGCTACAAAGTCGATGGCTTGTCTCTGGAAAGAATGTTGAAGTATTTGTCCGAATATGTGGAAAGATGATCAGCTTATCAACCCTAGAGGCAACAGGATGACAACCATTAGGGTATTCGATCACAATACTTAGATTCCCCCTTCTAAGGAACCAAGCATGAAGGCGTGCAATTTTTATAAGAGTTGGCGGAGATAAGTTGTCGGACAGAATTGAAAATATGTGTTGCGGGGTTAGGCCAAGTTGGGCTACCTACTGCTGAGTACATTTTGAGCAAAGGATTTGTTGTCCACGGATACGACCTAAGCGAATTTGCTACAAAAAGAGCTGAGGCGCGTGGGATAAAGTCCACCACAGATTGGAGTTCTATCCCGGACTGCGATGTATACGTGCTTTGCGTGAGTACCTTAATCAACGGAGAAATTCCAGACGTGGCTCCGATCATTGAAGTATCGAGGCTCATTTCGAAGAGGGTTTCAAAAGGGACGCTGGTTTCTTTCGAAAGTACTCTGCCTGTCGGTACATCGAGGTCAGCTTATACAAACATTTTTGGTGGGAAGGGTAGAGTCATTCACGTTCCGCACCGGTTCTGGCCTGCTGAGGCAGTTAAGCATGGAGTAAATCAGCCTCGAGTAATCGGAGGAATAAATGGAGACAGTCTGGAGAAAGGACAAGAATTATATGGAAAGGGTTTGTCTATACCACTTCATCCTGTGTCTTCGATAGAGCTGGCAGAGATGACAAAGATAGCTGAGAACGGTTGCAGGTACGTTGAAATCGCGTTCGCTCAGGAACTGCGCATGATCTGTGAGAAACTTGGCATGGATTTCAACAAGGTCAGAGATGCCTGTAATACAAAGTGGAATATCAACATAAAGGAGGCAAGGGACGGTGTGGGCGGCCACTGTTTGCCAAAAGATATTAGGTATCTATTGCATGTGGCGAATAGTGCACCCATTTTAAGATCAGCAATAAAGTCCAATGACGAATACGTTGAGTGGTTAGGAGCCAAGACGAAAAACTAAGGCTGATTTGTCTTGCGGGATTGGGGATTCGAACAAGGATCACCACGTTGCTACTCGATTGAAATACTCCTCATCAGTAATTGATGAAGTGAATAAGTTGCCTCTAATAGGTCATCATTTTCTGAACTGCTTTCGATAGATCAGTTTCTTCCAGTATTTGTGCAACCTTCCGACCCGCTGTTCCATCGCCATAGATCTTCTCCGATTCATACTTGCCATGATCGACTTGTGCTTCAATTGTGGCCTTTATTTCATCTCGGTTGTAACCTGCGTCTCTCACATTACGTCCCCTCTCCCTCCCATTTTGTCTTGTTCCTATATTGACTGCGGGCGTGCCCAAGAAGGAACCCTCTCTTATCGCGGCACTTGAGTTACCCGCTATAGCACTACAGTTAGCAAGGAGCTTCACGAAAATCTCAACCGGCAAATTCTTCATGAATCTCACATGGTCGCCCAGATGTACCTCTCGGTAGATTCGCATCCCCTTAGCGATGTCCTCTGACCCAGGGTCTACATTCGGCCAAAACATCAGTGTCTGCATGCTCATGTTGGTTACAGCGGCTAACGTTTCTCCAATCTGATGTAAGCCTTGTCCGTATTCCGTAGTATTGGGGTGTTGAAGAACAAGAAGGAAGGGCTTATCATAATCCAATTCAAAACCAACGCCTTCCCTGTTCAGAATTCCAATATCTTCATCGCTAAATTTTGGATCTATCCTCATCAAGATGTCGATAGAAGGGCAGCCCACGTGATGGACAAACTCAGGCCTTTCTCCCATAGCAATGATTCTCTCAGCACTTTTCTTCGTCGCAGCGAAGTGAAGGTGAGAGAGCTTGGTGACAGCGTGCCTAACGCTTTCATCGATTGAGCCTGTAACTTCCCCCCCAAGAAGGTGAGCAATTGGGATGTTCATGTAAGATGCAGCCATGGCTGTGGGAAGCGTTTCGAACCTGTCTGCTACCACGAGCACGACATCTGGGCGCAAACTCTCAAGGACCGATGGAAGTTCCAACAGTGCAATTCCTGCTGATCTTGCCATCGTGCTAGGTGTTGAACCTTCTATTATCATGTAAACGGCCGAAGCCACTTCAAATCCATCTCTTCGGAGAACATCTGTCAGGGGCCCATACCTTTCAAGCAGGGCGGAGGACTCTACAACCAGTGAAAGCTTAAGGTCCTTGCGCATCTTAATCGCTTCTAAGACTGATTTAGTTCTGGCGTAGCTCGCTCGGTTTGATATTATCGCGCATATGTGTCTCATTATTGCGACAACCGCCTTTTGTTTTGCTCTCTATTGGATATAAAGGTAACAATTCTTGTAAACGGGTTCTCGAGAATGGTACGACATGTCCCATTATCATGAAGAAAATTTGGAAGTCTCACAGTCTACAAATTTATATCCGCTAACAAAGAGACAATCTACCAACTAAGGTTTAGTATTTTATTGGTAAAGATAATAGCTGAGCTGTGTCAGAATCATCGGGGTGACATCAACACCTTAAAGGAGATGGTGTGGAGAGCCGCGGATTCAGGGGCCGACTATGCAAAGATTCAGACGATCTTTGCTGAGGACATAACAAGAAGGGAGAGATTTGAAGAGGGATTCAGGGATAGAACGACAAATAGCTTGATGAAAAGACCATACGCAGCTGAATATGCGAGACTCAAGCCTCTCGAACTCGATAAAAAAGGTCATGAAGTCTTTTTGAGTGAGTGTCAGGCATATGGAATAAAACCACTGACGACGGTGTTCACACGGTCAAGGATACCTTTTGCATATG
This sequence comes from uncultured Nitrosopumilales archaeon, assembly GCA_964644785.1. GTDB lineage: Archaea > Thermoproteota > Nitrososphaeria > Nitrososphaerales > UBA57 > VHBL01. The sequence continues at coordinate 6,270 of CAZXXP010000073.1, read as the reverse complement.
ATCTTGGATTCAAAGAGATAAAGGTTGGAAGCGCTGACTGCTCCAGCTTCCCTATGATAATGGAGTTGAGAGAACGATTCGAACATATCTACGTCTCGACTGGAATGACCTTCGACCACGAGGTTCAACAAACAGCGCGCATCCTCTCTGGATCAAGCTTTTCACTGCTTCACTGCGTTTCCGTCTACCCAACCCCACTGGAAGACCTGAACCTTGCTAGAATTAGTAGATTACTCCGACTCGCGAAAGAGGTTGGATTCAGTGACCATACTCTCGTGGAAAAGGATGGGTTAAAGGCTGCAGCTGCAGCACTGCTCCTCAATGCTCAGGTCATTGAAAGACATTTTACAATTGTAGATAGGTCCGTAACAAAGGATGGTCCCGTATCCATCAACCCGAGGGAGCTAAAAGAACTGGTAGAAATTTCGAGAATGAGTAAAGAAGAGCTTCGAAAGTACGTAAATCTGCAAGTCCCTGAGCTCAACCTGATGATCGGGGTAGAGGACAAAACGCCTTCTGATGAGGAGCTTAGGAACAGGGATTATTATCGGGGTAGATTCGCAAGTAGAGTAAATGGAAACATGATTTACAATTGGGAGGACAGGCAGGTATTATGAAAGAAAAAGTCCTGGGTATCGTTCCTGCTAGAGGAGGATCAAAGGCTATCCCCCGTAAGAATATCAGGAACATTCTAGGAATTCCTCTGCTCGCCTATACGATAAGAGAAGCGCTGAGGGCCAAGACCTTGACTAGACTCATTGTGTCCTCAGAGGACAGTGAAATACTTACAATCGCAAGACAATACGGGACTGAAACTCCCTTTGTTAGACCTCGGGAACTCGCTACTGATGACTCCCTCGCCATAGATGTTGCGATCCATGCAACAACCACTATGGAGGAGCAAGAGGGACTTGAGTATGACTATGTAGTCGTACTTCAACCTACTACTCCCTTAAGGACGGCCGGGGACATAGATGGAGCAGTGATGAAACTTATCCAAAGCGGTGCCGATTCTGTGATAAGCGTAGTTGATGTAGGTGCTCTTCATCCGTATAGGATGAAGAGAATCGTGAATGGATTTCTAGTTGACTATGCAAAGGAAGAGATCGAAAACATGCCTAGGCAGAATCTTCCTCCCATATATATTAGAAATGGTGCCATTTACGCTACCAAAAGGGATGTTCTTGTAAAGAAAAGGACATTTAAGGGCACAGCATGCGTACCGTATGAGATGCCAGATGAAAGATCAGTAAACATCGATAGCAAACTAGACTTGCTCCTTGCAGAATCCTTACTGCGCATAAGATATGTCGTAGGAGAATAACAATAGTGACCAGCAAACGATCCGTCGGAATCGAAATGGTATCAAGTCCGCTGGGGGTGAAATTGAATAGGGATGCGGAATGCACGGAAGTCAAGGTATTTGATTTTGATAAAGATTGTATTGGTGGGGCCCCTAAAACTGGAGAAGTGTTACAGGGAGCTGGAACGTAGAACCTGACGATTCTGCGCCTTCCCTGCCCATCTGATACAACCAAATTAGTCGGGCATCAGACACTGGCTATTTAACAGAGGAACAAACATTCTATGAATTCACCAAAGAGATGCAGACAAATTGGATGATTGAGAGACTAAATACAGCAGGCTAGGTATTTAAGCCACATCGGTAGGAAGAAATATAGACTACAATCATGAGTCACAGGAAAGACGCGGAACCCATATTGAAGTACGACATAGGTGCCGGAGACAGACCCCTTAGTGGCTACACACCTTTAGATGCTAAGGACTTTGACATACGCAAGGGCTTTCTAATGGAAGACGCGTCTGTGGAAGCGTTGAATCTTTCTCATGTGTTGGAACATGTCGAATATGTTAATACCAAGTTGGTAGTTCAGGAGTGCTTCCGCGTTCTGCGACCCGGAGGGATCATTGACGTTTATGTCCCAAACGGTAGAGAGCCATAGGACTGTTTCTCTTGTTTGGGCTTTCCTATACGGGATTTGTAAAGACGCAGGGATATGGCTCCCAGATTAATCAATGGCAGTGTCACAAGAATGTCTTCACTTCTGGTGAGCTGAGGAACATCTTCGAAGGTGTAGGCTTCAGGAGTGTGGTAGTCAAAGGATCAGACAAATCCAGAAGACAGGGGGGGAAGGGAGCGTATCAGAAACTTTCAGTGGGTAGGATCCTTACTCTTATAGTAAACCCGGAGATACATCTGAGGGGAGTCCAATAGGATGCCGTCAAAGCGAAAAATAATCGCATGTATGAATGTTGGATGGAACGTAGATTGGATCTTGCCGAGAAATCTAGCCGTACTTGGTTCCATTGTGGATGAGATAGTAGTCGTTGGGGGTAATCTCAGCAAGGGCGCTACAGATCTGATCAAGGGGAATGAGAAAGTGACCTTCTTCCTTGACCGAAAGAATGAGAGATGGAGATCCGAGGTCAAGGATTTCAATATCATGACGAGGGAGGCTGGGAGCAGAGGTGCTGACTGGGTAATCTTCGTAGACTTTGATGAAGTATTCGCGGCTCGTGCTGCAGATAAGATCAGAAAACTCGCGGAGGTCGATGACGTGGGTATGTATAGATTCCCAAGAGTCTGGCTATGGAGGGGAGAGAAGTATTACAGGGTGGACAAACAGGAAAAGTACGTTCGCCATAATCAGATCTCGGTGATGGTGCGATACAATAGCGAGTTGCGATGGCCAGATCTCTCAGGTTCATTCTGGAAGAAAGCGTTGAAGCACCTAATGGGCCGAGAAAGGCTATACCCCCAGCATGGAAGGGGGGTTATCCAGGGGTACAAAGGTAGTGTCGTAGATACTGATGTCGTGCTTCTCCACTATGCCGCAGTAAATTGGGAACACTTCATCAGGAAATCCATGCGATACGTGGGATGGGAGAGAGTTAGACTACCTAGGAAACCTCTCGACGAGATTGTAAACTGGGCATATTCGACAATGGATGAAACGGGATTAGCTTTGAAAGAATCAAATCCTGCCTGGTTCAGATATCCGTCCACAGTTCCAGAGGTAAGAGGAATTGTCGATTGTTATGATCTCGCACCACCCCTTAGACCAAACTCCAAAGTCGATATTCGTTTGTCTTAGGGGTTCTGATACCTATCGGGCGATCTAAGCGATCAGACATTTATCCTACGGATTAATAGGCGGGGGCGAGAATAAAGAAGGCAGAGAACCGGCTAAATTCGCCTAGTCCTCAAGACTTTATAGATCAGTGACAGAAGGGATTGATCTCCTCTGTGCCCGCTAATTGACGGTTGGGACTAGAATTAAACTTGGAGGGACTTTCACGTTTTTTCCAGCACCATAACTGAAATGGCTATCGAGTTTACTCCGGCATAGCCGAAAGTTGCTGCTTTTGCCTCATTTAGGGTAGCCTCCACCCACCTAACTCCCCTTTGAACAAAGTAGCTCCTCTCAATGACATTGAAACTTTGGGTCAACCGAGAGAGCCGTTCGCTATCGAAAAACCGCTGTCCCCGGTTCGAGTACTCGACGGCGAACGGGGAAGTGAATAATATCACACCTCCTTTTCTTAGGATTCTGCCTAGCTCATGCATAGTCTTGATATCATCTTCATTAGCGTCGTTCCCTATGTGCTCAAGAACAGAGAGCAGGATGACCACATCGAAAGATGAATCTGGAAGGCTCGTGTTTCTTGCATCCCGCAAGAAGAATCTGCCAAGAGGGAGGCTCCTACAATCTACGATATCAAGGCCATACGCGTCATATCCTTTCGAAAGCAAATATGAAGTTAGAAGTGCTGACTCACTGCAACCAACGTCGAGAATTTTTCGGCCCTTTTGAGCCCTTAGATGCTCAATTGCCCAGGGGTATTCTATGCTTCTCTCGTTGACTGGATTTCCTAGAGCAGATGCAAGTCTTAACTCGATTAATCTGGCTGGTAGCCTGTACCTAGCACCTAAGACAAGGGAAAATATTGGCCCCAAGACTGAGACGACTCGTTTGTACACTCCAAACAACTAGATTCCCCCCCATCTAATACCTAAATCGCCAGACCTTTTCCCCATTAACGTTGGCATATCTGTAACGCAAAACTGTGGATTGTCCCAAAGCGAGATCGCCTGCAAGTATTCCTAAGAAGCTTGTGCAGAACTTCTAATTCTACCTACCTGTTTGATCATGTTTCTGAAGGTCGGATCCAAGACGAACACAATTGCAAAATATACTAACGCACCGAGCCCAACCAAATAACCCATTCTTAGTATGGACTGGATTGCAGTGGATCCCTGATCAGGCGGAGGGCCTCTGATAAAGAAAAGTGATATTCCCATCACGATTCCTGAAAGGAGGTAAATGGTAATCTCCCGAAGGGGAAGGTTGTGTGGAAAAAACTTCTTCGCATAGTAAGCCTTTAGAATAGTGTATGGAATAACCGTTATCCCATAAGCTATACCCCAAATTAGCGCCACCGATTGCGGGGCGGCGGGGGTGGCTAAGAAATAAAGTAGAAGACCCAAGAGAGACAGGTATAACGCTGATTTCGTAAAATCAAGCAAGGGCAACTTCACGAACCAACTGGAACGAAGGCTCTTGAACGAAAGCCCTCTAGCACCAGAATCTGCCCTCTCAGCTCCGTATAGGACAAAGTACATAACATGTTCGGTGCTCTCGACCAGCGTCACTATTGCCAAAAGCCTCAGGATCGGAGCCGAACCGAGATAGTTTTGGCCAAGAACCGAAAGTAGATCTTCGGCCAACACAAACGCTCCTACTGCCATCGGGACTCCAAGAAGTGTTTGAAGTCGGAAGGCAACTCCAACATCTGTTCCTAACCTGTCACGTATAAGCTTCGGATAGAGAACCCTAAGAAAGATTTCGCTGTAAGCAATTATGGCGGTAAATACACGCGCACCTTGGAAGAGACCTATTGGTTCTGCACTTCCGATGACCAACGCCACCACTATTGCGTCCGCAGCCCATAATCTTGATACTCCGCTATTTAGGAGGGGAACCCAAGACGCCTTTATCCACTCCAATGTTTTCCGAAGGTCCAGCCTTCCACGTAGCTTATCCCTGACACCATAAAACATCACAATATCTTGTACACCGTACGCGGCTACAAGGGCTAGAATGGCTCCCTGCAATCCAATGTTCATTGCAACAACTAGATAATAGGCAACCGCGACTTTGGCAAGTTCAAAAGGTATGTTCGCATACCCCATTATTGTGGGTCGAGTAGCTTGGACCGTTCCCTTCAGTCCTTCATAGAGGGTGATGAACGGGAGCTGCAGGAGTCCTGCAACTACGACCACTCCGAGTATCTCTACCCGTGAACCAACACCCGTCGAAACGGCTAGGAAAATGATGAATGCAAGAGGTACTGTCATGATAGCAGCTATTACTGTAGTCTTCCCAAGATCCTCCCCCCTTGCAACGCCCCTCAAACCCCAAAACGTGATCCCTAATGAAGGAAGCAGTGCAATACCTGTTGCACTCCCGACGAGCTGCCAGATGCCGAATTCGGAAACGCTTAAGTTTCTTGTCACCAGCGTCACGAAAACCAGTCCAGTTCCAAGCGTAATTATTTGGGTAAGAAACTGGATGAATCCAGCACGGGCTATTCTTAGCCCCTTTTCCTCACCCCTACCCCGTTCCTGCACTCTGGATGCCTCAGTGACTTAGGCTTACATATGGCATTGTAAAAAGCTACATCTAAAATTAACGCTAAGCGGGAATAAAAAAAAAGAAAGAAAAAAAGGAAAGAGAGAGAAAGGCGCCCTTAAGCGCGCTTTCTTACGAGTATGGCTATCTGGAGGACTACGGTGAGTGCAGCCAATCCTGCTATCACCAGCACGAAAGTTGATGACTGGGCAGTTCCTGCTGCCGCGCTTCTGACATCGCCCTTTATGGTGTTAAGGTCAGTATTAACGCCGCCAAAGCCATCAGTAACTGCTTTTGTTATCACAGTCTGTGCGTTCTGCACCGCTGTTGTTACTCCCGCATTGACTGTTGCAGCTACAGCGTCGACTCTTGGAATTATGGCGTTCTGGGCTGTTATTATCTGAGCGCCTACAGCTCCCTGTACAGCATTTAGCCTGGATGTTATGGTTGCATCCAGTGCATCGATTCTTCCTGTGATCGCTGTGTGACCTGTTGTCACAGCAGTCTGGATTGCTGTCAATCTTGTATCATGAGCTGCGAATGCTTGGCTTAGCCCACTTACAGCCGTGCCGACGCCTGCTATGGCTGTAGACAGCTGCGTCAGTTGTGTTGAAAG
>CAZXXP010000072.1:7941-9466 GCA_964644785.1 uncultured Nitrosopumilales archaeon | reverse complement strand
GACCTTGCGGAGGCCATTGGAGGCACAAGAGTGACGTTTTCTTATTTCGTGCCGGGAGGAGTCAGAAATGACCTTCCACCAGGGTTTAAGGAAAGGGCGTTGAAGACCTTCGATTATTTTGAGAAAAGACTCAAAGAATACGACAGGATTTTTTTCAGCAACCCATTGTTCCTCAAAAGGACTCAGGACATCGGCATTCTGAAGAGGGGAGATGCCATCAAGATAGGCGTGACAGGGCCGAACCTGCGAGCATCGGGAGTTTCGTCGGACACTAGGAAAGACGAGCCGTATTCATCATATGAAACTATAAAGTGGGATATCCCAGTAAGAAGTGAAGGCGACTGCTACGCTAGAGCCATGGTGCGGTTTCAGGAACTCTTTGATAGTTTGGAAATTATTAGGCAAGCTTTAGATCTGATACCCGAAGGCCCGGTAAAGATCGTACTGAGAGGGCAGATAAAGGGAAAAGTTGGTGAATCTTTTGCAAGGGCTGAAGCTGCAAGAGGCACGATGTTCTACCACATAATTAGCGATGGAGCGACGCACCCTTACAGAGTAAAGATCAGTGTACCCTCGTTTAGGAGCCTCACTGCGATACCTTTCCTGCTAAAAGGAAACCACCTTGCTGACATGCCTCCGATATACTGGGGTCTGGATTATTGGCCTGTGGAGGCGGACAAGTAGATGGACACCTTTGAAGAGTTCCTGAAGCGCGTAATTACGTTAGCATTTTGGTTACTACTGCTCGTTCCCCTGATAGTTTTGCCCATAATCCTGCTAGTTCTCCCTATGCTTGGCGTGCCAGTTTCGCTCGCTAACAGGTTCCTTACTGCTTTGGTAGACCCTCTTGTGATGCTGCAGCTCTTGGACAGCCTTGGCCTTGGCCCGAACTCTCTGTTCTTCAAAATATCAACATTTCCGGGCTTTGCTTTTGCAGCACTTTTCGCGACATTTGTGATTCTTTACGAAAGAAAGCTTCTAGCGAAGATGCAGAACAGAGTAGGTCCTCTTTATGCAGGAAAGTTCGAGGGAATTCTCCAGCCAATTGCAGACCTCTTCAAACTGATGTTCAAGGAGCTTCTGACACCAGAGAAGGCTGACAAACCCTTCTTCTGGGCTGTGCCTTTTTTGACGATGGCAGTTGGTGGAGCTTTTCTGGCACTTATCCCGCTCTCGGGCGATATTTACATAGCAAAGTCTGAAATAGGGTTAGCGATAATTTTTGCAATTCTGGGCTTCTCCCCTCTCTTAGTCCTTACTGCAGGATGGGCAAGCGCGAACAAATTCTCATTCATAGGAGGCTTAAGGGCTCTGCACCAGCTTGTTTCCTATGAAATTCCTATGATACTCTCCGCCATAGGAGTAGTCATACTTTCAGGTTCTTTGGACCTGATGATGATAGTTCAGGCTCAGGCTAATATGTGGTTTATCGTGCCACAATTTATCGGGGCGGCCGTATTTTTCGTAACGATGCTTGCGGAGCTCGAGAGGATTCCGTTCGACCTTGCTGAGGCGGATTCAGAGC
>CAZXXP010000072.1:0-7931 GCA_964644785.1 uncultured Nitrosopumilales archaeon | reverse complement strand
GTTGCAGGTTGGTACACAGAGTATTCGGGTATGCACTTTGGAATTCTCCAGCTTGCAAACTACATCAAATTATATGGCTTGTCAGCGCTATTCACAGTTCTTTTCCTCGGCGGCTGGAACGGCCCCGTCATTCTTCCTCCGCTGGCATGGATGCTGATCAAAACATTCGTGGTAATTTCATTCATTTTGATGCTAAGAGGGACGAACACGAGAGTCAGGATAGACCAGCTGATCAAACTGGGATGGGTATATTTGATCTTCTTGGCATTTGCAAACCTTTTCATATCGCTTATCGTGGCTTCTTTGGGGATCGTTTAGCATGAGTTTCTTTGCGGGCTTTTTTTTAGCCCTTTGGGCTGGGGCTAAACAGATTTTCAAACGCAGGTACACTTTGAGGTACCCAGAGCAGAAGCTAGACATCCTCATGGTTGACAATCAGAAATCTGGCGGCTACGAATTTGATCCTAAGAAGCAAGTAGCTACTGCAGGTTTCAAAGGAAGGCACATTCTGTACATGGATAAGTGCACCGGTTGTTCTTTATGCGCGATTGCATGTGAAAACATCGCAGACTGCATTGACATGATCAAGGTCGACAAGAGTTTTGTTCAGAACAAAAAGTCGACATTCCCTCAGATCGACTATGGGAGGTGCGTATTCTGCGGTTTCTGCGTCGATGCATGTCCGTTTGACTGCCTCTTCATGACACCCTTCTACGAACTTTCTACTACGGACAAACGCCTCTTGGTGTATACACCCGAGATGCTCAGCGTATATCCGCAGACTAAAGGAGTATTCGTGAAGTTCATTCCCGACGAGAAGAGTGGAGCGCACCATGGTTGATTTCTTTTTCCTTGCCATTTCGGTAATCACAGTCGGAGCTTCCATTATCGCTCTGGAGTCGAGGGAACTCGTCTATGGTGCAGTGTCATTGGCAATTTCCCTGCTGGGCATTGCTGGGCTTTTCATTCTCCTTGATGCACCATTCCTTGCGATGCTGCAGATCCTTGTCTTCGTTGGTGCAGTTTCGGTTCTGATAATATTCGTCGTCATGCTGGTCAGGAGGGAAAAGTGGGTTTCTATATCCTCTGGTTACGGGAGGCCTGCTGGCCTATTAGTTTCGCTTCTGCTGATTGTGGGAGTTAGTTACCTTACAATGAATTCGGGTATCGCTACAATGCTACCGGGTCCAAACCCTGTCCCGTCTTATGTAGATATAGGCATAAAAATGCTTTCGGATTACTGGCTTGCCCTGCAGATTCTTGGCTTGGTCCTCGCATCAGCGGTAATAGGAGCATTGACTCTGGCAAAGCTGGAGGGAGGAGAGCAGTAATAGAGCCATTTTTCAACTATTTCTTTGTCTCTCTTCTCCTTTTTGCGATAGGTGTCTATGGATTAGTATCTAAGAGGAACGCCCTCAGGCTGCTCTTTGCAATCGAAATCATAACCAATGCTGCAACGCTGAATTTCGTGGCCTTCTCACGCTACCTTCCCACACCCTCTGCATCTGGGCAGGTTTTCGTCGTATTTGCGATAGCACTTGCGGCAGCCGAAGTTGCAGCCGGACTTGCAATAATTCTAGTAGCGTTCAGGCTTAACAAAGATGTTGACATAAGAGAACTAAGAAGACTAAAGGGTTAACAGGAAAAATGGCAGTCATTTTAGGACAATCCCTATTCATACCAATAGTACTTGCTCCCATAGCTTATCTTATAGGCAGGAAGGCGGGGACAAAAGCAGGCTGGTTTGTCTTTGCGGTCTTAGCGTATTCCACAGCAACACTATTGTTCGCAGCGATGCAGGGTTCAGATCACGTCGAAACTTATCCTTGGCAACCGATAGGAGAATTCGGATTAAAGCTAGATGGCTTGAGCCTGCCCTTCGCCGCTATGATCTACATTCTGGCAACAACTCTTGCAGTCTACTCAATACCTTACATGAAGCGAAAGATCGAGGAAGACTTCCATAGCAACGCCGCAGAAAACGAGAAGGCAATCAATGCAAAGACAGGCTTGTACTATTCGCTATACATGTTATACGCCGCGGGCATGCTAGGCACTGTACTGGCAACGAACCTGATACAGTTTTACATATTCTTTGAACTGATGCTCTTACCTTCATTTTTCCTGCTCGCGGAGTTTGGCTACGGAAACCGCTACAGAATTTCGATGATGTACTTTCTGTGGACCCATGTGGGAGCAGTCGTTCTCTTAGGCGCAATCCTGACGATAGGTTTCCTGACTGGAAGTTTCGAGTTCGCAAAGATTGCAGTTTCATCTTTGCCTGAAGGGGTAAGGACTTGGGTTGCAATAGCCGTGAGCGTAGGACTGTTCGTAAAACTTGCTGCTGCCGGTCTCCATGTATGGCTTCCTTACGCTCACGCCGAAGCTCCAACACCGATTAGTGCACTGTTATCCCCAGTGATGATAGGCATTGGAGGATACGCCTTCATCCGAATCTTTGTCTTTTTGATCCCTTCAGCATATCCGACGATAGCGTTCTGGGTAAGCATCTGGGGCTTGATCACTATGGTGTATGGAGGAATGATGGCGTTTGCGCAGGACGACATCAAGAGAGTTTTCGCATATTCAAGCATCAGCCAGATGGGCTACATCATCTTCGGCATGGGATCGGCCTACTACGTTGGAGTCGGAGGATCCGTATTCCAGTATGTAAGCCATGGGACTGGCAAAGCTCTACTCTTCATGGTGGCAGGAGCAATAATAATGCAGACTGGAGGGTTGAGGAGCATAAGCAAGCTCGGAGGTCTAGCGAGCAAACTTCCAATTACGGCAACCTGCGCACTGATAGGCTTCATGGTCATAATTGGAGTGCCTCCGATGAATGGCTTCCAATCGGAGTGGATGATATTTTTCGGCTCTTTTGCTGGAGCACTCCAGTCTGGCGCTTGGGACAGGTTGATCATCACTGGGCTTGCGTTGGCAACGACTCCTCTCACTGCAGGTTACGCATTATGGACTATGAGGAGGGTATTTTTCGGAAAGTTGCCTCCAAACCTTGCAAACGTCAAAGACCCCTCAGCTACAATAACAGTTCCTTTGTTATTCCTCGCTGCTCTTAGCGTAATCTTGGGAATTTACCCAGACCTGGTCGTTCAGAGATTGATGCCCCTTTTGAGCGGAGTGATGAAGTAAGATGGTAGAACCCGCTTTTCCGCTTGCGCCTTGGCTGGTCTGGGCTATACCGATGCTCGGTGCCCTGCTCACTCCTCTGTACGCAAAGTTTGGAGAAAAGGCACGCGATCGTATTGCGGTAACCTTCACTCTTATGTCGGCAATTTCGGCGGCGACGATGCTGCCTCTGGCTTTTAACGGACAAATATTTCACCAACAGATTCCCTGGATAGCCTCTCTGAACATCAAGGCTGGAGTTCTTGCAGACCCTCTGAGCGTTTTGATGGCTAACCTTGTAGCATGGATATCATTTCTGATCATGATTTACAGTACGGGCTACATGAAAGGAGATAGCAGTCTCACGAGATACTGGTTCTTCATGAACCTCTTCATCGGCAGCATGCAGTTAATCGTGTTATCGGACAATTTCCTCCAACTGTTCTTCGGCTGGGAAGGAGTCGGACTATGCTCCTATGCATTGATAGGGTTCTGGAACAAGGACCAAGGGAAGGATTATGTTGGAACTATCGGGCATACGACGTGGGGCATTCCTCAAGCCTATTCGCCCAGTCATGCAGGCATGAAAGCCTTTGTTACTACAAGGGTCGGAGACGTAGCATTCTTAATAGGAATATTAACGCTATACTTCTATTCTGGAACGTTCGGCTTTGCGGAGCTTGCGGCGGAGCACCAGTGGGCTGTAGAGCTTGGAAGGTCAGGACTTCTAATTCCTGTAGGAGTCCTGATATTTGGAGGCGCAATAGGCAAGTCCGCCCAATTCCCGTTGCAAGAGTGGCTACCCGACGCGATGACAGGCCCTACATCAGTTTCAGCTTTGATACATGCGGCTACGATGGTAAAGGCAGGAGTTTTCCTAGTTGCTAGAATCGGCCCTCTGTTCTATGCCGCTGTTCAATCAACCCAATTGGTTGCTCCATTTTTCCAGACAATTGCCTGGATAGGCGTCATCACTGCCTTCTTGGCTGCGAGTCAAGCTTTAGTTGCGAGGGAAGTGAAGAAGGTTCTAGCGTATTCTACAATTTCGCAGATAGGCTATATGATGCTCGGACTTGGGGTTGCAGGACTGTCTAGTGAGTTCATAGGAGGTTTCGTTGCGGGCTTCTTCCACCTTACCAGTCATGCGATATTCAAGGCCGCGCTCTTCATGGGTGCAGGAGTGCTGATTCACGCTACGCAAACAAAGTACATGGACGAAATGGGAGGTTTGAGGGGTGACATGAAGAAGACTTACATTGCGATGTTGATAGTTACGGGCTCGTTGGCAGGAGTTCCTTTCCTAAGTGGCTTCTGGAGCAAGGACGCGGTTCTGGCATCAGTGCTCAATGTTGGGGGTCCCATGGCCTACGCCATGTTCGGCTTGGCTACGATAACCGCGATAATAACTTCGTTCTACTCCTTCCGGATGATAGGAATGATATTCTTCGGCAAGAAGAGCCTTCATCTCCAGGAGATGGAGCATCACGGCCATAATGTGCACGAAGCTTCACTAGTGATGTGGCTGCCGATCGCAATCCTTGCTGCCGCAACCATCGCTATAGGAGTGACGGGACCATTCTTCGAGGGCTTCCTTGAAGCTGCATTCGCAAAGAACCTTGAAGGGCTCTTTGGGATCCACGTTATCGAGCACAGCTTTGGGCTGAATCCCGTTGCAGTGTCAGCATCAGTCTTAGCACTGGCCATTGGAGGATTCTTGGGTTACTACTACTACATAGCGAGGAGGTCAGACCCGTTCAAGATGGTGCAGTCGAACGCCTTTCTAGGTGGAGTGCACAAGTTCCTTGAGAATAGATGGTACATTGATGCGCTGTACTACAAAGTCTTTGTCAAAGCACCGGTAGCCGCTAGCAACGCACTTTTCAAAGGATTGGAACTCGGAGTTCTCGACAAGACCAACTTGGTCGTTCCTAAGGGGACGATAGTACTGTCAGCCATGGGCAGCTGGTTTGACTCTAATGTCGTCGATGGCATAGTGAATGGGTTGGCAACGGTAAGCGTCCTCGTTTCGGGCGGGGTCCGAAAGATACAGACGGGAGTTGCGAACCAGTATGTCTTCGCCTTCGCTTCGGGTATCATCTTCTTGGTGGTCCTGATGCTGTTACTATTGTAGATGGAAATATGGCAGATTATCTAGTTTCAATAATAATATTCCTGCCTATAGTGGCAGGCCTGCTGACGTACCCTATAAGTAAGGCTAGCAAGGGGGGGGCAAGGCTCTTCGCACTTGCAATTGCAATAGTAGAACTATGCCTAGGGTTATACACATATTCAGACATATTGTCTAGAGGAACTGGCGCTGAGTACAACTTTGTCGATGGACCTATAGCTTGGATACCCGGGTTCAAGGGGATTGATTACTATGTTGGGATCGACGGTCTGAGCGGTCCTCTGGTCCTAATATCTGCAATGCTGACAGTCCTCGTGATTGTAGGCTCGAAAGACCTCATTTCAGGGAATCAGGGAGTATACTATTCCCTTGCTCTTCTGTTTGAGGGCTTCATGATGGGCGCATTTACATCCCTTAACATGATCCTATTCTATGTTTTCTGGGACATCGTACTTGTGCCCATGTTCTTTTTCATCGGAATATGGGGCGGCCCCAGGAGGAAGTATGCAGCGATCAAATTTCTGCTTTTCACCTTTACTGCGGGTGTCTTCATTCTTCTGGCCTTCATTTCAATCTATGTCCTTGTCCCGGGTAATACGTTCAATATTCCCGAGCTCGTTGGGAAGATCCCCGTGGCCTTGCAGCCTTTTCTTGCGTTGCTCTTCTTCATAGGTTTCGGAATTAAGCTACCAACAGTGCCGTTCCACTCATGGCTTCCCGATGCTCAGGTCGAGGCTCCAGCTCCGGTGAGCGTACTCCTTGCTGGAATGTTCAAGCTGGGAAGCTACGGCTTCATACGTTTCAGCCTGCTGCTATTGCCAAACGCATCGGCAGAGTTCGGGTGGGTGTTCATAGCATTCGGAATTGTAACCATGTTCTACGGTGCCATAGTAGCAGCGGTTCAGAAGGACATCAAAAAGATTATAGCACTCACAAGCATAAGCCACATGGGCTTCGTTTTAGTCGGGGCATTCAGCGGGACCATTGCAGGAATATCTGGGGCGATATTCGAAATGTTCACGCATGCGGCATCGATAGGAGTAATGTTCATGCTCTCCGGTTATCTGTTCAGGCTTACAGGTACTACGGACATTACGGCCATCAAGGGCTTGAAGATCACTAGCCCGAGGTTTGCCACTCTCATGGTGCTAGGTTCCATGGCCGCAATGGGCATCCCTCTGTTCAGCAGCTTCCTGGCGGAATACCTGGTTATATTTGGAGCGATTCAGGCCAACGTGATATATGCCGTTATAGTGCTAATTCCCGTAATAATCGTTTCATACCTCCTGTGGATGATCCGCAGAACAATAATGACTCAGCCCATGGCTAACGCAAAGCGCCTCGACATAGGGGTAATTCCGACCGTAACACTAATGATGTATTTCGTACCGTTGATTGCTACACTCGTAGTTCCATGGCTTCTGCTCGGTATGACGGACCCTCTGGCAGAGGCTTTTGTCAAAATACTCTCCGCAAGGTAATAAAATATGGACATCTCAATAATCCTGACAGGAATTCTGGCTGGCTCAGGTCTTTTGCTCCCAGCTTTAGACATCGTCATAGGTACAAAGACCAACAGAACATTTTCCGCATACTTCACGTCTTTCGTCGTTGCGATCTCCTTGGCGTTAGTTATTCTTTCTGCAGCCTCTGTCATACCGCTTGAGGAATCCGTAGCTCCAAAACTAGTGAAAAACGACCCGATAGGTGTGGTATTCGCGATAGTCGTTCTATCTGTCTCTCTAATGGTCGCATTATCCTCTATGGATTACATGCGCGACGAACCAAATACGTCAATCTACTATTCGCTTTTGTTGTTCACTTCTCTGGGGATGGTTCTGCTTTCCTTTGCTGCGGACTTGCTGATGATTTTCGTCGCGTGGGAACTGATGGGAATTCCAACGTTCATACTTGCTGGGTATAGGAAGAAAGACCCCAACTCCAACGAAGGCGCTGTAAAGTTCTTTCTGCTCGGAGCTCTTTCGACTGGTGTATTGCTTTATGGTATCTCGATACTATTCGGTTTGACGGGTTCGACAAACCTTGCAACAGTAGCTGTATCTCTTTCCACTTTGGATGCGAGTATGATGCCTATGCTGGCATTTGGCGCCATTTTGTTGATCGCTGGACTCGGGCTGAAACTCTCCATAGTTCCATTCCACATGTGGATTCCAGATGCCTACGAAGGTGCTCCAACGACAGTAAGCACCCTTCTCTCTGCCGGAACGAAGAAGGCAGGTTTCGTAGCTGCAATTAGAATATTCGCGGTGATATTCCCACTCTTGAGGCTAGACCTTACCCTGGCTCTGGCATTAATTGCACTGGCAACCATGACGCTCGGCAACTTAGCAGCACTTACGCAAAAATCAATGACGAGGCTCCTGGCTTATTCTAGCATAGCACAAGCAGGGTATATGGTAATAGGATTGGCAGTTCTGCCTTCATCTAGCCTCGGTTTGACGGGGTTGCCATATCACTCGTTCAACCACGCCCTAATGCAGGGCGTTGCATTCTTATCGGCTGCAATGGTTTCTCGTAGGTTCTCCAAGACCAACCTCGAATCATATGAAGGGCTTTCACGCTCTATGCCTCTGACATCTTTCAGTCTGACGATTGCACTTCTGGGACTCGCTGGCATGCCCCCGCTGAGCGGTTTCTGGAGCAAATTCATCCT
>CAZXXP010000071.1:0-9481 GCA_964644785.1 uncultured Nitrosopumilales archaeon | reverse complement strand
CCATTGAATTTGCAGAAAACCCTCCCGAATAGGCCAGCACAGCTCCGAGGATTCCAAACAAGGCTCCAGACGCGCCAACCGAAACTGCAAAAGGGCCGAGCAGAAGAGTGAGCAGGTTACCAAAAAGTCCTGACGCAAAATAAATGGCAGAAAACTCCTTCCAAGAAAATATTGTATCCGCAGCTCGGCCATAATAGACCAGGAAGAACATATTCCCTACAAAATGAGCTATGTCAGCATGAACAAACATTGACGTGATAAACTGCCAGTATGCACCGTTTACCGCCATTATGTTCGCCTGACCGAGGGTTGTAAGAACGCGCTCATCCATTACGACCAAATTCCTGCTCATGATTGAAGTAACGACATACATCATCGTATTTGCAGCTACAAATACGG
Organism: uncultured Nitrosopumilales archaeon; assembly: GCA_964644785.1. Taxonomy (GTDB): domain Archaea; phylum Thermoproteota; class Nitrososphaeria; order Nitrososphaerales; family UBA57; genus VHBL01. The sequence continues at coordinate 9,082 of CAZXXP010000071.1, read as the reverse complement.
TCGATGCTCTGTACTCTGCAGCCATATAAAATAGCCAGTACAACCCTAAAGATAAGGTCTGTGAATGCATCTCAAGGACGCAAATATTCTGCTCAGGAGAGCCATCGTAAGCGCATATTTTGAGCATGAGCTTTTGAAGCTAGGCTATGAGCAGAGTAAAATCAAGCACCAGAATCTTGGGGATGGAGGGTTTTCAAAGAATGACCTTCTGCATCTCTTTTTCGATTACGAAACTGGGAGCGAATATCCTGATGGCGATGAATGGTTCATAGTGGAATATCTTATTCCTCAGAACATTGCGCTTCCAGACACGCTAAAATCTCCAGATTATTTCACAACACTGCCTCTTGGAGACGGAAATCACCACTGGCGCCACAGGGAATTGATTCGCTACAGGTCTGGAAAGATGAAGAAACTTGACGAGGCTATGAATTTCATCGACCACAAATGTTCTGAACTGCTGAAAGCACTTGAAGAGAATTCGGTTTCTAAAACTGTCAAAGGTTCAGGTAAGAAGAAAAGTTAGCGCAAGTACTTCCTGTCGAGACCTGCAAGTCCCAAGTTTCTTAACAATGGAGTGCCAAGCAATATTGAAGCGGCCACAAGGATTATCCTTTCAAACGGGTAGACGAAGAATATCGTAGTCCATATCCCAACAAACTGCTGCTGAGTATACCTTCCTATAATATAACCCAAGACGGTCTCGAATACCACGCCTCCAACAACATGCTGAATCATGGTTCCCGCTATAGCAAGTATGCCCAGACCTCGTGCCACTTGGCTTACCGATTTTGAAGAGACCCATTCGGGGGCTTTGCCGGCTAACGGAGTCAGAAGAAGCGCAAGTACAGCAATATGCATCCAGTTGAACGGGACAGCACCAAATGGAAGGCTGACTAATACCAGGCTGAGCGGATGAATAAGGAAGACTGCAAGTACGGCAGCGAAAATTACAACTACGGCAGTCCTCTTGCCCCTTACCAAGAGACCAACTGACACAGCACCAAAGGTTGCGGGAAGGAAATCCAGCCCGAGAAATATAAGCGGTTTCCCAAGAACAACTGCAAGGAAAGTTCCCAAAATTATCGATGCTGAACCGAAAATCGGGCCAAGAATTATTCCGTAAAGTGGAACAAGTATGTCTGAAGAAGAAAAAGATGCTCCGGGTACCCCGACAACGGGGAAGGTTGGAATTATTTTCAGTGTCGCATAGATTACTGCAAAGGACGAGGTAAGAGCTAGAAGCCTCGTTTTGTTGGCAACTGGTTTCTTCTGGGATTGGATCACCAAGTGCCTACGACCTTCGGACTGTTGCTATTAAGCAATAACAACTGTTAAGACACTTAAAATTAATAAGCAGAAATTACTTCCTCGTTTTTGTGAACACAGAGGAAGGAGAAGGCAGCCTCCCAACAACTTCAAAGATAGTCCCGGGCCAGAACTACAGGAGCACTTGGGAAGCTTCAATGAAAAATCCCGAGCAATTCTGGGATTCCGTGGCAAGGGAGCTGTACTGGTTCAGAACCTGGGACAAGGTGCTCGAATGGAATTCCCCGTTTGCAAGCTGGTTCAAGGGAGGACAGATCAACGCTTCTGTAAACGCTGTTGACAGACATGTAAACACGTGGAGGAAGAACAAAGTTGCAATATTGTGGGAGGGCGAGACCGGAGACAGAAGGGCCATCACATATAACGAACTGTATCAAGAAGTGAACAGGTTCGCAAACGTCCTGAAGAATCTGGGTGTCCAAAAGGGCGACAGGGTAGCATTTTACATGCCAATGGTGCCAGAGTTCCCCGCAGCAGTATTAGCCGCTGCAAGGATTGGCGCTACGTTTACAGTGGTATTCTCAGGGTTCTCGTCAAGTGCACTTGCTGGAAGAATTAACGACTGTCAGGCTAAGGTTGTCGTAACTGCTGATGGAGGTTACAGGAGAGGCAAGGTAATTCAACTAAAAGAGATTGTCGATGAAGCCCTTGCTTTTACACCATCAGTGCAGAAAGTCGTTGTGTACAGGAGAGTCGGCAGGGAAGTTTCCATGAAGGAAGGTAGGGATTACTGGTGGCATGACTTGATGAAGGACTCAAAGCCGTATTTTGCTCCTGAACCCCTTGATTCGGCACACCCTCTCTACATACTCTACACTTCAGGCACTACGGGCAAGCCAAAGGGCGCAGTCCACAGCACTGGCGGCTACCTTACCTATGTACACGCAACTACAAAGTGGGTCTTTGACCCCAAGGATGACGATGTTTACTGGTGCACTGCAGACATAGGCTGGGTTACTGGGCACAGCTACGTGATATTCGGTCCTCTGAGCCATGGTTTGACAACTGTGATGTACGAGGGCGCACCAGATTATCCAACACCAGAAAGATCGTGGCAGATCGTAGAGAGGTACGGCATTTCGATATTCTACACGACACCTACCGCGATCAGAGCATTGATGAAATTCGGAGACGATTTACCCAACAAACACGACTTGAGCACTCTAAGAATTCTTGGAACAGTCGGAGAGCCGATAAACCCAGCAGCGTGGGAATGGTATTACAAAGTCATAGGGCAAACCAGATGCCCTATTGTTGATACGTGGTGGCAGACTGAGACTGGAGGAATTCTGATTTCTCCTACGCCAAATCTTGGAGTGTTGGCGCTAAAACCTGGCTCTGCGACTCTCCCTCTGCCTGGGATCGAACCTGAAATAGTTGACGAACATGGTAACCCTGTAAAGCCCGGCGAAAAAGGCTTCTTGGTCATAAAGAGACCTTGGCCTGGCATGTTCATGACTCTATACAATGATGATGACAGGTACAAGCAGGTTTACTGGAGTAAATTCCCTGGTTATTATTATACAGGAGACTATGCTATGAAAGACCATGACGGATACTTCTGGCTCCTCGGGAGGGCTGACGAAGTGCTGAAGATTGCTGGGCATAGATTAGGCACCATAGAGATCGAAGACGCTTTTGTCGGTCATCAGGCAGTTGCAGAAGCGGCAGTTGCAGGAAAGCCGGACGCGGTAAAGGGGGAAGGGATAGTGGCATTCGTGACACTGAAGAACGGTTACTCCGCATCTAAGCAGCTACGTGAAGAGCTGAGACAGCATGTTAGGAAGGCTATTGGACCAATTGCGACGCCAGATGAAATCCACTTTGTAAGCCTGCTCCCGAAGACACGGAGCGGGAAGATCATGAGGAGAGTTGTCAAGGCTGTTGCTTCTGGTGTGGAGATTGGTGACCTAACAACTCTTGAAGACGGGGCATCGATAGAAGAAGTCAAGAAGGCCATAGCTGAGTTTACGGAATCTCTGGGATCTTAATGTCGCAGCAGAAGACGAAGACGCAGCTTGCAACCGAGCTCATGGGCAAAGGGGCTATACTACTGAGAGAGACGTGCCCGAAATGTGGAGGCCTTCAGCTTAGGTACAAGGGAAGACTGCTGTGCGTGAATGATGATGATCTAACTGAAGCTACTAAGATGGAAGGCATGGCAACAGTTGACGTCATGGGAAGTCTTAGAGAACTTGTAGTCATGAAACTGCAGGAAGCAAGCTCAAACCTCGCATCTGAAAGGGATCTCGACAGGCAACTCAAACTGGCAGACCTGATAGGCAAGTATGTTGAATTGCTAAAGGAAACCAAGGAAAAGAAGGATTAAAAACAATCAAATATTAACTAACGATCGTCCCTATCAAAATGAACCCCCGACGGCCCCAGATGATGTGGCGCGCAAGTGCCGGCGTGATTTATGGGGTTTACCCAAGGGAGCTACAGATAGGGACGCCCCGTTAAGAAGGCCGGTAAGTCTATGGCGTAAGCCATGCTATGAGCCTGAGCCTGTCAGAGACGGGGGCACACGTAATGCTTAATTGTAAATTGTTCGAAAATAACCTGCAAAGATGAAAGAACTGTCGGACGATATCATACAGGAAGTTTTTCTCTTCATAAGGAACCTTAACTTTGATGCTGAAAACGATTCGCTAGTTGTTGTAGAAGGAAAGAGGGACAAGGAAGCGCTGCAGTTCTTAGGCTTCACAGGCAAAATAATAATGCTCTGCCATAGCCGAGGCATGAACAATTTGGTCGAAAATGCCGAGCTTTACAGGAAGATGATTCTGCTCTTGGATCTTGATAGAGAAGGAAAGGCTCTAACAGGTAGAGTCGCTAAACTGCTTCGGGGAAGGGCAACAGTGGACCTTTCTTACAGAAAGGAGTTAGGGGCGGTCGCAAAGGGCAGGATAAGACACATCGAGGAACTAAGCAAATTCATAGATTACATACCTACTTTCCAATAAAATCAGGTCGTTTGTGCTGCGGGCACTTTCTGGGGCAGGTCCTTTGCCGAAGAAAACCTTCACATGCGGCCTTGTCAAGTAGTATACAATTAGTGTATTAAGAAGTAGACCTACAATGGAGCCTGCAGTTCCCAGCGCAACCGAGAGCAAGCTTGTAAGTATGCCAATTAATGCGAATAACATGCCAAGGAACCAAACCCATCCCTTACCCGTCCAGAAGCCTCACCCTATTACGAATGATATCAGCCCGAGAACTAAGAATACAGCTCCAAGTATGTTAGCTATTGCGCCAAGGAATACGTTACCTGTAAAACCCAAAAACGCTCCTCCAACAAGTGCCAACAAGCCTCCAGAAACTGCAAAAAACGCTACAATAAACTCAATTACGGCTAGAATAGTTGCGCCGGTAGGTCTTTGTTTTGACGCGGCATTCATGAATTGATACTTCTATTTACTATTTCCGATCTGGTTCTAATCTGTTCTGAACTACAAGATTATTGAACGTGAATGAGTGGGTTTGGTATTTCAGTATCAATTTACCGGCAAGATCAGATCAAATAGATTTTCATCGTTAGAAGACCATCGGCCATTTCCATTACGCTAGAATTGTCTAACCCTTCTATAGATTGGAATTCTTGAATCTGTCAACTTCCTGGGTCTTGGACGGTCTGAGCACATTTTATGTGCCGACTATCAGTGAAAACCGAACCTTTCTAACTCCTCCTCAACTAGATGTTCAGCAAAATCTGATAATTTGCGTAAATCCTCATCCTTTTTGGCTTCCACGCTTACCTTGATCGCGGGCGCCGTATTCGAAGCACGAATCAAGAAGGCACCCGTATCGGTATAGACTTTCACACCATCCAAATCGAGTACTTTGTAACCCCCAGATTGAAGTCGTTTTTTTATGTTTTCAACTACCTCGAACTTCTTTTCATCGGAGCAATTAATTTCTTTGATAGTATTCGGGTATCGTGGCACATTGGCAACCAACTCAGAGAGTCTCGTATTCTTGTTCGATAGAATCTCTACCATCTTGAGTCCTGCAAAGATAGCATCGTCAAAACCATAGATATCAGAAAAGTAAAGATGGTTGCTATACTCACCCCCAAAAAGAGCGTTCTCCTCTATCATCCTGTTAACAATAAATGCATGACCGACTCTGTTCACTATCGGAATTCCACCTTTAGATCTCACGAACTCTTCAACTGCCGACGAGCAAGCAACATCAAAAACTATCTTTCTAGCACTGCTTCTGCTCAGGTAGTAGTCCGCAAACAAGGCAATAGTAATGTTGCCTGATCCTAGATACTCACCTTTCTCATCTATGAAAGCTGCTCTGTCTACATCACAATCGAAGGCTATACCAATATCGGCTCCGACTTCCACAACCTTTTTCTTTAGAGCACCCAGAGCGCTTTCAATTACATCAGGAGCTCTTGCTGGAAAGTTCCCATCAGGGTAATCGTTTATCGTTACTACCTCACATCCCGCTTTTTCGAAAATTTGTTTTGCGATTAGCGATGCGGATCCGTTACCGGGGTCAAGAGTCACTTTCATTCTTCTTTTTATTTGCACTTTAGAGAGAATGAAATCCACATAATCGTTCAGCCCGTCTTCTCTGCTAACACTTCCCTGCTTACTAGTTTCTGAAAAGGTTTCGTCTAAAACAATCTGCCTAATCTGCTCCATTCCCATTCCTTCTGAGCAAAAATGTCCACTCTTGTTGATCATGATGAATCCATTCCATTCTGCCGGATTATGCGAGGCAGTAACCATAACTGCTCCATCAAGGCCCCTATTTCTTACAAAAATGGAGAGCATCGGAGTAGTGACCATATCAAAATTGATAACGTCACAGCCTACAGATGTTAGACCTTCAATTAACCTCCGCTCCAACCCAGGGCCGCTTGACCTTACATCTCTACCCACTCCTATAATCTTCTCTTTTCCTACGAAAGTTCCGAAAGCCTTGCCAACAAGTTCGGCGGTCTCCTCGTTCAAATCCTTACCGTAAACTCCTCGAATGTCATACGCGCGGAAAATGTTTCTGAGGTTACTCACTTACCGTGTTTAGAAAAAGTGTTATAAAACTGTTGAAGCCTAAGAGAACTGTAGTTTGCCATGCATGGAGAGTAATCTTGAGGTGAGGTAAAATTTTAGACGCCTTTTTACCATACGTTCCTAGTATCGCCACTAGGTTTCTTTAAAATCCACCTGAATAGGAAACTAATCCTCCCAAAGAGTTGTGATTTACGCAGATTTTCTCCTTAATACGCAAAAGAATTAAGAGGCCTCTTACTGCAAAATGAAGATGTGTTATCATCCAGGGATGGCGATCTAACGTAAACATGAGTAAGATGATGATATCCGACCTCCCCGACAACTATTATCTAGGAAAGAAAGTCTTCGTAAGAATAGATTTCAATGTACCTAACATAGAGGTTGATCCTGATCCTTCAAGAATCAGGAGAGCCATTCCAACAATAGACTATCTGACCTCTAGGAAGTCAAAAGTCGTCCTCGCGTCACACCTAGGGAGGCCCAAAGGTAAACCTGATCCCAAATTTTCGCTTAAACCGGTTGCGATAAGACTAGCCAAGATCCTAAAAGGAAATGTGCATTTTGTAGATGACTGTGTGGGAGAGAAAGTAAAACGAGCCATAAGAAACATGAACAACGGCGACGTTCTCTTACTTGAGAACCTTAGATTTTACGAAGGTGAAGAAACTTGCGACGAAAAATTCTCCTCAGAGCTTGCTTCACTTGCCGATGTGTATGTGAACGATGCCTTCGGCACATCCCATAGAAAACATGCATCAACCTATGGTATGACTCGTCACTTCGAAAACAGACTTGCAGGTTTCCTTATCCAAGGAGAACTAGAGCATCTGGCAAAGATTAGAGAAGAACCGGAGAGGCCATTTGTAGTGGTCGTTGGTGGCGTAAAAATAAAAGACAAACTTGAAGCACTGAGACATCTGATCGATAAAGCTGACAAAGTTCTTGTGGGCGGATGTGTTGCCTATACATTCCTAGCATCGAAGGGTTTCACCGTTGGGGATTCTCTTGTAGAGCAGGAATCAATTGCTTGGGCTACGGAAGTTCTGTCAAAGGAAGGGCACAAAATACTTCTCCCTCAGGATCATATAGTTGCTACAGGTGCAGATGATGTTAAGAGCATAGGCCTGGTGTCAGGTGAGATTCCAAAGTTTCTAACGGGTTTTGATATTGGGAGGGACACTTCAAAGAAATACACCATGGAACTGGTGAGCGGGAACAAGACGATCTTATGGAATGGTCCTATGGGTCTCTTCGAAAAAGAGCGCTTTTCGCACGGAACCATAGAGGTAGCGAGAAGTATTGCACTTGCATTCCATAGAGGCTCCACAACTATCGTGGGTGGTGGAGATTCGATTGCCGCACTTAGGGTTGCGGATGTTTCAGAGAGGGAAGTTACCCACATATCCACTGGCGGCTCTGCTTCGTTAGAGTATGTTGGAGGCAAGGACCTTCCAGGTATTTCAGTCCTGCTTGACAAACCAGTAACGGAACCATCTCTTACCGAACCATAGATTTGGCTATGTAAACCATAGATATAACATTCTAAGAATGCAGCTCTTCCACAAATCGCGAAGACGACCAATGGTATTTAATATCTGGCTGTCCCAAAGTTGAGACTATGAGTGAGCGGAAGCTCCCAATATCTGAGCGACTTCTCCTGTTAATGCACAACTTGGGCATTGTCGATGAAAAAAGAAGTCAAACGGTTAATGAATTGAGGCGAACGACGAAGATACCAGTTCAAGAGTTAGTGAAGAGCCTGCGTAAACATGAAGAGTCAGGTTATGTCAAAGGCACAAAGGATCAAAAAACAATGCGCTACTTTCTCACGGGCAAAGGCATAATCAGGGTCTCCTCCACCTTTACATGATGTGAGTAGCTGATGCCTCTTAATGTCGCGATATTAGCATGGGAATATCCGCCCAGGATAATAGGAGATATGTCACACTATGTGGAGAAACTCTCACAAGAGTTATCAGAGGAGAACAATGTCTTTGTAATCACCTTTCACGAGGCACCTTATCTACACGAAAGGGTTTCCGATACACTTGAGGTGCACCGCATACCTAATCCTGTCCAACCACATGTCAATGTGGTGACTTGGGCGCTAACCCTTACTGTTGAGATACAACGAATCTTTACCGATATTTATTATGCTGCGTCAAAGAAGGTGGACATAATCGATGCTCATGAATGGCAGTTTGTTATCGCCGCAACTGGCCTGAAAAGGGCCTTTGGTCTACCTTTCGTTCTTACTTTTCACAGTTTGGAAAACCAACGCTCCTCAGACCCATCTGCACCCCTCAGTACATGCATAAGAGGACTCGAGCGTGTTGGTGCATACGAGTCTGACAAGATCATAACGCGATCGAAGTTAGTGAAATCCGATGTAGAGAGGGTTCATCAAATACCCTCGTCAAAAGTTCGATATATCCCAGTGTCTGGCTCGTGGACAAAGGAAACTCTTGAAGTGTATAATCAGGTTCTGGCACATCAATAGGAGGTTAAGTTGTTGACTGGTATTGGAGTCATGATGTTGTCGTGGGAGTTTCCACCGAGAATTATTGGAGGAATAGCTCCGCATGTATACGAGCTCTCAAAGGCTCTCGTAAGAAAGGGGATTTTGGTTTACGTCATAACGTGCGACTTCCCCGGTACTCCCGACTATGAGGTAGTAGATGGGGTCAGAGTCTACCGCATTGATTCTTACAGGTTTCCTACAC
>CAZXXP010000070.1:6676-9651 GCA_964644785.1 uncultured Nitrosopumilales archaeon | reverse complement strand
TGGTTCACGAGAACGAACTTCCAAAGACCATTGATGATCTTACAGACAAAAGGTGGAGGGGGATGATGGCCATGCAGTCCTTGACTAGGAATGTTGAAGGTCTCCTTGGAATATTCTTCTTGGCAAGCCTCCGCCGGACTCTTAGTGAGAAACAATGGGGGACAATTCTGAAAAGGCTTGCAGATATCAGGCCGAAAACCTATGATTGTTTGCATCATATGAAGGACGCAACGAAGAACGGGAAGCATGCAATTTCCTTTCCCGGGGCGCTGAGGACTGAAAGTTTGAAAGAGGCCGGGGGAATAGAGCCGTTTTTCCTGAACGACGTACCTCCGACAGCAATTCTAAGATCCATAGGAATAGTCAAGAGTTCACCCCATTCAAACGCTGCCAAGCTTTTCGTAGATTTCGCGCTTTCAAGAGAATGGCAGTCAAAGCTTGGAGAGACAAAGGAAGGGATGGTTCCCGCAAGGCTGGGCATACAGTCAAGCTATTGGATAAGCTCGCCCTTGTCAAAAGGGATGACAATATTCCCAAATATGGAGGAAGTTAAGCAGCTGGAGAGGTTCGTTGCAGCCTACAGACAGGCCGGCTTGGACTAGATGACAGAAGCCGTCGTAAAGAACCTGAGGAAGAGCTACGGCGCTGTAGAGGCAGTTAAGGAAGTTTCGTTTACAGCAAAGAGCCAGAAGTTCGTCACATTATTGGGACCTAGCGGCTGCGGAAAGACTACCGTGCTTAGATGCATAGCGGGAATCGAAGAGCCTGACGAAGGGGAGATATCGATAGGCGGAGAGGTGGTATTTTCATCTGCCAACAAAATCTTCGTCCCCTCGGAAAAGAGAGGATTAGGAATGGTCTTCCAATCGTATGCTTTATGGCCACATCTCTCAGTGTTTGACAACGTAGCATATCCTCTTAAGATCAGAAAAATGTCCAGAGAGGAAATCAATAAGAAGGTCAAGGGAGTTTTGGAACTCGTACACTTATCGGGCCTCGAAGACAGATTGGCTCCTAACCTAAGTGGAGGTCAGCAGCAAAGAGTTGCCCTAGCAAGGGCGCTTGTTTACAATCCAAAATTGATTCTGTTTGACGAGCCGCTAAGCAACCTCGACGCACCTTTGAGAGAAGAAATGAGAGGAGAGCTCAAACTGCTGCAGAAGAGAATAGGCATAACCGCAATTTATGTTACACATGACAGGGCTGAAGCACTTTCGTTAAGCGATGAACTGGTCATAATGGAAAATGGAATGATAAGGGCAACTGGTGCTCCAGCAGAGCTCTTGGAAAGACCTCCCAATTCATATGCAGCAGTTCTGCTTGCAGGGATGTCGATCGTGGATGCTAGGGTTGCTGAAGCAAAGAATGGCAATGTTATATTGGAGGTGCCCTTCGGAAAAGTTCAGTGCAAGTCTGCAGATATGAAAGATGGGGAAAAGATGAAACTGTGCTTGCGCGCCGATCAGATGAACCTTATGAAGGCACCCAACAATGGGACAAACGTCTTTGCGGCGACCGTTGTAGCAGTGACCCATGGAGGATATCTTGTCGAGTACAAGCTAATGCTGAACGATCAGGCGGTTAAGGTTGTCAAAGAGCCCGCAAAGGCCCTGGCAGCAAGCGTAGGGGACAAAGTTTATGTCGAGTTCCCTGAGAACGCATGTGTTCTAGTTAGGGATTAGCACGACTAGTTTCTTCAGGCGGTTTCGTATTTCTGAACAGATAGTAAAAGGATAGGTCATTAGCTAGCTGGAAGGTTCCGCTCAAAAAGAACGGTATGGCATTGGAAATCACTTGAATCGTGTAGCCTGAAACTGCAGGGCTGGCAGAACTTGATATGTTCCTCGCGAATGCAGAGAACCCGCTTACGCTAGCCCTTTCTTCAGGGCTTGCGACCCCCATTATGAACGACTGCCTTAATGGAATGTCCACAATGGATGTGGTTGCCCGCAGGAGGTGGATTGCTGCCGCTATGGTGAAGTTGGGGGCGAGTGGTTGGATCATCAGAAGTATGTCGGAGGGAATATGCAGAAACACAATTGCCTTCACGACCCCAACCTTTCCTGCCACCTTCGGCCCGAGCAAGTAGAACCCAGCCGAGATCAGATTGGCCGTAAAGAACAATGTTCCTATCACAGTGAGAGGGGCGTTGTACGTTATCGAGAACCAATACGACAATAGAGGTGCTACTAGCGCCGTGCCAAATCCATCTATCACCGCAAGTCCAGAGATTCTTGTCACGAATGACGTCGACTTTGGAAGTATCCTGCTGGAGGTTCTTTCATGCTTAACTTCCCTAACGGGCAGGAGCATGGATGCGTACAGTACTCCAAGCACAGCTGTAATGATGAAAAGAGGGCGGAATGACTCAAGTTGCGAGACGTTTGGGAATGTCCGATAAAAGTCAGGCAATCCGGCCATAAGAGAGCCTCCAGCAGCTGAAACAGAGCTTATGAGAAATGTTCCCGCGAAAGCAGAATTGCGCGATTTTGCAGGCGCCACATCAGCCAGCATTACTTGCTGAAGCACTCCAAACGTATTTCCTGCTGGAGGTCCTCCTGCAAACAGGCCGAATATTGCAACAAAGATCATGACCACAATGTTGTTAGAAACCAAAAGCACAATACTAGCTGTACAGATTATTCCTGCGAGCATTAGGATCATTTTCTTTCTTCCAAAGCGGTCAGCAGCTAGCCCTACAACTGCAGAGAGTATGGATGAGAACAATATGGCACCGGTAATTACGAGACCGATGGAGATGGAATCTAGCCCCCTAGTACTCATGTATATTGGGAACGCAATATTCAGATATCCAAATATGAAAGCCCTTATGCCATAGGCTGCCTGCAAGAGCAGCTGATCCCTCCCAAGCCAGTTGACCATTATTAGACTGCCTTTTCCAGTACGATCATGTTTAAAAGGGATAAATATCGCCTAAAAGTGAAGATTTTGCATGCTTCCTAGGATCGCGGTGC
>CAZXXP010000070.1:0-6646 GCA_964644785.1 uncultured Nitrosopumilales archaeon | reverse complement strand
TAGGACTAACCGTCTTCGTTACGGCAATGGTAACTTCATCCCCAATCGCCTCGTCCCAGCAGCAAACAGGTTTCAACTGGTTCTACCCTGCATATGACAACCATAATTCTAACTTTAATCCTCAAAACGTAATTAACAAGGATAACGTGAACCAGCTCGAGCTGAAATGGCTTTATCAGGTACCCGAGGATCCTTTCAAAATCCCCTACGTAGCACCTTCGCTTGGTCTGCAGACGTCACCGCTCATAGTTAATGGGCTGCTTTACATTTCAACCTATTACAACAGGATAATTGCTCTAAACCTTGAAACTGGAGCCGAGGTATGGCAGTATCAGGTCAACGTGACCGGCTTTGAAGGTAAGAAAATCTGGTGGCCAGTACTGTCCCAGAAAGACCTGCATTATCATGAGGGCACATTGTATATGATGGCATCGGATTGCACCGTCTATGCCTTTGATGCCCAGACTGGGGAGGTTCAGTGGACGATTCCTAACACTTGTCTAAACATACCAGGCAACACTGGTAGATACTTTGGAGAACATGCACCGGTAGTCTTCAAGGACAAACTTCTCGTCAGGTTATCGACTCAGGAAGGAGGCGGCAGGGGCTTCTTGGCAGCCTATGACTTGAAGACAAGAAACCTCCTATGGAGATGGTACTCTGTTCCCCCTTCAGGAGGGGATCCAAACTGGAACGTCGATGCTGGAAAGGGCAACATCAATCCATATCCAGGGGACTGGGGGACTAGCGATTTGATAGGAGGAGGAGCACTCTGGTCGTTGATGTCGCTAGACGAAGAGGACAATGCGGTATACTTCTCAACTGGCAGCTCTCCAGACGGCTTTGACGCTGCTTTAAGGCCAGGACCAAATCTCTTCTCAGACTCGATAGTTTCTATCGATGTAAATACAGGCCAGCTGAGATGGTACTATCAGACTAATACTCATGCATTGCACGGCCATGAGCCGGGCTGGTCTACCATGCTCGCAAATGTCCAGATCGATGGCCAGATGAGGAAAGTTGTTGTCGCTGCCACAAAGAACGATCATGTTTACGTTCTCGACGCAAAGACCGGCAAGCCGGCTTATGAGCCAATAAAGATCGGCAGGCCTTATGAGAATATCATAAACGACAACGCGGGCAACAGTGCCGATATGACGGCCTCACAGAAGCAGTTGCTTGGGAAGATTTGGTGTCCGGGCGTAAATGGTGGAGTGGAAGAGTCCCCGGCATTTGATGGGAAGACACTGTATGCTGCAACTCAGAGGGTCTGCGGACAGTTACTCACAGGCCCTGTAACCTACAAGAGCAAGGTGATGGATGGGTTCGTCTACGGGTCGGCACCCGGAGCAAAGCAAAATTCATCACTTTTAGCGATCGATCTATCTAGCAGAAAGATCAAGTGGGTCTTCGAAATGCCAAATAGGTATCAGAGCGCTTCGATAGTAGTAAGTGGAGGGGTTGTATATGCTATCGACAGGGCTGGCTACATGTACGCAGTCAACGCAGAAAACGGTCAACAACTTAGAAGGTGGTCTTGGGGCGGTCTCGGTGCTGCAGGTGTAACTATAGGAGCAACTGCGAGAGGCCAGATGTACTTACTTGCTCCTTCTGGTGGTGGGCAAGTAGGTACTACCACTAACGGTGTCATAGCAGCATTTGCGCTTCCAGGTGGGATTTCTCCACCAGGAACAACACCCTCACCGAACAATCAGGGATTGTCAGGGATTGGTGACGTTGGGATTATGGCGATCGCAATAATTGGAGTTGTTATAATATTGGCGGTATTAGTAATGATGAACTCAAGAAGAAAGAAGTCGCGCTAGATCTAACACAAGACTAATAGATATGAGAATAACGCAATGAGAATAGGCTTTCGCCTAAAGACAGTTGCGCACCATGAAGCAGGAATTAATTCAGCCAGCATACAAGGACAAATGGCTGGCCCTCGCCGTCATAAACATAGGAACCTTCATAGCTCCTCTTGACACAGGCATCATCTCCATAGTGCTCCCGAACATAGCAAGAGACTTTAGAGCGCATATTAGCATCGCTATCTGGGTCACTGTAATCTACCTCATAATATTGGCAGCCTTCATGGCAAGCTTCGGAAGGTATTCAGACATCAAGGGAAGGAAAAAGTTCTACAATATTGGGCTCTTGGTATTCGTGGTTGGTTCGTTCCTGTGCGGAAATGCGACCGACATATTCCAGCTACTTGTCTTCAGAATAATCCAGGCCGTTGGCGGAGCGTTTTTGCTTGCAAATGGCAGGGCATTGATCACTAACGCCTTTCCTCCTAAACAGCGGGGGTTCGCCATGGGTACTCACGTCATGACTATCTATGTGGCTCTGGCACTCGGGCCTGTACTTGGCGGGGTCATAACGGATATTGTGGGCTGGAGGACCGTCTTCTTCGTCAATGTGCCAATAGGCTTGACAATGCTCGCCCTAACTTACTTGAAGGTCAAAGAAAGGGAACCCGTTGTGAAGGAGAAGATGGACTGGCTCGGCTCGATACTGCTGGGCTTCGGTCTTGGAGCGGTGTTAGTCGGCTTGACTTTCGGTCCCAGTAGCAATTGGGGGACTAGGGAAACGTATTTTGAGCTTATTCAAGGCCAGGTCCAAAGCTTTTCATTTCCAATACTAGGGATCGTAGCACTTGGCGTTCTTCTTCTAATCGGGTTTGCGTTTGTCCAGCTGAAAACCCAGTATCCAGTGCTTGATCTTAGGTTGCTGACATCTAACAGGCTCTTCCTGTCTTCCAACCTAGCAGTCCTGCTGATGTACACTGCCCATCATAGCGCAACGATAATGCTCTCCTTCTACCTTCAGCTCTTTAGGGGAATGGATCCTTTTGACGCTGCGATAATTTTGGCGGCTTTGCCCGCAGCGGTGACGGTAGTTTCTCCAATTGGAGGAGTTCTCTCCGACCGCATAGGCTCAAGGGAGCTCAGCGGAATAGGAATGACAGTCATTGCGATAGCCCTGACAGTTCTTGGATTCCTGACTGCCGGCACCTCTCTGGTTCTAATTGCAGGAGCTCTGGCTCTTCTGGGCATAGGTATAGGGCTTTTTGCGGCTCCTAACACAAACGCCAACCTGTTGTCTGTAACTCCAGACAAGAGGAGCCTTGCCAACGGGATGCTTGGCTCCATGAGGCATATGGGCCAGAGCATTAGCCTAGTTTTGAGCGTTGCTGCTATAGGAGTATTCCTACCAGAGAACATATACGAGCAAGGAGGATTGATCTCCGTGCCAGAATACATAATGGGACTGAATAACGCCTTCAGGCTGGGAGCCGTGATAGCAACAATCGGAATCTTTGTCGCTCTCATCAGAGGGCAGAAACAATCGGATTAATGCACAGAAGTTTCGATCTTGAACGTCTGCCTGGCTTTCCCCAGAGGCATCACGGTTGAAACTTTGATTATCATGGCTAAGCCTTCCTTATTGGGATCCAGTTTCATCTCGCTCTCCGGAACCCTTTCTCTTATAGCGTCTCTTATTTTTTCATCAGTAGAAATTTCAACTGTGCCAAAAAACCTGTATCCTGTTTTTTCCTGCCCATCCCAGCAGATTACAGCAACGTTAGGGTTTGATAGGATGTTGTTAAGATGAGTTCTTTTAGTCCTCTCCCAGTATGCCAACGATTCATCGTCGAGAACCATCATGCTGGCTTTAATACCTACGTCTGGCTTCCCATCTTTCGAAGCAGTCGCTAGCGTGCAGGGATAGGTTTTCTGAATGGCAGCCTCAAGGATGCCCTTAGCTTCGGGAGGAATTTTCATCTCCTTCTGCAGTATTCAAAGCGGATATTTAAGTCGGATTTTAGGATGATTCTAACTTATCCTGCATAATACCTTCTTGAACGTCCGAAACATTAATACTTTCTCCACGTAGACTAAGGGCATGTTTAGCCAAGTTCTGCAGGTTGGAGATGTTGCAAGTTCAATAGGTCTGATATTTTTGGCCATTATTCTGCTCGTAATCTTGCGCTCGATGATTCGAATTGTCAAGGAATACGAGAGAGCAGTCATATTCAGACTGGGAAGGTTGCTGGGGGCTAAGGGACCAGGCATATTCATAATTTTGCCAATATTTGATCAATTGAGGGTTGTCGATCTGCGCTTAGTCACTCTGGACATACCGAAACAAAGGATAATCACCAAAGACAACATTACTGTCGACGTTGATGCAGTGGTGTACTTCAAGGTTGGAGACCCAATAAGTGCAATCGTAAAGGTTCAGAATTACATTACAGCATCAAGCCTTATCGCTCAGACAACATTGAGAGATGTCATAGGTCAGGTAGAGTTTGACGATCTTCTAAGTAAAAGAGACGAATTGAACAAGAAGATTCAGATAATTCTCGATGAGGTTACCGAGCCTTGGGGAATAAAGGTCACTTCCGTAGCCATAAAGGATGCAGCGATACCGGAGAACATGCAGAGAGCAATTGCCAAGCAGGCTGAAGCCGAAAGGGAGAAGAGGGGCAGGATAATCATTGCAGAGGGAGAATTGCAGGCGGCAAAGACTATGGCTCAAGCTGCCGCACAGTACTCAAAGGATCCTGCAGCGATGCGTTTAAGGGAATTGCAGACATGGGCAGAAATTGCCAGAGAGAAGAACTTGGTTGTTGTAACCGATGGAAGGTCCCCTGATCTCGGAACTGTCACAGGGTTGACCAAATCCAAGTCAGAGAAATGAAACTACTGAGGATTCTTTTCCTAATTCCTCTCCTATGCTGGAGCACATCGTTAACAGCTGCACAACAAGAAAAAGTGCTCTGGGTGGACATTAGCGAAGTCATAGGTCCTGCAACAGTGGATCAGGTTGAAGGCGCAGTTCAGGAAGCGAAAAACGGAGGTTATGCTGCTATAGTGGTTGTTTTGGACACTCCGGGAGGTCTGGTTGACTCAACTTTCAAGATTACAGAGGAAATTCAGATGTCACCTGTTCCAGTGATAGGTTTCGTGTATCCTTCGGGCGGGCAAGCTTTGTCTGCAGGTACCTACATCCTCATGTCTACAGATTTGGCTGCCATGGCACCATATACACGGATAGGCTCTGCACAGCCGATTTCAGGCGGAGTCCCTATAAACGACACCAAGTTCATCAACGCCTTTGCCAAGCATATTGAGAGCTTTGCCAAACTTCATGGCAGGAATTCCACTCAAGTTGTAAGGTTCATAACACACAATGACAACTTGCTGCCTGAAGAAGCACTATCACGGCATGTAATAGAAAAAATAACGGCGAATCCCAAGGATCTTTTGGAGAAGGTTGATGGAGCGATGGTAAGTACTCTTAACGGTGAAAAGACTCTCCATACAAAAAGTGCCTCAATAGTCAAGTTTGCGGACAGCCCGCGAGTGCTGGTAGTCAGAGCATTTTCTGACCCAGTAATTTCAAACCTCCTTGTCGGCATTGGCCTTCTGGTCCTAATTGTCGGCTTGTCGACACCTGGTTTTGGAGCGGAAATGTTTGGGGTCATAATGCTCTTGCTCGGCCTGTTGGGCCAGGGATTCAACGCCAACTATGCAGCACTGGGGCTTATGGCTATTGGTGCAGTACTGCTCCTTTACGAACTTCATACGCCCGGGTTCGGCATCATGGGCATAGGAGGGATAATAATTCTAGGTCTCGGGACTTCCTTTTTCATAACTCAGCCACCGGGGCCTCTACTCATCAATCCGGGTTACTTTCAGAGCTTCCTTGAGGTGCTTATACCTTCATATGCTTTGGCAGCGGTATTTTTCGGCGCCCTGATCTACAAATTCTCCCAAGTCCGCAAGATGAAATCTCGTGTAGAGAGGTACCCAAGCGGCGTAGGGAGAACAGTTGATAATCTTGAGCCTGACAAGGAAGGTTACGTCAATGTCGGGGGGGAATACTGGAAGGCTAAATCATCTTCAAGGGTAAAGTCTGGGGCGCATGTGAAAGTAGTTGGAAATGAAAATGGTACTCTCATAGTCGAACCTGCTTAGGAATTGGAAAATCGATAAGTAAGAATTTATAAACCATGCAAACCGTCGGTTCACTTCCGTAAAGGTAAGACATTGTCACAAGAATTTAGGTTCATTGTCAGAATTGCAGGGAGAGACCTGCAGGGGACCAAGACTTTAGCGGCAGCCCTAGCAGATTTGAAAGGTGTAGGGCTAAACTTGGGAACTTACATCTTGGCAGAGCGCAAGATTGATCCGAGAAGCAGAATAGGATCACTGTCAGACAGTCAGATCGCAGAGCTTGAAAAGAGCGTAAAAGACATCCAAGGTTTGAAACTGCCAACCTATCTCCTCAACAAGCAGAAGGATATGGAAACTGGAAAGAATATGCACCTAATAGGTTCTGATTTGGATTTTGCAATAAAGAACGGTATAGAATTGGAGAAGAACATGAAGAGCTGGAGAGGAATTAGACATTTCCTAGGCTTGAAAGTCAGAGGGCAGAGGACGAGGACGACCGGAAGGAAGGGAAGGACTATGGGCGTAAAGAAGGTGAAGATAATGCGTGGCGGAGGGCCAGCGCAGACGGCACCGGAGGCACCAGCAGCTGCTGCAAAGAAGGAGGAGAAGAAGTAGCATGGGAGACGTTAAGAAGCCAAGAAAGCAGTATTCATCTCCAAAAAACCCTTGGAAGAGTG
>CAZXXP010000069.1:0-9911 GCA_964644785.1 uncultured Nitrosopumilales archaeon | reverse complement strand
TATCTTAAGAATAGAGATCGTTGATACAGGTAGTAGGAGTTTGACTTGCGGGATTCTGTGGAAGATTCAAAGATCGTGCTCGATGGAAGGACATTCCTAGCCTCCGTGAAGCGTTTTACCAACGGATGTTTCGTTGTAATCTCAGAGAGCAACGATATGAAATTAGGGGCACTACACCTCTCAATAAAAGTTAAGGATCAAATCAATTCGAGCACGATAATACTGCCAAGATTCTCTGCCACGTTTCTCACAATGCTCTCGGAGATGGCTGCAAACCTTACCAATGGCATTGCATTGGTATCGATTCACCTGACAAGAGAGTTATCTCTAGAAGATGCCAGAGAACTGCTATCCCAAATTCGAAGCATGCTGGCTAAACAGAGTTCCTAGTCATCAAGCCTTCCTTCTTGAAGATCGTATTGACAGCCTTTTCAACATTCTTCCTGTTCTCCTGCGTCGTGTAGACTCTCATCAAGTCCATATATCCCAGTATCGAGCCGAGAAGAGGAAGGTCTACGGCTTTGACATTCTCATATGTTTTGCCACTTACATTCTTACTGGCGACCATGATTTCGGTAAGATTTTCGTGCAAAGACGTCATTGGAACTGAAGGAGTTGTCGGAACGTCTATGAAGACAGTTTCTTGGTCAACGTTTGCCTTATCTGCAACTTCCCGTGCCAGTTCATCCCGTATTCTCCTCTGCGAGAATATACGTTCTATGAAAGGGTCTCTCCTCTGCAACATCTTTTCGAATACGCATTTTACCAGGTTCCTCTTCAGATAATCAGTTGCGAGTTTTTTTGCCTGCTTCAGTTTAGGATTGTCAGGTCTTATCGAAACTAATTTCGCAAGTGTAACTTCATCTGTCAAAGAAAGAAAGTTGTCAAGATTTTTCAGATTTGAGAGGCCCAGATAATCATCTGCAAGCGTCATTGCTTTAATCACCATTATTTCAGCAGCCCTTACTGTTCTGTGGAAGTAAACCGCCCTGAACATTTCATACCTTGCTATCAGAAGCGCTTCAAGAGCGTACAATGCGGCCCTGTCTAACCCTATCTTGTTGTCGATGATTTCATAGGAATTTATCACCCTGTGGACATCGACCTTGCCGTATTCGACCCCAGTAAAATACGAATCCCTGAGCAGATAGTCCATTGTGTCTACGCTCAATACTCCTGAAATTATGTCGTTCATGTATCGGGGATACTTCGAAGGAACTCCCAATGGCAGGGATGCAAACTGCTTAACGCTGACTCCGCCTTTCGACAAAATACTTCCGATTTCAGTCTCTACGATTATGCGTTTTGTAATGTCTTCATGAGTAATGTCAGTCTTAACGGAAAGGACTTCCTCGAAGAGATGTGAAAACGGGCCATGACCTACGTCATGCAGTAAAGCTGCAAGCCTCAGCTCCTCAATTTTATCAAAACCATACTTTTCTGACAAAACACTTCCTGCCCTGCCTGCAAGAAACATCGCGCCCACGGAATGCTCGAAGCGTGAATGTTGAGCTCCCGGATAAGTCAAATTGGCACTTGCAAGCTGCTTTATTCTGCGTAATCTTTGAAATATTCCTGTGTCTATTACGCTCTTTTCAACATCGCTCGCGTAAATGTATCCGTGTATTGGGTCTCTAATCTCTGCAGCAGACTTGCTCAATCAGGTGTGGAAAAATTTGTGATCCGATTTAAGTCTTCAATTTCTTAGCGATAACTTTCCAGACGTCTTCCGAAACCTTTTGCACGCTGTTTTCTCCATCAACAACTGTCCAGCCTTGCTCCTTTGCCAGTGTAAGATACTGCTTTCTTACTTCTAACAGAAACTTTAGGTTTCTTTCGTGGATGTCCCTGTTTGCTCCCTTCCTAGCAAGAGAAGTCTCTGGAGCAATATCAACTACAATTACAAAATCAGACTTTGGAAGCCCTTCATCGAGCGATTGCAGCCATTTTCTATCGAGTCCGTTGGTAACACCGTAAGGAATGTTAGAATGATAATAGCGGTTGCAGATCAGTGTAAAACCTTTTTGAAGATGATTTTCAATTTCTGCCTTCATCTCCCACCTGTTTGCTGAAAGAAGCATGTGACGAACTTGGGCAGGGTACGCTACTTTGCCACCTAAGAATGCTCTTATGAGCTTGCCAATTCTCGTTTTGTAATTTGGGAAGGAGAGCACCTTTGCCTTGTAGCCTTCCTCTTCAAACCTTGTGCGGAGAAGCTCTGACTGTGTATTCTTCCCAGACTGGTCTATGCCTTCAATCACGACAAGCCAAGACTTCAAACGCATCTAAACTTTTTCATGGTAATTTAAAGCTAGGTAGATTTTCCATATTTTCTGATCACTGGAATAATTATGACAACGGCAATAACAGCGACGATAAGATATGGTAGTGTGCTTTCAGCAAGGGCTGAAGTTCTGTCTCTGGGTTCTATGAACGTGTAGCCTTCAAAATGTACATTCCTTCTAGATAAGAGCCTTTCAATTTTGTATCCATCGTCGGAAGGGGTTATTGTGTAAATCGAGCCGGTTCTGTTGTTCTCTCCTTCTGTAACAAGGAACATGGAGCCTACGTAGGGTTTTAGCCGCTCCGCAGACATTCTTACTATTAATTTGTCCTCATTCATGGCAATAAGCAGGTCTTTTGAAGGGGGGATGAAGAATACGTGTTCTGGCTGCTCGCCGGCAACCGAAACTACATCAATGATTTTGTGGGATTCCTCAGGAGAGATCGCGATGACTTTTTCTTGCTCTTTAGAGCTCAGAACCAGATACCCTCCAATCTTGCCGTAATTTAATGGTGCAACTGCAATCCCTTCAAGCCAATAGTGCTGCCCGAGAACCGCTATACGCTCAGCCTTGCCGGAAACGTCTATCGACCACACGCTCCCATCCTCGGTTGTGGCTAGCAACGCATTTCCCCATGTCCCGACTGTATCGAACGCCAAAAAGAGTACTGGATCGAAGGGATAAGGCCTTGAGATGTTCCTTATCCGTGTCAATGAAGGGTCGATTTCAAGAACTGCATCGGACGAAACTGCGTAAATGTAATTTTTTGGAAAACCGTTCAGGCCATGCGACAAGGCAAAATAGACCTCGTGTCCTCCGACAAAATTCGGGAATGCCAGATCAACCTTGGAACCATCGCCACTCAGAAATGCGAGCTTTGACACTGTTTCGTTCTCCTTCTCCCTTATGGAAATCAGGAATTTAGAGCCGCTCCAGACTAATCCTATGGGGCCGTTAACCTCAGCAAAGTTTTCAAATGCGATTTCTGAACTGGCTAATGGAACTGACAATAACAGGACTATCACAATAACATATTTCAAAACGAAACTTTGAACCTCCCGATAATTGAACCCATTATGAAGACAATTATGCCGAACGCAAGGATGTACATTCCATTCGTTATCCATTCAGGGTTTTTGTACATAAAAGAACTCGGAGGACCTACTACTGCTAGACCCTGAAGCCAGAAGGTCAAGCCTGCCAGCGAAATTACCGTTCCAATTATTAGAATAGAAATACGCATCTGCATTAATAGGAGTGTTTTAGTATAAAATTATTCGCGTTGCTTAAAGTCCCTTTTGTCAACACTCATGTTGACATTCTTGGTATAGCAGACATTTCCAGCCATGTAATAAGCTATCTGTGAGGTGAACTTAAACACTGTATCCTTATTCTCTCCGGTGAAAGTCATCATTATGCCTGGCTCAGGTGTATCCCTGACCATTCTGGGGTCGAACATAATACGGATGTACCTGTCCCTTCTTTCGAACCAATCCAGCATTGCGTTTGCTGCTGCTCGTGCGAGCTCGTTGGCATTGGCAGGCCTCTGTTTGGATAAATCCCCCATGATGTCCTTTCTGCACTCTTTCGTGAGTTTATCGACGTACACGAATGTCTTTTCGACGAATTCTTTTCCTGTTGGTGCATCTGTCAAGAGTTGTGACACAATGCCATATTAACCATTGATTTAGCGTTTTCCTTACTTTCCTTGGAATTTTGCTGGTCTTTTTTGAATAAACGCTTGTATTCCTTCCTTAAGGTCTTCCGAAGGCGCTATCTCCTCAACCGCTCTTATCTCGATTTCGAGTCCTTCTGAAAGTGGTTTTTGCATTCCCTGGTTGATAGTTTTTTTCGCTACTTTCACTGCCAATGGTGATGCTTTCGCTATCATTACTCTCAAGATGTCCATAGCTGCCCTGAGCTCTTCGCCATCTGGAACGACTTTGTTTACCAATCCTATTCTCAAGGCTTCCTGGGCGTTGATCATTTGACCAGTAAAAATCATCTCTTTTGCCTTTGCGGGGCCTACCAAGCGGGATAGCCTCTGCGTCCCTCCCCACCCCGGTATCAAGCCGAGAGTAACCTCTGGCTGGGAAAATCTCGCCCTGTCAGATGAAACACGCATGTCGCATGCAAGTGTAAGCTCGCACCCTCCTCCTAGCGCTAGACCGTTTATTGCTGCTATGACAGGCCTGTCAATCCGCTCTATTTTGTTGAATGTGTTATGACCTAGTTTGATCATTTCGGGAAACTTTTCAGGGCCCATAGACGCGAGTGATTTTATGTCTGCGCCTGCGCAAAAAGCGTTTGTACCTGTAGCGGTTATCACGACCCCTCTCGCTGAAGCGTCTTTAGCGATTTGATCTATTGCCTTTCCGAGTTCTTCGAGAACCTTCGGGCCGAGTACGTTTACCGGTGGGTTATCTAACGTGATAATGGCTATGCCATCTTCAATACGGAATTTGATGAATTCCATGTCGCTCATAGAATCACTTGCTGTAGTCGTAGAACCCCTTGCCAGTCTTCCTGCCCCATCTTCCGGAATGGAACATTTTGTTGATTGTCTGCACAGGTCTCTGCATTACGTTGCCTCCGTTCATCTTGTTCACCTCTTTCGTGATGTGATACATTACGTCAATTCCTATGAGATCAGATAATTCAAAGGGGCCCATAGGCATACCTGCACCAGACTTCATCGCAAGATCAATATCTCTCATTGATGCTACACCATCTTCGTAGCAGGCAAATGCTTCGTTCAACATTGCAAATAGAACTCTATTGACAAGGAAGCCGGGGGCATCCTTCACTCTTACAGGTTGCATGGGGTAGCGGTAATTTCTAACCGATGATATGAAATCGACCATGTCGTTGATTATTTCTTCGCTAGTTTCAAAGCCCGGTATGATTTCTACCAGTGGAAGAGTAGTTGGAGGGTTGAAGAAGTGCAATCCTATGATTCTATCTCTCTTCTGTGTTGCTGAGGCAATTTCTGTTATCGGCAATGACGAAGTGTTAGTTGCAAGGACTGCGTGTTTAGGAGTGGTTTGATCCAGCATCTTGAAGGCTTCCTTCTTTGCATCCATGTTTTCTATTATTGCTTCGATTACGAGGTCTGCATCCTTGAAGTCGTCCCAAGAAATCGTAGTCTTAATCCTCGACATGGTTATTTTTTTGGTGGATTCGTCATAAGCTGGTTTGAACTTCTGCTTGATCTTCTGTTTCTGCTCCTCTGTGAGAGTAATTCCATCATCTTGCTCTATCCTTTTGATCTCCTTGTCAGCCCTGTTTTTGTGAAATTGAATTAATTCGTCAAGGTTCTTCTCTATCATAGAGCGTGATTTGTCAAGTATGTCCTGCGAAACATCCTTTATGATAACATCTTTACCATTCAGGGCCATAATATCGGCTATGGCACTACCCATCACGCCTCCTCCGAGAACTCCAACCTTCTTCACGTACATTACCATGGCGACCTTTTGGTTGAACAACGATTAGTTGATATAACCTTTGGGAAGCTACACTTTCTCGAATACCCTTCCCGTTCTGTACGATTTAACGAGTCTTACTCTCTGCCCGACTTTCAAATCCTTTGCTGATGTCATCAAGGGAATCCAGCCAGTGATTCTAATTCTATCTTTAAGTTCAACGATAACCCAAGCGTATGGAACATCGTTCACGAACTGCTCTGGAGCGACATGTTGAATTGTGTAAGTTAGTACTCTACCCTCTCCTTTAACATCAATAAGTTCAAGGTTTCCACTGGCGCATTTTGGGCAGAATACCTGAATATCGACTTGCTTATGATCACAGTTTCTGCACCTGTATGCTCTGACCTTGCCATCGCCTACTGACTTCTGGATATCACCAGAAAGCAGAAAGTTATTCCCTTCTGAATATATGGACAGCGCAGCTCCCTCCCGTTGCACCTACATTATGCGTCAAACCCACCTTAGCGTCTTTAACCTGCCTCTCACCTGCTTTGCCAGTTAGTTGCTCAAACACTTCGACAACTTGCCCTACACCTGTAGCACCTACAGGGTGCCCTTTGGACTTTAGCCCTCCCGAAGGGTTTATCGGAATTTCTCCGTCCAGTTTAGTAAGCCCATCTCTTGTCGCCCCTGCAGCCCCTCCCCTCTCAAAAAATCCAATATCTTCAAGGGCAATCAGTTCGGCAATAGTAAAACAGTCGTGAACCTCTGCAAAGTCTATGTCCTTTGGAGCTAATCCTGCATGCTCAAAGGCTTCTTTGGATGCCAACACAGCTGATCTGAGGCTTGTCATGTCATCTCTCTGATGAAGTGCTCCTGTTCCTCCAGTTCTGCCAGAACCTGCAACCTTTATTGACTCATACTTCTTTGCAAATTCTTCGCTCGCAAGTATTACTGCGGCAGCGCCATCTGAAAATGGGCAGCTATCGTATAGTTTGAGAGGATCAGCAACTACGGGAGACTTCAAAACATCTTCAACTGTAATCTTCTTCTGAAGATGAGCCTTCTCATTAAGAAGGCCGTTTTCGTGATTCTTTACTGCGACTAGTGCAAGGTCTTCTTCAGTAGCACTGTATCTATCCATGTAGGCTCTTGCCATTGCAGCGTACAATCCAGGGAATGAGGCTCCATAGCCACCTTCAAAGACATAATCTGAGCCATAGGAAAAGTACGTCGTAGCTGTAATCGTATCCAGATGGCTGACTCTTTCAGTACCTACTACGAGCATAAAATCGTAAATTCCAGCACCTATATTGATGAAAGCCTCCCTAAATGCTGCGGCACCGCTCGAACACGCAGCCTCTATCGTAGTTGCAGGAACGTCGGGTATACCCAGGCCACTCATTACCAGTGGTCCAAGGTGTCCCTGTTTCTCGCTCAGGCTGAAAGCATTTGAAATGAAGGCTCCCTGAATCTGCTTCGGATTCAATTCAATTCTATCTATTGCCTCCTTTGCCGCCAGCAAGGCTAGATCTCTTGCTGTGTAAGGAAATTTTCCGTATTTCGTGCTGGCAGCGCTTATTACGCAGACATTTCTCAAACACTTTATTCGGTCAAAAAGAGGAATAAAAGGCAACCGTTCCTACTTTAGATACGATTTTTGAAATTAATACCGCTTCATCAGCGGTGTTTTGTACTCTTGCACGTCATTATCTACCCCTAGAGTCATGTGGTCGCGGGCTTCTCTTCTCTAAGGTGCCTCCTCAATACTTTTCCCATTATCGACTTGGGGAGCTCATTTCTAAACTCAACTATCTTAGGAACCTTGAATGATGCCATCTTCGCCTTGCAAAACCTTATGATTTCGCCTTCAGAAAGCTTGCCTTCGAATCCTTCTTTCAGAACGATGTAAGCCTTGACGCTTTCTCCCCTGTATTCGTCTGGAATCCCTATTACTGCGACTTCTTTTACAGATTGGTGTTGGTATATGACTTCTTCAACTTCTATAGGCCATACTTTGAACCCAGATACATTAATCATGTCCTTCTTCCTATCTAAGATGTAAAAATATCCATTATCGTCCATCTTCGCTATGTCACCAGTATATAGCCAGCCATCCTTCAACACCATCGCAGTTTCGTCAGGCCTGTTCCAGTAGCCCATCATGACTTGTGGGCCTTTGACGCACAGCTCGCCGATTTCACCAGCAGAAAGCTCCTTTTCCCCATCTGCAGCATCAACTATCTTCGCATTGGTGTCTGGGAAAGGTATCCCTATAGAACCTTCTTTGACGATGGCATCTTTGTGCAGGGGGTTGCAGTGAGTTACGGGAGAAGCTTCAGTTAAGCCATAACCCTCCACAAGATTTGCCGATGTTAGTTCGTTGAATTTCTTCCTGACGGAGATTGGCAGTGCCGCGGCTCCTGATATGCATCCTCTTAGCGTATTGAGCTTGTACTTTGAAACCTTTGGGTAATTGATGCAGGTAACGTACATCGGAGGGACGCCGCAGAATACCGTAACCTTCTCCCTCTCCAGAGTTTCCAGCACATGTTTGACATCAAATCTTGGCTTCAGGATTATTGTATTTGCGTTAAGAATCGGAGCATTCAAAGCTACCGTGAGACCGTAAATATGGAAAAACGGAAGCACTGCAAGGTTGATCTCATTTGCCTCCCTCATTGGAAGCCATCTAGAAACCATCACGGCGTTGCTGACAAGGTTATAGTGGGATAGCATGGTACCTTTTGATATTCCCGTAGTGCCTCCAGTGTACTGCAGAAGAGCGATGTCCTTCATGGGATCAATCTCTACGGAAGGAGGTTTCCCTCCTTTGAGCATCTCCATGAAATTAGTTGTGTCTGGATAAGCGGTTTTCCTGATCTTCTTCAGGGGAGCCAAGGCTTTCTTTATCGGAGACAGAAAATCTGTAAGGCTGCAGGTTATAACGTGCTTAACCCCGATTCTATCTCTAATCTTTGCAACGCTGGCAAAGAGTTCACTGTCGCCGATCTTATCATTGGAAGCTACAAGTACTTCTGCTCCTGCATCGTTGAGCTGATATTGGAGTTCCTTGTCCTTATAGAGAAGGTTACAAGGGATGACAATAGCTCCAAGCCTTAGAGATGCGAAATATGAAACGACAAAATGGGGAAAGTTAGGTAAGAATATTGCAACTTTGCTTCCTTTCTTGACGCCTAGTTCGTGTAGAGATACGGCAAAAGCGTCGACCATTGAATCTAATTGCTTGTAGTTCATTCGACTGTCGAGAAATATCATAGCTGTATTGTCAGGATTTTTTTTTGCAGAGCTTCTAAGCAGCTCAGCAACTGATATCTTTGGATATTCCAAAGACTGTTGAAGGTCAGGTGGGTAGAATTTGAGCCAAGGTGCCTCGGCCATTGCTAGACTTGATTTGAAGCTTATTTATCAACCAATATAGAGAAACATCAAACATAATATCGTACCGTAATGATTGGAGGTATTGATGTTGTTGGAGACTCGCTGTCTCCAACCCTGTCTACAAATTTAGTGTTTCTTCAGAGCTTCGAGACTAGTCATCTCCACCCATACCTCCACCCATACCTCCGCCTCCCGGAGGGCCTGGCGGGGCCCGCATCTTCCCTGAGGCTATCATATCATCGATTCTCAGTAACATACTGGTTACTTCCACTGCTGCCTTGATTACCTGCTCTTTTACCTTCAATGCATCGAAGACATTCTTAGCTTGCATGTCTCCGACAACCCCTGCGAGAGCGTCAACGCCGTACCACTTCTTCCCGTCTGCATGCTTTGCCCTAAGCTCTACTTGGGTATCTATCGTGTCCATGCCTGCATTTTCTGCAATGGTTAGGGGTATTGTTTCTATGGCATCAGCGAACTTCTGAGCTGCGAGCTGCTCCCTTCCACCGAGCTTGTTAGACCATTCCATCAACTGGTGTGCGACTTCTGATTCAGGTGCACCTCCTCCAGCGACGATGTATGGATATTCAAAGACATCTTTGGTAACCATTATTGCGTCATGCATTGATCTCTCTG
The DNA here is from genome assembly GCA_964644785.1 of uncultured Nitrosopumilales archaeon. Lineage (GTDB taxonomy): Archaea > Thermoproteota > Nitrososphaeria > Nitrososphaerales > UBA57 > VHBL01. The sequence continues at coordinate 160 of CAZXXP010000069.1, read as the reverse complement.
CTTCGTCGATGACTCTCTGCGAACCTCCTCTTATCAGAAGAGTGACGGCCTTGGGATTCTTGCATCCCTCTACGAAGACCCATTTGTCATCTTCTATCTTCCTCTCCTCGACTAGCTCAGCTGAACCCAGATCGCCCTTAGCCAAGTCTTCCAAGTTTGT
>CAZXXP010000068.1:0-10442 GCA_964644785.1 uncultured Nitrosopumilales archaeon | reverse complement strand
CGTTGATAGAGAGTATGATAGTGTTCATTTGCATTCTTAAACAACAAAATTTTTATCAGATGCAGGATAGATGACCATGGAGTAATCACAAGAACAGAGCGATCTTGTTTGGAAAAGTGGAAGACGCTTAGGCACAACGGGGTTGAATTTCCAGAGTACATTGTCAGAGGCCTCTCTATAACTATCACAGGGAAGAAAGTTCCTCTAAATCCAGAGCAGGAGGAAATGGCGTACGTGTGGGCAAAGAAGCTTAGCACGCCTTATGTTCAAGATCCGGTATTTGTAAATAACTTTCTGAAGGACTTTCTGCAGGTTCTCCCTCCCGAATTTGCCAATGCCAGGATGGAAGAGATAGACTTCTCTGAAACAGTGAAGTATCAGGAGGAGGAGAAGCTTAGGAACTCGCAGCCAGAAGTGAAAAAGCAGTCAGCAGCCTCGAGGAAAGAGCGAAGGCTTAGCCTGAAGGAGAAGTTCGGCTATGCTGAGATGGATGATGTGAAGACAGAAGTCGCGAACTACATGGTAGAGCCTGCTAGCATCTTCATGGGAAGGGGTCAGCACCCTTTCAGGGGGAAGTGGAAGGCAGGGGCGCGCCCAGAAGACGTCACACTAAACCTCGATGAAAATGCGCAATTACCTCCTTGTCCAGTGCAGGGAAGAAAATGGGGTCAGATAGTGCATGACAGAAACTCTACATGGATTGCAAGGTGGATCGACAAGCTTACCGAGAAGGAGAAGTACGTATGGCTATCAGATGTATCTCCAATCAGGCAGAGCCGGGACAAGGCAAAGTACGACAAAGCAAAAGACCTTGAAAAGGCGATAGAGAGGGTTAGGAAGCACATCTCCAAAGGGATGGAGTCAAAGGATCCGAAGGAGCGCAAGATAGCCTTGGTCAGCTACCTGATTGACAAGTTGGCAATGAGGGTTGGAGACGAAAAGGACGAAGACGAAGTCGATACCGTCGGCGCAACAACCTTAAGAGTCGAGCACATCAAGACTACTGACAGAGCCATAGAGTTCGACTTTCTTGGCAAGGACAGCGTAAGGTGGCAGAAGACCCTCGAAGTTGATTCTGATAAGAGGATACTTGACAATTTGAGGGAGTTCTGTGCAGGAAAAAACCCTGCCGACCTGATATTCGACGGGATAACTTCTGACGCTGTAAATCGTTTCCTTGGCAGGTGCTACGAAGGGCTGACCGCAAAGGTCTTCAGAACATTCCACGCCACGAACATAGTGAAGGGCTATTTGACATCGCTAAACGGAAGGATAACTCCAGAGGCGTCAAGCGAAAAAAAACTCTACTACGCTAGGCAAGCAAACCTAAAGGCGGCCATAAAGTGCAATCACAAGAGAACCCCCCCAAAGAACTGGGAGCAGGTCCTGCAGAAAAAAGAGGAGCGTTTGAAAACACTCGAATCTCAACCGGCGAAGACTGAGAAAGCCGAGCAGAGGAGGAAGGAGAGCATAGAAAAGGTAAGGCTCAATGTCGAGATGGCAAAGCAGATGAAAGACTACAATCTGAACACGTCTTTGAGGAACTACATCGATCCTAGAACGTACAAGTCGTGGGCCGATAGCGTAGGATTGGACTGGAAGGTTCTTTACACAAAGACTCTCCAGAGAAAATTCGAGTGGGTCAACCGCTCAAGGCTGGAATGGGCATCGAAATAGAATTCAAATGTCTTAACATTTTTCTAAATAATGAAAATTGTAGTACCATGAAACCTGACCATGATCCTGCAAAGGCTGTCTTTGACAGGGTGCTGCCAAGATCAATACTGCCAATCTACCCTTGATGCTTAACCCTCCAGACAGGAGTACCATCGAATTTGAAGGAGTAAGAGCAGTTGCAACAAAGATTGCAAGAACTGCAATAGTAGGCGAGCCTACAGAACATCTAAAGCAATGGGTAGAAATGCTGGAGAAGCATAGTTGAAAAAAGGTTTTACATATAGTCCACCAAGCCATCAGGAGAGGCAAATGATCAAGGTCAGCGACGCTATGGTCAAGAAGGTTATCACGATTGATAGCGATGAGAGCATAGAAGATGCGGTCAAGGTCATGGGCAAGAAACACGTAGGAAGTGTGATAGTGACGAAGAAGGGCAAGCCTGCAGCGATATTCACGGAAAGAGATCTTCTGACAAAGGTTCTCGGGAAGGGAGTTTCCACGAAGCGCAAAGTCAGCAAATATTCCTCTTCTCCTCTAACTGTGATAAGCCCAGACATGGATCTTAAGGATGCGGCAAGGGCGATGGCTCAGCTCAAGATAAGAAGGCTACCAGTTTTGAAAAATGGGAAACTAGTAGGCGTCATAACTTCTGCCGACATTGTAAAGGCGATTGCGGAGGCTCCGCTCTCGATCTAGAGCGGGTTGATATGGCAGAGCAGGAAAGAAGGCAAAGAAGGACAGAGAACAAATGCGTTGAATGCGGAAGATTCGTTGATCCTTCTGAAAGAGAGTGGAGGAAGTGCTACATGTGCGGGGACCCGATATGCATAGAGCACTCTTACTACATCAAGACTAGGGTTAAGGGACTGTACGAATATTACAATGATACTGTTAGAGTGTGCAAGAGGGACAAAATCTAAAGGTCTCGTCTGATGGCCGAGAACTCGGGGCTTTACGAATCGGCAGTAAAGCAGCTTGAAGACGTAGCAGAAATTCTTAGGCTCGATGGTGGGCTGGTAGAGTTCCTCAAGCATCCGCGCAAGATAATACAGGTTGCGATTCCCGTCAAGATGGATGATGGAAAAATCAGAGTCTTTACAGGATATAGAGTCCAGCACAACTTTGCGAGGGGGCCCTACAAGGGAGGAATCAGGTACCATCCAGAAGTTTCTCTAGACGATGTAAAAGCTCTTGCGATGCTGATGACATGGAAGTGCGCAGTACTGAACATACCATTTGGAGGAGCTAAAGGTGGGGTGGCCTGTCCGATTAAGGAGTTTTCCGAAGGCGAGAAAGAACGATTAACGAGAAGGTTCACGGCGATGATAGCGGATGACATAGGCCCTGACAAAGATATCCCCGCTCCCGACATGTATACCGATGCGCAGACTATGGCTTGGATTATGGATACCTACAGCACTCTCAAAGGGCACATGGCTCCAGCAGTCGTGACTGGGAAGCCTTTGGAATGCGGAGGCTCTCCCGGAAGGAAAGCTGCCACTGGCTACGGCGTTGTTGTGTGTACCATTGAAGCTCTAAAGCATATAGGAATAAAACTGACAGGCTCTAGTGTTGCTGTGCAGGGCTTTGGCAATGTGGGCTACCATGCTGCCACCATAATGTCGGATCTTGGATCTAAAGTCATTGCTGTAAGCGATTCAAGAGGAGGGATTTATTCTGCAGATGGTCTTGACATCAAAGCAGTTGCGAAATACAAGGATGATGCAGACTCTGTTCAAGGCTTTAGAGGATCAAAGGCAATAACGAATGAAGAACTGCTTGGTTTGAAATGCGATGCTCTGCTACCGTGTGCCATGGAGCACCAGCTTACTAAGAAGAACGCTTCCAAGATTAAGGCAAGCATTATTAGCGAAGGTGCGAACAGTCCGACTACTCCCGACGCAGATGTCATTTTTGACAGAATGAATGTCTTCGTCGTTCCCGATATACTCGCCAACGCTGGAGGGGTCACAGTGAGCTATTATGAGTGGGTGCAGAACCACCAGAGAGAGGGCTGGACTGAAAGGGACATCCACAAAAAACTCGAGCAGAAGATGGTTGCAGCGTTTAACGATGTTCTAGAGATTTCAAAGAAGTACAAGGTCAACATGAGGACTGGAGCGTACATCCTTGCCGTCGGAAGAGTTGCCGATGCCATGAAGAAACTAGGCCTGTTCCCCTGATAGCAACGCATTAATTCAGAATCATAGGGCGTTCACCGAAGGTATTCAGATGTCCCAAGAGAACTGGCACTCCAAGACAGCACAGGAAACTCTTAAAGTTCTAAAGGCCGACGAGGACACAGGGCTATCTGAAGAAGAGGCAAAATCGCGTTTAGTAACTTACGGGTCAAATGAGTTAGTTGCAGGGAGGAAGACTTCTGCTATACAGATCTTTCTAAAGCAGTTCAAGAATCTGCTCCTAGCCATACTGCTGGTTGCTACAGTAATCTCTGCAGCTCTTGGGGAAACTGTAGACGCCATAGTAATTGGTGTGATTGTAGTATTCGTCGTCATTCTGGGCTTTATCCAAGAATATCGGGCCGAAACGACGCTTGACGCTCTGAAGAAGATGCTCAGCCCTACATGCACGGTAGTACGAGATGGGAAGCAGAAGGAAGTTGTCGTCAAAGCCATTGTACCTGGCGACATAGTAGTGCTCAAGGCGGGGGACAAGATCCCTGCTGACTCCCGAATTGTAGAGTCAGCTAACCTGCAGGTCAATGAAGCTCCTCTCACAGGAGAATCGGTTCCAGTAAGCAAAACTGCGGAGGCATTTGCAGAAGATACCCTGCTTGCAGACAGGGCAAACATGGTCTTCTCTGGAACTACCATCACCTACGGAAGGGGAAGGGCTGTAGTTACAGCTTCGGGGATGCGCACGGAGTTCGGGAAAATCGCAAAGGAGGTAACAGAGGTCAGCACTGAAGAAACTCCTCTCGAAAGGAGGATGAGCGAAATCGGCAGAAAACTTGGGATACTAGCCCTAGTCATAATTATTGTTATAGCCACAGTCGAGATTGGTGAAGAATACCTTACAATTGGGACGATAAGGATAGACTTTTTCTTCGAAATCTTGCTCTTTGCAATTTCTCTTGCAGTGGCAGCGGTTCCAGAAGCCCTCCCTGCTATTGTGACAGGAAGCCTAGCAATCGGCATGTACATGATGGCAAAGAAGAACGCTTTGATCAGAAAAATGCCTGCCGTTGAAACTTTAGGATCGACGCAGATAATCTGCTCTGACAAGACAGGGACGTTGACGAAGGGGGAGATGACGGTAAGGGAAGTCTTCACTTCTGGCAATACGTTTCTTGTTAGCGGTGCTGGATACGAACCCAAAGGTGAAATTGTCATCGCCGGAAAGCAAATTGCAAAGGATACGGAGCTGGAGAGTTTAGCAATCGCATCAATACTCTGCAACGACTCAAAACTTCAGAAGGAGGGGGAAAGGTGGATAGTTACAGGAGACCCTACGGAGGGAGCACTTGTTGTACTTGCAGAAAAGATGGGATTGAACAGCGAAAAGGTCAGAACAGAAAATCCACGCACTGCAGAAGTTCCCTTCAGCTCAGAAAGGAAGAGGATGACCACTGTTCATGATGGCAAGAATTCCAAAATGGCTCACATGAAGGGCGCCCCAGAAGTAATCCTCTCTCTGTGCAGTTTTGTTTTGGAAAATGGCGAGGCTAGGAAGTTGAGCCAAGATGGCAGGATGCGCATACATGCTGTCAATGACGAGATGGCGAGCAGGGCGTTAAGGGTTCTTGCAATAGCGGAAAGGAAGCTGCAGAATATTGATGCCGAGCCTGAAAAATTAGAGAGAGATTTTACGTTTCTGGGCCTGGTAGGGATGCTAGACCCTCCAAGAATCGAAGCAAAGCAGGCGCTGCAGATCGCGATTCAGGTTGGAATGAAGCCTGTGATGATTACTGGAGACCACAAGATCACTGCCATGGCGATAGCCAAGGAGATGGGCATCTACAAAGAAGGTGATCTCGCTTTAACGGGCGAGGAACTTTCAAAGCTTACTGATGCAGAGTTTGAAAAGTCAGTCGAAAAAATCAGCACTTACGCAAGGGTTTCCCCGTCAGACAAGCTGAGAATTGTTGAAACGTGGAAGAAGAAGGGCAAAGTTGTTGCCATGACTGGAGATGGAGTCAACGACGCACCTGCATTGAAAAGATCGGATATTGGAATTGCAATGGGCATTACTGGGACAGATGTCACAAAGGAAGCTGCAGACATGGTTCTTGCAGATGACAACTTTGCTACTATTATCAAAGCTATCGAACTTGGGAGGTGGATATACGACAACATCAAGAAGTATCTCGCATACCTTCTGCAGGCCAACTTAGTTGAAATAGTCGTCCTAAGCCTCGGAGCATTGGTATTCCTTCGGCTCTTCGGCTACTCCGGTGAGTCATCTCTGCCTTTATTACCTGTACATATTCTCTACATCAATCTGGCAACGGATGGCCTTCCTGCTCTGGCTCTGGCTTTCAGCCCTCCCGATCCCGACTTGATGAGCAGGCCTCCGAGGCCGAAGAACGAGCCTGTCTTCACAAAGGAGATGCAGTTTTTCTTGCTCAGGGCGACACTGATAATGGTACCAATTCTTCTTGCAGGTTTTGTCAGCGCCCTCCCCATGGGTTTAGAGCAGGCAAGGACAAGATTATTCCTGATGTTTGTTTTTGTTGAACTCGCTCTAGCTTTGAGCTGCAGGTCGTTGAAGTTTACAGTATTCAAAGCAAGGCCGCACAAATGGTTAGTATTGTCTGTGCTCTGGGAAACTGTACTGGTTTCAATTCTTCTGAGTATACCGTTCACTAGGGCGGCTCTGCACGTTCTAGTGCCGACTCTTGAGGATATAGTGTGGGTTGCTGGAGGGTCATTTATCACGTTCGTGAGCATGGAATTTATGAAGCACTTTATTCACATTGAGAAGAATTCTGCTTAAATAGGCTGAATTTGCGTGAATTGTAAGGATGATTTCCGAAGAGATCAAGGCCAAGATAGTCAGGCGCTACAACGAAAATCCACACGGCTGGCAGGTCTTCACAGCTAGGGATCCAAGGGGGCATATCGATACGATCTTTGTTCAGGGCGAAGATGTTTTTGCGATCAAGGAAGAAATCATCAATCCTTTTAGCTCTGTCGGAGTAGGAGTTCAGGAAAAGGTCAATTTTAAGAAGCCTTTTGCTGGGCCATCCTTTGGCTTGCGACCTTTAGATTTTAAGACGCTGGAGATGCTCCTTGCTATGAATGAGAATGTCCAGAAAGGTATGATTGGAGAGTTAATGGGCAGGAACCCTGTTTCAATACCTAGCATAGACGCACCGGCGGTGATTCAGGGACCTGTGACCCATTCTAACGATCCACTGTCGATTATGGGGAGCAAGCAAAAAGACGTTAATTCTCAACTGAAAGAGGAGCTTGACAAATTATTGGAGAGGAAGTATCCACATTTGAAGACTATGTATGGTTGAATTTTGCTTTTTTTTGCGACCATAAAATCCGAGGCCATGTCTGGCTACAAAATATTGGCAGAGATATCAGGATGGCTAGGAGCAGCTTTGACGATAGTAGGATACGCATTGATCAGCTTTGGTGTTCTTGACGCTACCAACACTCTGTCGAATTTTGAATCTAGCTGGCGCAGTTGGCGTTGAAGTAGTCTCGATAGTGAGGAAAATCTACCAGCCAGCAGTGTTGGAAGCAATCTGGGCATTAATCGCATTTGCAGCCCTTTTGAACATAATATTCTGATGGTGGGGTCGGAGGGATTTGAACCCTCGATCTTATGGGCCCAAGCCATAAATCCTGGACCAAACTAGACGACGACCCCCCACAGATTCAAACGCTAAAAGGCAACAGTATAAAAATGGTCTATATAACTCAAGACTGCGAGATTCCACAGGGTACGGAGCTCCGGGTGAGATTTAGATGATACAAGACGCTATCCCGGCAATTGTAATTTCTGCTGTTTTACCTCTGTTGATGACTTACTTTAGCACTGCTTACCTGATCAAGAAACTGACGGCAAAGGGCTGGGTTGCAATTGATTATCATAAACCAGACAAACCCAACGTCCCAAGGCCCGCAGGGCCTGCAATAATCCTTGGTCTTTTGATCACCATGGTTGTTCTATACGCAATTACCCAGAACAATGGAATCCTCGCAATAGCCATAGCGACGCTTTCTGGCTTTATCGTCGGAATTGTGGATGATCTGAGGACTCTCTCTGGACCCTTGAAGCCGCTTCTCATGATTGCTGGAGGCCTTCCAATAATACTGCTCGGAACCTATTCTCCTTACTTTACGTTCCCATTGTTCGGTGCGGCAAGGATTTCCTTCATCTATATTCTGCTGATACTTTTTGCGATACCTGTCACCGCAAACACGGTGAACACTATAGATGTTCTGAACGGTGCTGTAAGCGGCTTTGTAATCCTAACTTGTGTACCGGTTATCTTCGCCTTATTTTTGAAACAGCAGTTCGTCCTTGCAGCCTCCGCAATAGTTCTCTTCTCTGCAGCAGTCGGCTTCTTTATGCACCACAAGTTTCCCTCTAAAATATTCCCGGGAGATTCTGGTACACTGGCATTTGGAGCGATGTACGGAGCCATAGTCATAGTCGGAGGAGTCGAACTGGTTGGCGTAATTGCAATTCTACCAGCCATAATGAACTCGTTCTTCTACCTCTCAAGCGTGAGGAGATTTACGGAGCATCGAAAAATCAAGGTCAGACCTACCGTAGTTTTGGATGATGGGAGATTAGTTGCAGAGAGGGATCCAAGGGCACCGATAACGCTGGTCCGCCTGATAGTTGCAGACACTCCCATGGGTGAGAAGGAAATAGTTCAAAGTATATACAAGCTTACAGCATTCTCCTCATTGTTGGCAACAATCGTTGCGGCATTGACATGGGTGAAACTCTGAAGACAATCTATCCAATAATGGGCATTATGACCGTGGCTTTGATCCTATTGCTCACTTTATCTTACCTCATATTTACCGTAGTCGTGCCTCTGCCAGATATAATACCCGGAAGCATTCTGATAACGTCTATAGTAAAGGCTGCTGTTTCGGGAATACTTGTCCTCTCCTGGGTATTCGCGTTATGGCAGGTAACCATGCTCTACATGAGACGCAAAGTGTACAAAACTACTTGATGTTTGCAAGAGCCTTGCTTATCTCGACGTAATCAGGCTCTACCCCGGGATCATCGCTCACCCACCTAAATCTTACAGTTCCGTCTTTGTCAGTTATGAATACGGACCTCTTTGCAGCTACATAACCAGGCATTCCAGCAAAGTTGTTAAGCTCGAGGCCGTATTTTGCAACTATCTGCCTGTCGTAATCGCTGAGTATCGTAAAATTTAGCTTGTGAGTATCGGCAAAGCCCTTGTTAGCAAACGGGCTATCGACACTGATAGCGACGACCTGAGCTCCCATGCCCTGCAGTCTAGTAAAATCGTCTCTGAATTTGCAGAGGTAACTGGTGCAGGTGCTCGTAAACGCCCCGGGGAAAAATGCTATGACGGTCTTTTTCCCCACAAATTCTGACAGCTTCCTCTGCTTGCGCTCTGTATCTAACAACGTAAAATCAGGTGCTTTCTGTCCGACTTCGACCTTAGCCATGTTCTTTTCACTCTTTTGACGGGCTAAAAACTTTATCGAATTTGAGTTGGGCTTAAATACAAAAGGAAATGTAGACGCAAAGCAATGATATTCGTAATGTTGGGCAAGTTCAGGAGGAAGCCAAGGAAGGAAGATGTGCTCAAGACTCCGGAGATTCTGACGAAGAACGGGGCAAAGCAGACCCTTGCGGCATTTTGGACATTCGGAAGATATGACGTGGTGCTGGCGTTTGAAGCAGACAACGAGGCTGTGGCGATGAAGATAGCGCTGGAGTTCTCAGATCTGGCTTCTACAGAAACGCTGATAGCGGTTCCAAGAGAAGAAGCACTGGACCTTCTTACCTAAACAAAAAAGCTGGTGTATGAAACGCCAGCTTTCAATCCAGATACACCGTGTCGTAGTTTTCTTTCCGGGGTATGATGCAGAGGAATTCAGCGTCTTCTTTACTGTTGTTCTTGTACCAGTGTGTTGTCCCGGCAGGGATGAACAATGCGTCGCCAGCCGTTACCCTGTGCTTCTTGTCACCTATACCTGCAACGTAGTTTCCCTTCAGGACGTACTGCTCGTGCTCGATATCTGGATGATAATGTTTCGGAATGCTTCCTCCTGGCTTTAGCCTGAACTTTCTTAACTCGAAATTCGGCGCTCCGTCTTTTCTATCAACCAACCATTGAACTTCTGCATCGATTGCGTTCTTTGCAGGTTCAGCCTTCACCTTTCCGCTACTCCTTAGCATAACGATAAAACAAATAGAGGCTCTATTAAGCAGTCATTTCTTTGCGACGTTTTGTTCCCCATGATGTCCTATGCTGTAGCCCCTCGATCGAAACTCTTTCAGCAGAAGCTTCCACAAGGTCATATCCATTAGACAAATTTCTTTGAGCTCATTCCAGCTAATCTTTTCGCCTTGCATGATACTTAGATCTAGTTCCGATGCGAGAACTCTTGCCTGTTCTTCGTACAGATCAATTTGTTTCCAGTCCGTAGGTCTGTATTCAGATTTTCTTTCGCAGTTCTCCATCTTCCCAGGCCTTCATCCTCCTGTCGTATTCTTTCCTCGAATATATTGCTCTGGCGGGGACTCCAACTACAACTGTGTTTGCGGAGACGTCCTCTGTAACTACG
>CAZXXP010000067.1:0-10501 GCA_964644785.1 uncultured Nitrosopumilales archaeon | reverse complement strand
GCAAGCCAGAAGACAGGCTCCTTCGCCAAGATTGCTATCACGCAAGATGTCTATTAAGTAATAGGCTTATAGCAAGGCTCAGATACCAATATTTTGATGAGCAAACATGTAGCTCACCACCGCAAATTCAAGATTACAGGTATATCTCAACCATCTGCAAGAGACAAATTTACTGCTTCCATGAAAAAAACATGCTCAACCAAAACAATACCTAATACAGGCTCGTATGTTTCTTTACATCTCAAAGCAGATATGGCCGATAATAGCACCGCTGATGTAACAATCTTTTCAAATGATACGATTACAATCTCCGCTTCTCCACATGTTGCTCAAGCCAATTTTGAGGAATTGGTGCGAAATGTAAAAAAAACAGCTGAAACAAGTATCAAATCCTTAAGCACAACTCGTCCACTAGCTTTAGCTCGTGCCAAGGAACTAATGGATTATGCAACATCTTTGAGCACTTCCGATGAGAAACAGAGGATGGTTGTAATGATATTATGTGACACCGCTAACGAAATTATATTAACAGAAAAACTACAATCACTAAATATTACCGGCTCACCTCTTAACGAAGGTATACCCGATAAAATAAAACGAATAAAAGACAAAGGCGAAGATGTATATAGAGAAAGCGAAATTCTCGCAATAAGAGAACGCCGTAACGATATTGTGCATAGAGGAAACATTCCAATGAAGACAGAAGCTGATAAAGTGATTGAGATTTCATCGGACTTTGTGAACAAAGCTTAGCACTGGAATTATCTGATATGCCATACACGTTAAAAATAAGTAAAGAATTGATAAGTCGGTTAGGGACCGCTTTACTGCAAGGTAACGTTGTTACACAAATAACACCCAAGAGTCCGTATGAAACTTTTAGATTCAAGTATGGACCTGAAATTATAGTGATTTACTCAACTGGAAAGATAGTTTCAACAGGCGAAGAATCGAGAAAAATTCTGCACGACGTTCTGCTTAGTTTAGAGAGCGCAGGAGCACACCAGATAGTGATTGGTTCAGACGAGGCAGGAAAGGGTGAGTGGTTAGGACCTATGGTAGCAGCTTCGGTAGCCTTAGATCAAAAGGCGTCTGTTAAACTAATGGTTGAAGGGATAATGGATAGCAAGATGCTAAATCTCAGTAGAATAAGAGAACTCTCCCTTATTGTAAAAAAATACAGCCTTGGATACAAAACTGTTACAATCTCTCCCTCCCGTTTTAATGAATTAGTTGTTAACGTTAAAGATGAAGGAAAGTCGTTAAACGATTTGTTAGCTTGGGCTCATGCAACTGCTGTTAGAGATGTTATAAGAAAATTAGGGGACATGCAAAGATCTATTAGAATAGTAATCGACGAATTCGATAAATTAGCAATGAAGAGCAGATTAGAACGAGTAATTGATTTGAACAAATATACACTCTCGCAATATCCGAAGGCGGAAGAAGAAATTGCTGTCGCTGCTGCCAGTATACTAGCTCGTGATGAACGAGAACGTTGGATTGATTTCGAAAGTAGGAAAAGAGCCACCAACCTACGATCAATTGATATAGCCAGTGCACTTCGTCGCGATGATGCTTCTCAATTCGCCAAAGTTAGCTACCTTAAACTAGGCAGCTCAGGACACGATCTTATAGTTTCAAGATTCTTGCAAAACGTAATAATGTTAGAACACATGTTATGGCGGACAGTAACTGCTTTTGGTGTTAGCGTTAAACACACATCTCTTAAGGAAATGCCGGAAGAATTACAGAAGAAGGGACTAGTTAATGAAACCATAATAGATCGCTTTAATGAAGTTAACAACTTGCGTAACAAACTTGTTCACGGAGAATCTGTTTCTGATAACAGCATTGAGGAGGTTTTGAATCTCACATTCTATCTATTGGATACATTAAAGGTAATAGTCAAGGAGATAGAGAAAACAAAGCCGACATCACGAGTAATTTAGATCTTGTGAAGAAGACCCATTCTATAGTGAAGTTAGATCTGTCAAAACCTGTTTTATTATGGAAAATATGTCAAGTCAAGTTTTAAAAGTGACATATCACGACCTTACTAACTCTTCTGTTAAGTGATTGAAATGGCCATTCCACAGCAGGTTAAGCGCATCAGCGATGTCATCTGGGAAATTCCTCCCACTTACAAGCAGGGAATGAGAGTTCCTGCACGCATCTACGCAACCGAGAAGATCATGCAGAATATGGACGCCGCTGTATTTGACCAGTTAACAAACGTTGCAACTTTGCCGGGAATCTTGAAGTATGCCTACTGCATGCCAGATGGACATTCTGGCTACGGTTTCCCTATTGGAGGTGTAGCAGCGATGGACGCTGAAACTGGTGTAATTTCTCCCGGTGGCATAGGATTCGACATCAACTGTGGAATGCGCTTGGTTACTACAACATTGACTTACAATGATGTCAAGCCAAAACTGAAGGAACTCGTGGATCAATTATTCCAAAGAGTTCCTGCAGGAGTAGGCTCCTCGGGTTTCGTCAAACTTAGCGCAAACGAATTTCGCAATGTAGTCGAAACTGGAGGAAAGTGGTGCGTGGAGCACGGATACGGCTGGGAGAAAGACCTCTACAAGACGGAGGAGAATGGATGCGTAAACGATGCAGATTCGTCAAAAATTAGCAACAGGGCAGTTGAAAGAGGTTTAAAACAAATAGGCACGTTGGGCTCGGGAAACCATTACCTTGAGGTTCAGGTCGTAAAGAAGGAGAATGTCTACGATGAAAGACTTGCGAAAATCTTTGGTATAACGCAACCAGAGCAAATAGTCGTAATGTTCCACTGCGGTTCAAGAGGCTTTGGCCATCAAGTAGCGAGCGACTACCTAGAAGTGTTTTTGCGCGTCATGGAGAGGAAATACGGCATAAAGATTCTCGACAGAGAGCTGGCGTGTGCACCGTTCAACTCTCCAGAGGGCCAGGATTATTTTACGGGTATGAAATGCGCCATTAACATGAGCTTCGCCAACAGGCAGACTATCCTGCACAGAATCAGAGAAGTCTTCCAATCAGTCTTCAAGTTAGACGCAGAAAAACTCGGACTCCAGATGGTCTATGACGTTGCCCATAACACGGCGAAGCTCGAAAAATACAAGATCGATGGAGAGGAGAGAAAGGTTCTCGTTCATCGAAAAGGTGCTACCAGAGCATTCGGACCTAATCTTCCTGACATCCCACAAGAATATCGATCAATAGGGCAGCCGATCATAATTGGAGGAAGCATGGAAACCGGGTCGTATTTGATGGTTGGAACATCAAAGGCCGAGGAGACATTCTACAGCACCTGTCATGGTTCAGGAAGGACGATGAGCAGGACGAAAGCGAGAAACCTGTTCAGAGGGGATAAACTCTTGCAGGATCTACTGCAGAGAGGCATTTATGTAAGATCGGTATCTTATTCGGGCGTTGCAGAAGAGGCAGGCCCAGCATACAAGGATATTGACGATGTAGTAGAAGCAGTCAGTAAAGCCGGTATTTCGAAACCCGTCGTTCGCTTTGCTCCCATAGGCAACGTGAAGGGCTGATGCCTTACCGATATCTAGAAGATATAACGGTAGCAGATACAGCCTTTGAAGCTGAGGGAAAGACGCTCGATGAACTGTTCAACTCTGCAGCGCTGGCAACTACGAACGTAATGGTGAGAAATCTTGAAAGCGTTCAAGCCAAGATCGAACGTGAAGTTGCCATACAGGCCGAAGATTTGGAACAACTTCTTTACAAATTCCTGCAGGAGATAATTTACTACAAGGATGCGCAACTGCTCCTGTTTAGCCGTTATGACGTGAAGGTTGAGAGCTCAAAGGGGCAGTACAGGGTAAAGGCAAGATTTTACGGTGAAAAACTAGACATGAGGAAGCACGACTTGATAGTCGATGTAAAGGCCGTTACAATGCACAAGTTCGAGGTCAAACAAATTCTAAACGGCTGGAGGGCTCTGGTGGTTTTAGACATCTAAAGAGATCTAAGAATGCTTGGCAGAAACTCTATTTAACAGGAGCTTACTGCGCGACACACGCCTAGCATACTTCAAGCAAATATCTTTCTGGGAAACATCCACTTACTTGCCACAGGAAGTTCTAGCACCGATTCTTCTGTCAATCTACGCTTAAAACGTGTTCTATGGCAACTCATTGCTGGAACCCGAGGAGGTCCAAACAGAGCTCGAATCCTCAAAATACTGTCGGCGCGGCCTTGCAACGCGAACCAGCTGGCCACCGAGCTAAATTTGGATTATAAAACAACCCAACATCATCTAAAGGCGCTCGCCTTGAACGGACTAGTTTCTTTTGAACAGCCCACCTATGGCGTCTTGTATTTTCTGACGCCGGATATGGAAGAGGCCATTTCTGTTCTGGACGAGATTATGGCGAAACTTGGGCATATGCAGATTAAGAGATCTTACCCTGAGAGCAGATGAATATATGATATGACACCGGCTACTTGGGCCAGCGCATTAATAGCTTTTGTTAACATAGGGCTTTTGCTCATTCTTAGTTATGTCTATACACAAAACCACAGATATCTAAGATCATATTACACCTTAGGCCTTGTGATTTTTGTTTTCCTGTTTATCGGATTAAACACTGGAATAGTCGGTCTATGGATCTTCCTTTTTACTAATGCTGCAGTCGCAGAGCTATTTGTAGATCAAGCGATGGCTTGGGTCTTGATAATCAACTTGGCTCAGTTTGCCGGACTGGTCTCTTTGATTAGGATAACTTTCAAGTAAAATCCGACGCTCGGTCAACCTACCCTATGTTTTACAGGATGCATGGATACAAACATAGCGGTCAGATTTGGGTGAAATTTCGGTCTATCCATATATAGAAACTTTTATTTCGAACTAGGCCATGTTGACCAAGTTAACACGGCGGAATCTCCTAAAAGTTCTTGGCGGGGCAGGAGCTTTTTTGATGGCGGCGCCTCATTTGTCCAAGATTTCCACTATGGTGGAAGCAGCACCGTTCGGCGCCGACCCGACAGTTAATACAGGGGAAACGTTAGTAGTGCTCGTAAGAAATGGCGGGCTAGTAGGATTGAGGGGGAACAAGGAGTTGGCTATTAGAGACGAACTTCTTGCATCCAAACTATCTCACATGTTTGCCAACTAGGTGAAAGATTTGACATCACATAGAGAAGCCCCGTCAATTTCGAAAGATCCTGTAGCCGATAATACTGACTTGTACGCGTTTGTAAGCCCCGACGACCCATCGAAAGTAACTATCATCGCAAACTACATACCTCTCGAAGAACCCGCCGGCGGCCCGAACTTTCACAACTTCGGGGATGACGTCCTCTATGAAATCAAGATCGACAATGATGGAGACGCGATGGAAGACATCATCTATCAATTTCGTTTCAAAACGACGATCATGAATCCCGGCACCTTCCTTTACAACACTGGTCCTATTGGATCGCTCACCGACTCTAATTGGAATGTTAGGCAGTCCTATTCTCTGACAAAAGTACTCAAGAAAAAGAAAGAGGAAGTGAAGAGGACTGTTCTGGGAACCGATCTTCCGAGTCCGCCCGTTAGAATCGGCCCAAGATCAACACCTGGCTACCCAGCTCTGGCTGCGACAGCTATCAAAACCCTCCCGACCGGCGAGAAGGTATTCGCAGGCCAGAGAGGCGAAGGATTCTATGTCGATTTGGGCTCAATCTTCGATCTAGGCACCCTTAGACCGTTTCAGAGCTTGCATCTTATTCCGACCCCTGCAGCTCCTGGAAAGAATGGAACGAAGGGGTTCAATGTCCACAGCATAGCCATACAAGTACCCAAGACAGACCTGACTCGAGACGGCTCGAGCCCTGCTGATTCGATGGACCCCAAGGCGGTGGTAGGGGTTTGGGCCACGGCGAGTCGCCAGAAGGCCACAGTGTTAGAAGATAAGAAAGCGGAGACCATTGCTGCTGGTCCCTTTGTCCAGGTTTCCCGCCTCGGAAACCCCTTGATCAATGAAGCCGTAATCCCTCTAGGTAAGAAAGATATGTGGAACAGAACCTATCCAGTGGAGGACGCTCAATTTTATCTGCACTATGCAGACCCTGAGCTACAGAACTTATTGCCAATACTTTATCCTGGGGTATTTCCCAATTTGGCTGCACTGCTAACAAACCCATCTGCATCCAGACCAAGAAGCGATCTGGTTGCAATACTTCTTACTGGTTTACCTTCTGGGATAATCGGTGGGTTCCAGAACTTTACTGGCTCAACTCAAGCAGACATGCTACGCCTAAACATGGCGATAGCTCCAAACACCTCAGTAGACCCCAATGATAGCGCAAGTGTAAGCAGGTTCGGCATATTGGGAGGCGACCTTGCCGGATTCCCCAATGGTAGGAGGGTCTTCGATAATGTTACCGCAGTAGAACTACGAGCCATTGCAGGAGTGACTTATCCTTTGGTGGCCAGCTACACTGCCGATGGTGCAGCAGGCTTGCTCACTGACGGAACTACAAATGATGTGCCCTATCTGTCGAGCTTTCCTTATCTAGCACTCCCACATGAAGGCTACAATCATTCACACGACTAATAAGCTAAGACAATCCTGAGAGATGGAGATGACAGTAACTCTAGCTCTCTTTCCTTTATTGGCACTTGTTTTGGGGTTCAAGCATGCATACGATGCCGACCATCTAGTGGCGGTATCTAACTTTCTGATAAGAAGTAAGAACATTACTGAAACTTCAAGGATGACGGTGAGCTGGGGACTTGGGCATATGATAACCGCAGCAATCATTACAATTACGCTCTTTACGCTAGCTACACAAGTAAAATCGATAACCGGAATGTTAGATCAGCTTGAACTTGCAGTTGCCGTCATGCTGATTGCGATAGGAGCCATAGGCATTCTATTTGGGGCCCCGAAAACCCACGACCATTTGCATGAGCACGGAGGCGAAGCTCACTCCCACGTACATAATCACCGCTTTCGTGCCTTCGGATTATTGGGGCAGAAGTTGCACTTCCACCATCCACTTTTTGGAGTTGGGATCGTTCACGGACTTGCAAGCAATGATGAGCTGATTGCAATATTCGTTGCTGGATTGGGGGTTGGCTCTCTTGAATTACTACTCGGCGGAGTTGCAGTCTTCACCGTTGGAGTAGTTCTTGGAATGACTTTGTTCGGGGTTGCGATAACTTATCCAATTTTCAAACATGGAATGAGGAAGGTCCACTTAGCAATAAACATGATCGCAGGCTCGCTTAGTATTGTATATGGACTGATGATAATTGCAGGGATTGGTGGGTTCAATCCCTTCGACTTGTTTCTAAGATAGGGACAGTTTCAACAATTTTAATCGCTTGCTTTCTGTGAATGGGATTATAGGGTACTATTGCAATCTAAAGACACTCCAAAGGAAAGAAGGGCATCTCTGGTAGAGGAGCTAAAGAAAAGAAATCTTGATGCTGCGATAATATCAGACCCGAAGCACATCTATTACTTTACTGGATTTACTTCAAGGATGCATTTACAAGATCTGTCTAGTAAGACTTCAAGATCGTTATCCTTTCTTGGTATTAGTAAAGATGGGGCGAGCTTCCTTGTTCTCGCAGGCTCAGATTTGGTGAATCCGTTTCTTGGAGATGAAGTTATTACCTCAAAGGGGATTTTCGAAGGTGATGTGTACACCTATGGCGATTACAAACTAGAAGAAAGAGTCGTACCATATGGGGATTTCATCGCTGAAGAATTGGTCGAAGTGTTGGAGGCTATGGGGGGTAAGGGTAAATTTGTTTTTGATAGAATAGGCATTGAGAACTGGCATCTGACTGAAGTTTACCGCTCTGAAATCTCTCGGGCGTTTCCGGGAGCAAATTTTTTCGGGCTTTCTTCTATGATATTGTCCATGCGGAAGGTGAAAGGAGATGATGAGATTTCCTGTATCAGAGAAGCTACCAAGAGATTAGATTTTGCCTTTGATGTGGCGAAGCCCTTTGCGAAGGCTGGTGTCACAGAGAGAGAAATGTTTGGTCATATTAACTCTGAACTTGCCAAGATATATGGTATTTCTGCGTCTGTGGTTGGGGACTTGATATCTGGCCCTAGAACTGGAGATGTCATAGGCCGGCCTACTGATAGGAAATTCGAACAAGGAGACTCTATCATATTGGATTTACAGACGGATTTTAACAATTACTGGTCTGACATAGCTAAAACATTCATAGTTGGGAGAGCATCGGATAAGCAGGAGCGAATTCTCAAGATACTTCTCAAAGCTCAGGAAAAAGCAGAAAGTTTGCTTAGACCTGGTACAAAAGGGAAAGAGATCCATCGAGCCATATCTGAAGAGATAGTAAGGGCAGGATATTCAAAGGGATTGGTTCATCACGCTGGTCATGGAATAGGCTTAGAGCATAGGGAGCCCCCTTTTTTCATCCCAAACTCTGAAGATGAGATCGAGGAGGGAGTTGTATGTTCACTTGAGCTAGGAATCTATGAAACAACACAGGGAGTAAGAATAGAAGACTGTTACGTAATTACTAAGGATGGTTACCAGAAGATATCAGGCTCACCTTAGTTTTAGATCTTTCTCCATAGCCTTGGCAAGCCTCTTCCAGATGGCAGAATCTTCTTCCTTTGCTTCCCTCTTGATCATATTGATCTCTTTTTGCGAAAGCTTTGTCTTGCTGTAGTTTATCTGAAGACCTGTGAACTCAAGCCTTGACTTGGATTTCATCGGGATTATTTGATAGAGGAACTGCGAATGTTTGTTTGGTCCAGCCAAATGTGTATTTGACCAGAAGAACCTCTTTGCATCTAGCCTGACGAGTTTCTTTTTGATGCTAGACTTTCCGTTGCTGTGTATCATGTCTGATAGTATGATAACCTCATCTGAAACCTTCTTGATCTGCCGCTGGCCTTTCATTCCCATCAACGAAAAATCGTCTTCCCTGTAATCCGTGCACCACTTGAAAGCATCCTCTGCAGACACGTCAAATTGCTGCGAGAAATCATAGCGTATGGTTAATATGTGCAACTAGGCTGCAGCTCGATTACTTGCGAACAAGATCAGGATTCTTCTGGACATATTCCGCTAAAGCTTTCATCATGGGGCCCATTTTGTAAACCTCAGGCATTACATCGACGCTGACACCGTTCTTCTCTATTGAACTTGCCGTCGGCAGACCTACGGCAGCAACGGCGACCTTCTCCATAGCTTTCTTTAGAATGTTATTCATCTTGTGCTTCTTTGCAATAGTAAAGAGGTTTCTTGCAGAGGGAGGGCTCGTGAAGGTTATGGCATGTATCTTGCCTGCGGCCATATCTTCAATCAGTTTGACAACCTTCTTTTCGTCGGGCTCTACATATTGAAAGCCCATGCTGCTCAACACCTTCCCACCCTCTTTACTCAATGTTAGAGCATAGTCGTATACTTGGAAGTCTGAAACTTTAGCCCCAGCCTTCTCCAGCTTTTGTTTGAGAACATTTTCCTGCAGACCGTGCCAAAGCACGGCAACCCTCTTCCCTTTCAGATCATGCTTCAGCATTTCTTTTGCAATGCCTTCTGCCGTGTTGTCATGAGTGGAAGCAGGGACTATCTTTGCGGTCAGGCCGAACTTTTGCAGGGCGCTTTGGGGCTTCGGGCTCCTGGCGACTAGTATTTTCTTCTTCAAGGTTTGTATCAAGTCGTCTTTGAGGTTGATCTTTTCAGCCATCTCCATTAGGGCAAAGACCCCCGGCCCTGTCATGAATACCACATAATCAACTTCCTTTGCGGCCTTGATCAAAGATTCGGCATTGGCGTCGTTGGCACTTCTTGTGACGATGCCGATGGTGGGAGCTATGTATGGAGTTCCGCCCATGCTTGAGATCAGATGGGCAAGCTCTGAAGCCCTTCTGCTACCTGTAACTGCGACTGTCAGCCCGTTGAGGGACATGCATCCAATGGATAATTAGAGGCTATTAAAATCTGAGTGAGGGCACTTGGCCAACTTGATGAGTGGTTCTGCACGGTTATCTTCAAGCGATACGTATACAGAACCTCGGCCTGTCTCTCATGTGATTTCATAGGCCAACAATCAAGTCAGTCAAAGAAGGACTCAAACCAGTAACCGTTTGGACTATCCAATATCTGGTGTTTTGATGGGAATCGGGGTCGGGCTAATACTTGTATCAGGAGTACTGTTCTGCGGGAGCGAGAAGGCATAGAGCACCCGAAGCATGGCCCTACACAATGTATGTGACATATGGACAAATGATCCATCTCATTTATTTACAAGAGTTTCTGCTAACTATTTCAGACTGAGGTAGGTGCATGGTGGACTGGGAGATCCTGTCACGCTTTGTATTTAGTCGAGTCATGAAACACACCTATCCTCAATCTGCTAATTATGTAAGAGAAATCAGTCGGCAGAGTCGAGGCGGTCAGCCTACCTCCATCCAATACAATCGACGAATATTCACTAGACCTCTTGCGTGGTAGTAACTTTACCAGTTAATCCAGCTTATTTCACGCTTGGCCATTTGCTTTCCCT
>CAZXXP010000066.1:5586-10657 GCA_964644785.1 uncultured Nitrosopumilales archaeon | reverse complement strand
CCTTGGGAAATTGCAATCGCTGAAAATTGCGAAACCTAGAAACGTCGTTATGCTGACTGGGGCAAACAGCGGGGGAAAGACTACCCTCTTGACGACTCTCGCCGTTATTCATACGCTTACGCTTCTTGGCCTACCTGTTCCTTGCGAGCGAGCGGAGGTTGCACCAATGCCACTTTACCTTTACAGGAGGAGGGTAACAAGGAAGGTAGGCAGTCTTGAACAAGCCCTGAATTCACTTATTCCCACATTTGCCGACAGTCAGAAGAAACTCGTGCTTATGGATGAATTCGAGGCCCTGACCGAACCGGGGGCTTCGGGAAGGATCGTCGCGGCCATCATAAATAAGGTAGCAGCGGGGAGCAGTCTTCTCCTCATCGTTACACACTTGGCACGAGAGACGCTCCCTTATGTCAAGCTGCCCATTCGGGTAGATGGGATCGAGGCAACGGGCCTTGATAAGCAGGGCGAACTATTGGTGGATAGGCAGCCACGGTTCAACCACATAGGATCTAGCACCCCGAAGCTCATAATCATGAAGCTCTCAAAGGCAGCAAGAAAGAAGAGTGTTAAGGCCTTATACCACGATGTTCTCAACGCGCTCGAAGGTGAAACGGTGCCAATCCAAACACCCCTGACTCTACCCTGGATCGCAGAAAAATCTGAATGAAGCGTTCGGAAAGAACCCGTTTGAGTATAACAGTTTTTCCTTTTCCTGCTGGTTCTCAACTTTCCCAGTTTGTTGTATGATTCCGCTACAACCGTTGACTATTTCTTGGGTACAATACGACAAGATACTATGCAGTCTTGACTTTCAAGTAGAGCTCGGTATTAGAGCGTTCTGACCGAAATTAGAGAATTATTTTTTCCCCCTACGGGTTACAGCTACTACCGCAACGACTCCAACGACAACTACTGCGCCTATGCCAAGTAGCATGGTCGTATCCAAGCCGGCATAAGTTCCCGCCTGCTGCGTCATCGCATCTCCCTTTTTCATGACATCGTCCTTTTCCATGACATCGTCCTTTTCCATCATTGCGTCACTAACAGTAATTTTTTTCTCGCCCTCAGGGTTGTAGACATTCTTGCCATCAACTATTGCGTGGACTACATAATACACCGTGCCAGAAGCAGGAGCATCGAAGGTAACCATGTACTTCTTTGGCGCATCATCTGGAGGGTTTAGGGCTGCGAAATCAGGTGTTGCCTTCGCGTAACTCTTGAAGTCTGCAGGGTTTCCAGGCTTTGTATCCCAGTGTACTGCTGTATGGGCAACCTTACCCGTGCCCTGAACTTCCCATGTTATGGTGGTCTTCTGGGTTGGAGCTACGCTATCTGGTGCAGCTCCAAGTACAATCTTAGGTTGTGCCTGGGCAGCCGAGGTACCAATCAGATGCAAAAATGCGGAGGAGAGTAGGATTAGTCCTAGAACCTGCACGAACACTATTTTCAGATCCTTTCTATGCATAATTGGGCAGAGTTTTTTCAAATATTTAAGAAAATGCCAGAATCTTGACTAATATCACCTAAGACTTAATCCGAACAATTTCATGGTAATTACCAATGCTGTGGTTAAGGCTTGCCAATACCACACCTGCCCTACTCACATTTGCAACGTATGCGAGCTCCATCGGATTTGATTCATTAGGATAAAACAGTTGATTTTTGACCATGCAAAGCCCTTCTTTGCCATCGCCCAGAAAGGGGGACCGATCAGTTATTCGCGGAAAAAAGCGTCAGCAACAATTCTGACTATCTGCCTATGCGTGTGCCAATCGTTTCTTCCAGCACCCTGCGTAAGATGTTCCACTAGAACCGTTAACTATTTCTTAACTAAAGTACAATAGAATAGCTAGATATCATGAATGAATGTTTTTTTTAGGGATTCTGTCTGCGCTAGCTCCCCCCCCTCCGCGGTGCTAGCGGCACGGCAACTATCCCCAACATCTCTAGCCAATAAGACAGAAAATGAGTACATGAGCCTGCCGCAGAAATCTACCGTTGCCCACAGAATATAGAGAAGGAGTTGCGATCTGCGCAGGTGAAGCGTAGGAAGGAGATCCGAAAACAGAAAAAGTCCGACTGGTGTAATTGCATAAGGATGCCGTGAATGGCCTTAGGAAGCATTATATTGCAATGATGTTATTATGATGATGGTGCCAGTTTCTGCCTTCAGAACAATATGACGCTTTACATCATAGGTTAAGGGATAATCTCAAGAAGGTCACTACCGCTGGTACGGTTACGAGACTTGAAATTCCTAATCCAGTCGTACACTGGGTGGGCAACAAGAGCATTTTCAGGAACTTTAACGAATTCCCAAAGACCCTCCGAAGGGATGCGGACCACCTTTTGATGTTCCTGGCAAAGGAGCTTGCAACGGCTGCTTCTCAGGATGGCGACAGGGCCATCTTCATAGGAAGGAAGGATCCGCAGTCGTTTTCCGTCTTGATCAACCGGTACATGAAGCGTTTTGTAACATGTCCCGTATGCGGCAGCCCAGACACTCATCCAGACAGGGAACACAGGATCCTGATTTTGATCTGCGAGGCTTGCGGAGCAAGGTCTCCAACGGGCCAAGGTTGATCTTGTGAATAGCGAATTCATGATGAGGACTATTGCGGGCAGAGATGCTACAATAGTCAATGTCTGCGACGCCGAACTTGTTGGCACCACTGTGAAAGGCGAGGGGCTTGTGATAGACATCTCGAAAGAGTATTACGGAGGGGAACTTGTCGGTGCAAGAGACGCCCTGATGATGATAAAGAAATCAAACGTCGCGAACTTGGTCGGGAAGAGGATCGTAAACATTGTTGTTAGGGAGGATTTAGCTGCCGAAGGAGCAGTGAAATTCGTAGGCAAGACCGCGTTCCTTCTGATCTATAGGTTTACCTAATCTGCAGAACTGATCGCATTATGACTTCTGAAGAAGATAGCGGCGTGATGGCCATAAGGAAGGCGTTGCGGCAGGTAAGCAAACATGAAAAAGAAGACCGCTTTCTGACCAGAAGGTCTGAAGACTATCAGGTAATGGAAGAGGTCTTCGACAAGCCTACTTTGATGCTGCTTTACTCCATGATGAATTCCGGTATCTTCACACATCTTAACGGTGTCGTGAGTACAGGAAAGGAGTCCAGAGTGTACTGGGGGGTCAATAATGAAGGCAAGGATGTTGCAGTGAAAATCTCCCTGATGGTTTCTGCAGACTTCAAGAAAAGGATGCTTTACATCGCCGGTGATCCTCGATTCAGAACTGCGAAGGGCTGGTCCCATAGATTGGTAGAGCTCTGGGCTCAAAAAGAGTTCAGGAATCTTAACACTGCATTTGAAAATGGCGTGAGGGTTCCAAAACCCATCACCGTAAGAAGGAATGTTTTAGTTATGGAGTTTATGGGGGAGAAAGGCAAAGCTTGGCCTTTGCTGACAGAGAGCAGAGTCACGAAATCTGATTACAAGAAGATTATTGGAATGGTCAAGAAACTGTACAAAAGGGCTAAGCTAGTACACGCAGACTTATCGGAGTTTAATATATTCAAGGGTAGGGAGCTCGTTATATTCGATATGGGGTCTTCCGTTGACGTGCGCCATCCCCTGAGCCGACAATTTTTGACCCGAGATTTAACTAACGTCAACCGTTTCTTTTCTAAGAACAAAATACAGACCGTACCGCTGGATGATCTTGTCAGGGAGATTGTTGGAGATGAGCTTTCGCCAGTTAGTTCGAGTTTCAACTGACCGCGTCGGTGCCCTAGTCGGCAAGCAGGGCAAGGTGAAGAAGTGGTTGGAAGAGACATGCTCCGTAGCATTGGAAATAGACAGTAACACCGGAGAGGTTACTGTAGTTTCAGGTACAGATTTGGAGAAGTCTGATCCTTTGAAGGCAGTGCAGATTGTAAATGCCGTTGCAAGAGGTTTTTCTCCTGAAAGGTCGGCAAGGTTGATGAAGGACGATAACGTGCTTGACATCATTGACCTTAGTGCATACACAGGCAGGTCAAAGAATTCGATGGAACGCATTAAAGGGAGAGTCATAGGGTATCAGGGCAAGGCCAGGAGAGTTTTGGAAGAATTGACTGGAACTTATGTCTCGGTCTATGGCCATACTGTCGCTGTTATAGGAACCCCGAATCAGATCAGGCAGACACAGGAAGCTCTCGATATGTTGGCTTCGGGGACCCCTCACAAGGCGGTTTATTCCATGCTGCAGAGAAAAAGATCGCAGGCAAAGCTTGACAGGTTGAAGCTCTGGGAGGAGAACACCACTGGTTAGCACCCAAGTCACCTACAGCGAAATTTCGCCTAGCGAGTTCTTCTACAGGAACAGAGACCTTGCTGGATTCGGCAACCCTGCTAGAGCCCTGTACATGGCTACAAGGGAGCTCGTTGAGAATTCGTTAGACGCGTGCGAAACTGCAGGCATACTGCCTGAGATTTACACCAAGATAGCTCCCCTTGACCCAGTTGCGGAGTCTGCAGACCCCAGAGCACATGTGCTAAGAGTGCAGGACAACGGTCCAGGCATAGAACCCAAGCATGCCCCGAACGCCTTCGGAAGGGTCTTCTATGGTTCGAAGTTCATGCTAAGACAGGCGAGGGGAATGTTTGGCATGGGAGGCACGATGGCTATCCTTTACGGCCAAATTACTACGAATAAGCCTGTCAAGATTACGACATCTGTTGATGGTAAGAAGTTCTATTCTTTCACGATGTTGATAGACATTCAGGAAAATAAGCCCAACCTGCTGTCGCAAGAAACATTTGAGGGTGAAGGTCATAGCGGAACCTCCGTTGAAATAGTACTACAAGGAGATTTCCTCCGCTCCTCGCAGAAGATTGCCGATTACTTCAGGCAAACTGCACTTGTAAACCCCTATGCAAACATCACTTACATCGACCCTACTGGAAGATTGTCCTTCTATGCCAAGGCTACTGAAATCATGCCTACTCCTCCTCGGGAGACTGAGCCGCATCCGCACGGGATCGATGTTGAAGCCATGAGGAGAATATTAAGAGAGTCCGATAAGAAGACACTGCTGAAACTGCTCAAAGAAGATTTCCATAGAGTCGGGGAAAG
>CAZXXP010000066.1:5206-5576 GCA_964644785.1 uncultured Nitrosopumilales archaeon | reverse complement strand
GCGCTGAACAACGAAGATATCGTCAAGGTTGTCGATGCCATGCACAAATTCGATGAGTTTCTTGCACCAGATGCTAGTTGCTTATCGCCATTAGGGGAGGAGATACTCAAAGCAGGTATTCAGAAAGAGCTGCAGCCAGAGTTCCTTGCTATTGAGATAAGACCGCCCTCAGCATATTCGGGCTTCCCGTTCATCGTCGAAGTTGGCCTTGCCTATGGAGGCAAGTTCCTTAAGGAGGAGAAGAGGTTGTTCAGGTTCGCCAACAGAATTCCATTGCTGTATGATGAAGCTAACGATGTTACATGGCAGGTTCTAAATGAGGGAATAGATTGGAAAAACTACAAGATACCTGAAAACGCTCCGATCGCCA
>CAZXXP010000066.1:0-5196 GCA_964644785.1 uncultured Nitrosopumilales archaeon | reverse complement strand
TATGCTCTACCAAGGTTCCGTACAAGACTGTTGGCAAGGAATACCTTGCTGACAGGCCAGAGCTCGAAAGGGAACTGAAAAATGCGATAAGGGAAGTTCTGCGCCAGCTCAGGACCCATCTTTCGAGAAAAGGTTCGATGGAGATGGTCAAGAGGAAGATGAACATATACGGCAAATACCTTCCTCTGATAGCCAGATTCGCGCAGGAGCTTTCACAGGCTAATAGGCCTCCACGCTATAGGGGCTTAATTGGAGAGCAGGGGGAAACTGAAGGCGTTGAGGAAAAGGTGGTAGCGATGCCAGCAGAAAAAGTAGAGCAGAACGAAGGTTCAGAGGAGAAGCAGAGTAAGCTTGAAGAGTTCGCAAACGTCTAAAAAGGAAGAGCTGAAGACGGTTCTAAAAGAAATGGGTAAGAGGGTCTATAGCGATCTCGATCAAAAGAAATTCCCTCAGGTATCTTTGCCAAGCAGGTCCGTAAGAAATATCGTTTATGACAAAGAACTGAAACAGTACATACTTGGGCAGAACACTGTGACACGATATGCAGGAAACATTAAGCACATCAGACCTTTTGCCCAACTACTCTGGCTGGCTTATTTTGCCAACAAACTAGTTTCGGAATCTAAGACATCTACGCTACGAGATATATACTATTCGTCGCAGGCATTTGAAATAGACTTTGTCGACCAGCCAGAGTCTGATGAAATCATAACAGACCTTGAAGCGGTGATTTCGAGGCCGAGGGAACACTTCAACATCTACCCCGAAGAGAGGTCTGCAATCTTCGGCGACCTTACCATTGAATATACTGTGCCTGGTTATGAAGGTAAAACGATGAATCTCTCCTCGCACCCAGACGGCTATCTAATCGGTCCGAGCTTGAGTACTTCAGAGTTCCGCGACACTTCCGCCGAGATGGTCATAGCCGTAGAGAAGGGAGGTCTGTTTACGAGGTTCGTAGAGGAAAAGGTACATTCGCGCTACAAAGCCATCATCATAGACACTGCAGGCCAGGCCCCTCGCTCTACAAGGTACATGCTCAAGAGGCTCAGTAGGGAACTCAGGTTGCCAGTGTACATCTTGACAGACGGAGACGTTTACGGAGAGCACATTGCCATGGTGATAATCTCTGGCTCGGTCGGCGCAGCGCACCTGCGCGAATTGACAGTTTCAGACGCTAAATGGATAGGCGTCTGGGGCTCAGACATCATAAAGTACAAACTTCCGACAATACCGATGACCGAAATCGACATAAAGAGAATCTATGAACTAAAGAAAGATCCAAGGTACAAAGGAGGAATCTGGCAGAGGGAGCTTGATGTATTCTTGAAGCTCAAGCGGAAGAGCGAGTTGGAAGCCTTCTCGAAGTACGGTCTTACTACAATTACCGACAAATATCTGCCGGAGAAACTGGAGGAAGCAAAGAGTTTTTAGGCAATAACACTATGGTAGAGAGTATTGTTTTGCCAAACTTTTCGGTGGGTTTCTTTAGACGTGATCCCGTCGTTGATTTTACGCAGGGACTGGTTTGTTAGGAATCAGGTAAATGCCCAACCCTGCGAGGATGAACAAACGCAGTCACGAGTGATTAGAACCGAGAAGCTTCCAACTGCAAATAGGCTTAATTATCCATTATCAAATGACATTGCGACCTGCGATGACCGAACGGAGAGAAATTCCTGTCAGAATGAAATATTCCGATAAGTTCAGCAATATTTACGCGACTGGTGCGGTTGGTGGTTTCAACGGCTATGACTTCCGCATAGCATTCTTCGTCGATAGAGTCGTGCATCCTGAAGACCCCAGTACGCTCCCAACTGGAGTCAGGGAGATTCAAACCGAAGTTCTACTTTCCCTCAGAGCAGCTAAGGAGCTCAGGGACTGGCTTGACACCAACATCAAGGAGATAGAGAAGTCGATGGGCGAGATAAAGAAGCCCGAAGTGGGTCAGCCTGTAAGGGCTGTAGACAGCACGACAAAACCGTACGGGTAATGCTCCAAAGATACCGCTGCCCAAAGTGCAAGTCCAAACTAGAAATCAGGAGGATATTCGACCTACGGTACATCCTGAACTGTTTGAAATGCGACCTTTCTGGCATTGTGCTCCCATCAATTGACAGCCAAGACGAAGCCTACCTCTCCTTCCTTGAATCCTACGACAAAGGTGAGCTATCAAAAAATCTGAATTATGAAGAAATTCTACAGAAAGAGAAGGTTGTAAGAATAGAGAACGATGTTAGAAGGCTTGTAGAGGAAGCTGGAACCACGCTAGACAGAATTCCTACACCTCTCCGTGATGCCCTCCTTTCAAAGAGCGACTATGTTGTGACTTACAGGATATTCGAGCCGCAGGAGCCAAAGTTCGGCTGCAGGCCAGAGGAAATTCCTCCAATCAGGCCTCTGACACCTTCCCTCAAAGATGCCGGGATCGACAGGTTATACGCGTTTCAGGAAGAATCATGCAAAGCAATCTTGGCTGGGAAGAACGTCCTGATAGTCGCTCCGACGGGTGCCGGAAAGACGGAAGCTTTCGCCTGCCCAATCATAGCCAAGATACACCACGAAGTTTCAGAA
Source organism: uncultured Nitrosopumilales archaeon (assembly GCA_964644785.1). Lineage (GTDB taxonomy): Archaea > Thermoproteota > Nitrososphaeria > Nitrososphaerales > UBA57 > VHBL01. The sequence goes on along the minus strand of CAZXXP010000066.1, from coordinate 2,622 downwards.
GCAAAATTAGCAGGGATAACCGCAAGCTGCATCAGAGCCCTATTCATTTATCCTACTAAAGCACTAACAAGGGATCAAATTCCCAAGATAGAAAACCTTGCATCTCCTGTTGGTGTGAAAATTGCGGCATTCGATGGGGATACTCAAAAAACTGAAAAGGACAAGATAATTGAAGAGCCTCCGGACATCATAGCGACCAATTTCGATTCCATCCATATGCATTTACTGAACAGGACAAAGTTCTCCTACTTGCTCAGGCGTGTAAGGTACCTTGTCGTCGACGAGGTCCACTCGTACACGGGTACATTTGGAACAAACATCCACTTCGTGCTAAAAAGGCTCAAAAGAATTTGCAGAGGCTTCCAATGGGTTGCAGCTTCAGCAACGATAGAAAACCCAAAGGAATTTGCCCATCAACTATTTGGCGAGAAGCCAGAACTGATCCAATCAGATCAGCAGAGGCGCAGCAGGATGCACTTTGCGATGCTCTTTCCAAGCCTCCGATCGCACAGGTCTCTGGCTCTTGACCTTGTGGAAAAAACTGCAAAGAACAACTATGGCACGATAGTGTTTTCGTCGTCGCATTTGGGCACTGAACTGACAGCTTTCTACGGCCGCAAAAGGGGGATCAACATATCTGTTCATAGAGCTGGTCTGCCAGCAAATTTCAGGAAGACGGTGGAGGAGAATTTCAAGAAGGGAGTGCTTACAGCGATAGCAGCAACACCAACGCTTGAGCTGGGCATAGATATTGGTAGAGTAGATGCCATAGTTTCAGACCTTGTTCCCGTAACGAGACTTTTACAGAGAACGGGCAGAGCTGGGAGGAGGGGGCAAGAAAGCCTTGCTTTTTTAGTGCTCAGGGACAGCGACCCGATAAGCCAGTATTACAAAAATCATCCCGAGGATTATTTCAATGATGTGGAGCCTGGATATGTTGACCCGTTTAACCCAGTCATTGCTGACTTCCACCTACTTGCAGCTTCGCTAGACGAACCTTTGAAAATCGGCGAATTTGTAGAATATGAAAGCAACCTCGAAAGACTGCAAAAGTCCTTCTTGCTCAAGCAGATTCGCGACAAACTATTTCCAGATTACAAAGAAGTCAGGAAACTTCTGCAGAACCGCGACATAAGGGGGATTGGAGAAACTGTCGCGATAAAACTTGCAAACAAAACCATCGGAGAAAGGAACATGCCTCTAGCAATGGAGGAGCTTCATAAAGACGCAATATACTTCCTCGGTGGGACCCGTTATAGGTCCAAGAAGTTTGAATTCAAAGGTGGAGCAGGATATACGGAAGTTGAGCGCATATCGCCAAGTTATCCATACTACACTAAAGCTCTGGTTGACGAATGGCCCTCTATAACTAATGTCTTTGAAACAAAGACCCTGAAGGGGACAGAAGTCTCCTATTGCAACCTGCTCATAGAGAAGAAAGTCGTTGGTTATGTAAATATAGAAATCGGCAAGGAACTTGGAAGAGGCGACAGGGTAATACTCGAAGAACCTCTGTCATACAAGTTCACGACAAAGGCTTTCGTCTTCAGAGCTCCGATGCCAAAGAACGCTTTGGAGAATGCTCAGGATGGAGATATCGACAAAACTGAGATGAGTGCATTTCATGCAACCGAGCACGTCATAATTGAAGGCTCCAACATGATTACTGGAGGGGCATCGCGGGACATGGGAGGAATTTCGCTAGGTACTTCCGGTCTTATTTTCGTCCACGATGGAACTCCTGGTGGAAACGGTGCATCAAAAGCTCTGTACGACAGGCTCGACAGGGCATATGAAAGAGGGCTTAAGATTCTTTTAGAATGTCCCTGCACGTCGATTAGTGGATGCCCAAGGTGCACCTATTCGTACAGGTGCGGCAATAACAACGAATTCCTTCATAAACTTGCAGCTAGGGAAGTGCTGAAGAGAATTAGTGATGGAGAAGAAACAGATATAGTTGAACCTATGCTCGGCGAGAATGCGATAGTTTAGCGGCACGTTGGTTTGGCCCAGGTTTCTAATGCAAACTCGCTCTTCTTGCAAAATTCAGTAAGAATTTTGGCATGCCCTGTTTTGAGGAGCTCCTCATTCAGATTCTTTCCGGAACAATATACGACGCCTAGTAGTCTTCCATAGCTCCCTTCCTTTTGGCCATCGTCCTCATCGACAGTAGCTTTAGAGCCGACTGGGCATATTGACGATGTGAACCTTGTCGCTTCAGTGTATCCTTCTTCTCCTCTTTCGGGCGTATTGACAAGTGCGAGCCTTATCCTGAAATCTCCGATGTCAAGGGTATCCCCATCTACTATCTTGATAACAATATCGTTGAAGCATCTTCCACTGCCCCTGCACGCAATCGTCTTGTTTCCCACAGAATTTTGAGGCTTTTCTTGCTCTGGAGGCTCAGTGCTATTTAGGTTGCTCGGCCGCAGAATCAACGCGGCTGCTGCAATGATAGTCGCTAAAACGACGAAAGTTAGAGCCTTGCTCATCCCATTGCTATGTCATAACAGATACTCATATTGTTTCAAAGCCGAACTAACGAAAAGCCGAACATCTTCCAAGTTTTGTGCTGTGTTGGATGACTCTTATGCTCCACGAGGTATCATTTGCATGAAGAGA
>CAZXXP010000065.1:0-10728 GCA_964644785.1 uncultured Nitrosopumilales archaeon | reverse complement strand
ATTGGATAAACTCAGGCGCGAGCTGCAGCGTGGTACGAGCACGCGCATAGGGATACCCAAGTGACATTATTGTTATGATGTGGTTTTGCAGAAGATTGCGGAGATCTTCACTAGGTTCACCACAACCGGTTAGGCTGAAAGAGTTAAGAATCAGATGCACGTGTCATTGCGGTGCTGTTCCACATTGGGATGAACATGCGAATAAATTTGTACGATCTACCGTGTGTAGAATTTGACAGGGATGAGAAGGTCCTCTACGTAGATGACAGGCCATCGAAACCCAATGTTCGCTTGCTTCGAGATCTTAAAGAGGTATTATATGACAAAGATTTAATGGGTAATGGCAATCTCGACTCTCCATTATATTTCATGTACCGCGACGTGAAGAGAGAGGAAGATTCTGAAATTTTTGATGTGGCTCAGCTAAGATTCGACATAACCATTATGGAACCGATTCACCTTGGGTTCGAAAGAAACAAAACACTGGGTCACTATCATAAGATAGGCCAAACTGGTTTCTCGTATCCTGAGGTCTATGAAGTCATACAAGGTGAAGCTGATTACATCTTGCAGCAAGTCGAGGAAGGGCGAGTGATTGAAGTTGTTCTAGTCCAGGCAAAAGAAGGCGATATAGTGTATATTCCTTCAGGTTATTGGCATGTGACAATTAATGCGGGAAATGGGTTACTCGTCATGTCCAACCTTGTATCTAAGTACGTCGAAGGAGAGTACGAGCCTGTTAAGAGGTACGGAGGGATCGCCTACTTTGAGTTGGTGGATGGAAGCCTAGTTGTTAACAAGAACTATGGAGACGTGCCGCCTATCAGACGGATAAATGCGCGTCAGACCTTTAAAAGGCTCACTGAAGGAAAACTGTATCCACAATTCATAAACAATTATACAAACTTTCAATTCTTGGACAGGATAGGTCCAAAAGTCTGGCAGGTTTGATATTCAGATTTGCTTTCCACTATTCTATTTACTCTATTGTCTGATTAGCTATCCTCTGCATGCTGGGTATGACTTTGTGAGGATATACTTTGGTTTCCGTCATTACGCAACCTTCGCCTATGACCACATCATCTCCAACCACGCTAACGCCCAGAATCCAAGTAGGATGTGACAGTGAGGACTTCACATTGACCTGTCTGCCTATGATGCTGTCCTGAACGGTGGTTCCATCTCCTATCAAGACTCTATCCATAATAGCCGATCTTTCAATAGTCACGTTCTCCCCTATGATACAGAAGTTATCGATGCAAGAATCTCTGATAATCGTCCCCTCTCCTATCTGACAGTGCCTCCCTATCAGGACGGAACCCTCAAACTTTATCTTGCCCTGTCTAACTTTGTTATTGATCTGATCTTTTCTCAAAAGAGAGTCTGCACTCTGACCCTGAATCCAGACACTGCCCACATTAGGAATCGTTAGAGGATGTTCACCGTGGTAGAAGAACTTTCTAGATGTTGAGGAAGGCCTCTCGAACAGGAGGGGCTCTCCAATATAAGAAAGATTCGAGCTGCTCTTTAGAATCCTCAACACAGTATCTAGATAGCTCTTTGGTGTTCCTACGTCGTACCAAACTCCTTCAAGAAGATACCCATAAACAGGATATCCCTCCTGAACGAGAAATGGTATAAAGTCCAGTCCGAAATCTAGCCGCTTCTTTTCGTGAATCATTCTTTGAACTGATGTGTGTTTGAAGAGCTCTCTGACCTCCGGAGATAGAATATACATCCCCGTGTTAGCCAATCTAGATGGAGCTTCCTCTTTCTTCGGCTTCTCTACAAATCCCTTGATCCTATTGTCGCTCCCGATACTAGCTATACCGTATCTCTCAACGTCATCAACATAAGTAAGGACAATCGTCATAACACCCTGTTTCTCCTCGTGAAAATTCAACAGTTTTGACAAATCCATTCCAAAAGGGTTGTCTCCCTGAACGACCATGACATGGCTCTTGATGTCATAGTATTCTATATTGAGTCTTACCGAATCTGCACTGCCCACATCGTCAATGTGAGGTTGATACTTGATATGAACTCGCGGTGAAATATTATATCGGGTGGAAAATCCAATACCTTCTTCGAAGTGAGCAAAGAGACCCCTGTAATTGTAATAACCCTTTACGCCGAAAATGAAGTTTCTTACACCTTGTAATGCAAGCTCGGCCATTGCAAACTCAACTAGCGGCCTGTTAAGTGTGCGGATAATAGCTTTAGATGTCTCTGCAGTAAGAGGTTTCATTCGTTTTGCTTCGCCTCCCACAGGAATAATGACCCTTAGATTTGCGGGGTCCATTTTGCTCCGCAAGGTAATTTGCATGCAAATCTTTATACTTTGACGGAAGGGAATTCGAAGGATGGTAAGGAATACCTGAAGACTTGCCCAGATAACGAACTAGAGCGAGTTCTTCGAATGATTTTACATAATTAGAATATAAGATGTTGAGTGTGTTGAAGGCAAGTGTTAGCCAAAGCGAAATAGTGCGAATAATTAACTTCGAAGAGCACGATCCCGCAGCGATCCTTGGTCCACATATGATCAAAATAGCGGGGAAAACCATTCTATCAATTCGTGTTTTTGTGCCTCGAGCTTCTAAGGCATGGGTGCAACTACATGATCAAGAGGTAAGGAGCGAAATGATACGTATACACCCAGCAGGATTCTTTGAAGCTCAGTTTCTAGATCAAAAATTGTCTATCCCTTACAGCATAGTCTTTACCGATGATTCAGGCTACAGCGAAGAAAGGGAGGATCCATATTCATACACCCCGATGTTAAGTGATCTTGACCTCTACCTTATGGGCGAAGGAACACATGTGAGAAGTTACGAAAAACTAGGTTCACATCTAATCAATCGTGATGGCATCGAAGGAGTTCAGTTTGCAGTCTGGGCCCCCAACGCAGGAAGTGTCTGTGTCGTTGGAGATTTCAACCACTGGAAACTAGGAGCACATCCAATGATTGTACGCGGCAACTCAGGTATCTGGGAGCTCTTTATACCTAGGATGGGTGAATCAGAGGTTTACAAGTTTGGGATCAAGTCGAATGCTACGGGGAAGACTTCCTTAAAGACCGATCCGTATGCTTTCCAGACGGAGTTAAGGCCCCGCACCGGTGCAATTGTAGGTAGACTGGATTCGTACAAATGGCATAATGATGAATGGATTGTTCGAAGGGGTAAAGGGACTCCATTTGACAAACCTATCTCGATCTATGAAGTTCATCTTGGATCTTGGAGGAAAAAAGGCAATAATAGTAGCGAGTTTCTGAATTATCGTGAACTAGCTGACGAGCTAGTTCCCTATGTAAAAGAAATGGGTTTCACACATATTGAACTTATGCCAATAATGGAACATCCGCTGGATGATTCTTGGGGTTATCAGGTCGTTAACTACTACGCACCTACTTCACGCCACGGAAGACCACAAGATCTTATGTATTTGATTGATAAATGCCACCAGAACGAGATTGGCGTGATTTTAGATTGGGTGCCGGCCCACTTTCCAAAGGACGACTATGGACTTGCAGATTTTGATGGTACTCCACTTTACAACCCTGCGGATTCAAGGGTGGGAGAGCACAGAGAGTGGGGAACTCTGGTCTTCAACTACTCGCGAAACGAGGTGCGTGCATTCCTAGTCTCGAATGCCCTATTCTGGCTCGACAAATATCGTGTTGATGGCATTCGGATAGACGCAGTGGCATCGATGCTCTATCTTGACTATGCAAGAAGGAATGGTGAGTGGATTCCTAACAAATATGGAGGAAAGGAAAATCTCGAAGCGATCGCATTTCTAAGATACCTCAATGAAACGGTTCACTCCCTTTATCCAAACGTGCTTGTAATAGCTGAAGAATCAACTGCTTGGACTGGGGTCTCCAGATCTACCAATACAGGAGGATTGGGATTTGATCTTAAATGGAATATGGGATGGATGCATGACACGTTGGAATACTTCTCAAAGGATCCAATTTACAGAAAACATCATCAGAGCGAACTTACTTTCAGCATGATATATGCCTTCACCGAGAACTTTGTCCTGGTTCTTTCTCACGACGAAGTTGTTTATGGTAAGAAATCGATGCTTAATAAAATGCCTGGCGATGATTGGCAGAAGTTTGCCAATTTAAGGCTATGCTATGGTTACATGTTCGCTCATCCCGGAAAGAAACTAATGTTCATGGGTGATGAATTTGGCCAGTGGGACGAATGGAATTTCAGGAAAAGTCTGGATTGGGACCTACTAAAGCAAACGACGCACCGACAGCTCCTTGAGTATGTTAAGCAACTGAACCAGCTCTACAGTCGGCATGACGCATTGCACAAATTCGATTTCTCACCAGAAGGTTTTGAATGGATAGATTTTAGCGATTGGGAGCAGAGCGTCGTTAGCTTCTTAAGAAAGGGGAAGAAAAGCGAAGATCTACTCCTCGTTGCTTGCAACTTCACATCAGTGCCCAGAGTGAATTACAGGATGGGAGTTCCAAGAAAAGGTCCTTGGAAAGAAGTTCTGAATAGCGATGCGAAGGAGTATGGAGGGAGCGGTATGAGGAATCTCGGTGGAATGGAAGCCGCATCAGTGCCTTTTCATGGTAGAAATTATTCAATTTCGTTAACGCTCCCCCCCTTGGGAATAGTTTTTCTGGTGAACGAGTAAATACAATGGATCAGGAGCGATCCAAGATCAATGGATAGATTCATCTGTATCCACGGGCATTTTTACCAGCCTTCCAGAGAGAACCCTTGGCTCGAGGAAGTTGAGACTCAGGCAAGTGCACAGCCTTACCATGATTGGAATCAGAGAATAACCGCTGAGTGCTATGCTCCAAATCTGGCTTCTCCCTTACTCAATTCGGAAGGGAGGGCAAAAGAAGTCGTCTGTAACTACGAAAAGATAAGTTTCGACTTTGGCCCAACTCTTCTTTCATGGATGGAACGCCACCAACCTGATTTCTACAAAGGCATAATCGAAGCAGACAGAAGGAGTGCGGAAATATTCTCTGGCCATGGTTCCGCAATCGCACAGGTCTACAATCACATGATAATGCCACTTGCAAATAGGAGAGACAAATATACTCAGGTTAGGTGGGGGATAGAAGATTTCAAGAACAGATTTAAGCGGTACCCAGAAGGAATGTGGCTTTCTGAAACAGCTGTAGACTTTGAAACTCTTGAGATTCTTGCAGAATACGACATTAAATTCACTATTCTAGCTCCACACCAAGCAGGCGCTTTTAGGAGAATTGGGGATGAGGATTGGATGAAAGCTGACGGAGGAAGACTTGACACGCGGAGAGCGTATCTGTGTAGACTGCACTCAGGTAAAGTACTCAACGTCTTTTTTTATGATCCTGACCTTTCTCATGCGGTTGCCTTTGGTGGCCTTCTCCATGATGGAGAAACTCTTGCCAGAAGGATTGTTTCTACTTTCGGCGGGAAACCTGATGGTATAGAGCTTGTGAATTTCGCTACAGATGGAGAGACTTACGGGCACCATCATAAGTATGGTGACATGGCTTTGGCATATTGCATCCGTTTCATAGAAACACGCAACTTGGCTAGACTGACAAACTATGGACAGTTTCTTGAAAGATTTCCAGCTGCTTACGAGGTCGCAATAATCGAAAACACATCATGGAGCTGCGCACACGGCATCGACAGATGGCGGAGTAACTGCGGATGTAAAATTGGAGAGCCATCATGGAATCAAAATTGGCGTCAGCCTTTGAGAGAGGCTATGGACTGGTTGACCGATAAGTTGGCTCAGATCTTTCAAGAAAAGTCATCAAAATATCTTAAAGATCCTTGGGTAGCGAGGGACGAATATGTCCAAGTCATTTTGGATAGGTCAAAACCAAAAGTCGAGCAATATCTTACCAAGCATTCGCGCAAACAATTGTCCAAAAACGAAAAAGTTGCCGTTCTAAAGCTTCTTGAAATGCAACGACATGCAATGCTTATGCATGCCAGCTGCGGATGGTTCTTCGACGACATTTCAGGAATAGAGTCAGTTCAGATAATGCGGCACGCAGCAAGAGCGATGCAACTTGCTGAGGAAGTCTGCGGAACAGATCTAGAGCTCGAATACAAACAGATCATTGCTAAAGCTAGAAGCAATATTCCAGGATTCGGAAACGGGGCAAAGATATTTGAGGAATTCGTAAAGACGGCCAGCGTTTCATTGTTGAGAATTGGCGTTCATCATGCTATCACTTCGACTCTTAATGGGTCCACGACAAAATCATCAAGAATTTACAGTTACAACCTCAAGGATGAAGTATTCGAAAGATTGCAATCAGGGGAAACATGGCTTGTCCTAGGCAAGACAAGAATATCTTCCGAGGTTACTTGGGATGAGGATGATATCGTCTTCGCTGTTCTTCAAGATGGAAACAACAATTGCCAAGCGGGCGTAAAATTGCTGCGCGATGACGATTCATTCTCTGTAATACACAAGGAGGTCAGGTCAATTTTTCAAGGTGCGAATACTAGGGACATGGTCGCTCTTATGGCGAAACATTTTGGGAATAACATCTTCTCTCTAGATCATGTCTTAAAGGATGTCCAGGGGAGAAATCATGAATAAAAAAAGACCGACAACACCAGTGAAAAGCTGATTGTCTAGAAGAAAGCGGTCAAGCGGAATTCTACTGCACGTGACTTCGCTACCATCGAAATTTGGTATTGGGGATCTTGGACCGCAGGCGTATGAATTTGTGGATGTACTGACCAATTGTGGGCAGACCTACTGGCAGATATTGCCTCTTACTCCAACAGATACGCGCTTGGGCAATTCACCTTATGATTCAAATTCTTCGTTCGCAGGAAATCCCCTTCTAGTAAGCCCTGAGTTGTTAGTCAAGGAAAACATGTTAGATGCAGATTTTGTTGAAAGTCTCTTATGTCCTGTTGTTTCACGAGTTAACTACGGAGCGGTATCAGCCGCAAAACAGAAACTCATTGAAAAAGCCTATATCAATTTTAGAAAAGATAGGGGAGAACATAGCTCTGAATTCGAAGATTTTTGTTCAGAAAATTCCTATTGGTTAGATGATTATGTTCTCTATAAAGCGATCAGAAAGAAAAATGGAACCCCATGGTACCTGTGGCCAACGAATCTGCGAGATAGGGAAGGTCAGACATTAGCACACAAGAGCAAAAGCCTTGCCGAACTTACAGGGCTGGAAAAGTTCGCTCAGTTTGTCTTTTTTAAGCAATGGGATTCATTGCAAGCATATTGCGAGGAGAAGGGATTGAGGGTTATCGGTGATCTCCCTTTTTACGTAAATCACGACAGTGCGGATGTTTGGGTCAATTCCGAGCTGTTCAAGTTAGATGCCAACAAAAAACCTGTATTCGTCAGCGGCGTTCCTCCAGATTATTTCAGTGCTACTGGACAGCTATGGGGAAACCCTGTTTATGATTGGGCACGCCTGTCAACGATGGATTTTGAATTATTACTCCAACGAATGGAACATTGTTTAAGGTTCTGCGATGTTGTCCGCTTAGATCATTTTAGGGGCTTCCTTGCTTACTGGGAGGTTCCTGCTGGGGAGAAGACCGCTGCGGGTGGGAGATGGGTAGAAACTCCATCAAAAGAATTCTTTGATGCTCTGCAGAAGCGATTTCCGAATTTACCTTTCCTTGCAGAAGATCTGGGGGTCATAACACCAGATACAAGGGCGGCAATAAATCGGTTGGATATTCCGGGTATGCAAGTCCTGTTGTTTGCTTTCAGTGGCTCCTCCGATAACTATCATCGCCCAAATAATTACAAGCAAAATTCGGCCGTTTACACTGGTACACATGATACAAACACGGTAAAAGGTTGGTTCTTGAATGATGCAACTTCCCTAGAGAAAAGCGAGTTATTCAGATACGCCCACAGGGAATTATCTGAGGAAGATGTCAGCTTCGAACTAATTAGGCAAGCCATGATGTCGGTGGCAGATACATGCATCATACCTATGCAAGATATATTGTCCTTAGGCTCTGATGCAAGGATGAATAACCCATCAAAGCCAATAGGTAATTGGGAATGGAAGTTAACCGAGGGAATAACTACTAACGTTCTAGCCATGCTTGGAGAATTGACATCAGAATCATCGCGTCCCTAACTGGTATGAACTATTTGATCTTGTCAATAAATTCCTGGGAAGCCCTAACAGAACTTACAAAAGCGCCTGAGGCTACCGCATTTCTTCGTATTTCTGCAAGCCCGTTCTTCTTGTATTCATTCAGAATAAATTCTAATTTATCATAGAAATCTTCTTGGGTTCTGAATGCAAAACTGTTCACGCCATCTTGGCAGACCTCCGGAAAGCCTCCGGACAAAGTACCAAGGACGGGCACTCCAGACCACATTGCTTTCATATAACTGGTTCCGCAGGCCTCTTGATCTTCTACCGGAGAATATAGTAGGAAATCAATTCCATTGAGGAAAATTTTGTGATTTGTGAGATCATAATTTTTGATGAAAGTCAAGCGCATTTCGTCTTTAAGCTTTTGCATAATATCGTGGTACGCTTTGATCTCGTTTTTACCCTCGGTATCGTAGGGATGAGCTTTCCCTCCTTGAATATGTTGAAGTCCAAACCTTGCTACCAGACTCTTCAGTCGTTCAATGTCGCCGAACAGGTAAAGTGGCCTCTTATAGGAGGTCTGCCTTCTGAAGAAGCCTGAGATGGGGTACTCGATTGAGAGGTCAAGTTTGGTTTCTTTTTTGACGTAATCTATCAGGTCTGCTTTGTCCAAATCGTGTGCGGCTTGCAATTCTTCTAAAGGAATCTTTTCCGCTTCTTTGAGCAACTCTGGTTTAGTTCTCCAGGATCCCAAATATTTGTCAAAGATCTTCTGCTTCCTTTCCGAGATGTGTGACCAATGCACACCGTTTGTAAGATAACCGAGTGAAATATTGGGGAAATTTTGCGTTGCTATCTCTCCATGCTGCTTGGATACAGCGAGTGTAGTACCTGCTATATTGGATGCAAGGTGACTAAAATTCAGTACTCCATCACGTACAAATCTTTGAAAGTCTGTAGCCGCAAGTATCTCACCTGCAGGATCACCTTGCAACCTGCGCTTAGCATATTCGAGGTCATAAGCGTCGTGTCCGTGCGGAAGTATAGTATGAGTAACAAAACTTGAATGTGTTTTAACCCTCTCCTCATCATCGAAAGTTCTCAGAAGTTCGATAAGCGCCAAGGCAGCATTACTCTCGTTGATTTTGAAGTGAGTATTGTATAGATCATACCCCAGTTTCATTAAAAGCCTAACACCCCCGATACCCAAGATTATGGATTTGCCAATTTTGTCACCTCTGTAAAGCCGATTATCCATGTCATCTACAGACAGATACACGATAGTCTGCGAATCGATCCCGAAAGGAGAGTATTGGTAGCAAAAAACCTCCCTTTCTGTATTATCTATGTTAACAGTAACCCTCTCGTCTCTACGTCGGAACGATGACATATCAAAGTGCTCGTCGAGGTCCACCTGTTCGCCATGTTGATTAATTTCCTGCCTAAGATACCCGTTCTGGTGCAGCAGGCTTACAGCTACATAGGGTTGGTCTAGGTCTCGAGCAGTTAGGAAGTTGTCTCCCTCTAGGACTCCTAACCCTCCAGCATGGGGAGTTGCAATCCGCGTCGTCCCATCCGAGACCAAACCAAATTCCATGCAGATTGATGCGATGGTTTCCTTGTTGTTCAATTTCGGGATTCCTTTCGTCAAAAATCAGCTAGTAATAAACACGCGCCTAGATCTAATTTCCCAATTATGATGCTTTCTAATTCCCTTCGTTAGATTCTCTAATGATGCGTTCATAAACAGAGTGGGTGCTTTCAGCAATTCTATCCCATCTATATAGAGATATTACCCTTCCATAAGCCTGTTCGCGAAGCGAGTCCGCATAGGTCGGATCTTGGAGGACCTTGATGATTGCCCGTGCAATTGATTCGGCTGTTGGGGACGCAAAGACAGCACTTTTGTCATGTTCTAAGATTTCTCCTAACCCTCCCACCCCCGTCGTAACAATAGGGGTCTTTGCTACCATAGCCTCAAGAGCCACTATTCCAAACGGCTCATAAAGAGAAGGGACCACACAAACATCTGCGGAGCGGAACAGTAGTCTAACTGTGTCAGTGTCGAGGAAGCCTGGAATCAGTACCTTGTGAGCTACACCTATTTCGTTGACCCTTTTAATAAGATCGTCCCTCATGTATCCCTCTCCCACTATGATAAATTTGGCATCTATCTTTTTGAGCACTTTTGGGATAGACTCTGCCAGCAAGCTAACTCCTTTCTCATGAACAAGCCTACCAACGTAAAATACAAGCTTCTCACCATCCTGAACAAAGCGAGCACGGAACGCATCCCTTCTGTAACTAGTTTCGAATGGTATGCTGTTGATACCGTTCGGTATGACATCTATTTTGTCTTCCGATATGCTTAACGCCTTATTGACCTCTTGCAGCATGTATCTGCTACAACAGATTACACGCGAAGCCTCCCTGCTGAGCCAAGCCTCTGTTGAACTAATCATCCGTTGATAGTCATCATGTATACCCTTTCTTCGTCCGTATTCTGTAGAGTGGATAGTTGCTAGGAGTGGAATACGGAACAAATGCTTCAGGCTGATAGATGCGTTAGCAACTAACCAGTCATGAGCGTGCAGAACATGAACTTTGTCCCTGACATTTGCCAACACTTCTGCTGCCTT
>CAZXXP010000064.1:0-10849 GCA_964644785.1 uncultured Nitrosopumilales archaeon | reverse complement strand
TTCTCTATCTTGAGGGCTGCAAGGTTCATCCCTATCGAAGAATCTCCGGGCGATGATGAGAATATCGGTACATCGTACTTTGCTGCAGTTGCAAGCACTGATTTTTCAGGATACTTTCCCTTTTTCAGCACTGTTTTCCCTATGGCGTTGTGGACCACAGTTGTCGTTGTAGGGTTTGAAGGGTCGAAGGATTTGAAGATATTTTGTACGAATTTGTCAGTTTCAAGCAGGGCATCCATGGGCACATAGATGTCATAAATTCTTACTAGTCCATCTTCCAACAGCTTTGCATCGTTGGCTCTAAAATCGCCCTTATAGACAGGCATCCCCAAGGCAAAGTGCAAGTCATGGTACAGATTGGCACCAGTTGCAACCATAAAATCGATAAAACCAGCCTCCATCATCGAATTGAGCAAGCCTCCCATTCCTGCCGGTATCATGGCCCCTGCGAGAGTAACGCATATCGTGGCATCTTCATCTATCATGGCCTCGAGAATCCTACACGCCTCTGCAAGCCTCCTCGAATTGTAAGAACTGGATGTTTCATAAGCCCTAACTAGATCGATTATGGAAGCATTCTTGGGAAGTTTCATAGGCTCTATGTTACCCATAATATGATGTTTCTTAGCTAAATCCTTCATCTTCCTTCCCCTAGCATTTCGCGCTTAAAAATGAGGTTAGGCGAATAAAGGCCTCTGGGAAACCATCTTCGGCAGCGGGAGGGTTGAGTACGGTTTCCCTGCATCCATCCTCTGGCATTCCATGATCAAAGAATCTAAGGTGAGTTCGATCATCCTGCCCTGCGTTCTATCTCTGGCCTGGAACCTGCCGCTTTCGATCTCCTTCTGACCAATCACTATTATCAACGGTGTCCATTCCTTCTCGGCATCCCTTACCTTCTTGGCAACAGATTCATCTCTATCGTCTATGTCGGCCCTTATATTGCTCTGTTCGAGCTTTTTTGCAATCTCAACGGCCTTGTCAAGAAACTCGTTGTTCAAAGGTACCAAGCGTACTTGAGTTGGGCACAGCCAGAACGGGAGTGTGGCGATCTTTCCTTGCCGCTGGTTTCTTGCAGCCTTTTCGAGGAGCACATAAATTATTCTTTCGACTGCACCGCTCGGAGAGTTGTGCAGTATTATCGGCTCTTTCTTCTGCCCTTGAGCATCTACGTAGGTTATGCCGTATCTGTGGGCGTTTTCAACGTCTATCTGGTCCGTCGATAATGCCGAAGCTTTGCCAAGGTCATCGACAAAGTTGAACTCCCACTTGAACGTGAAGTAGAAGAAGCGCTCCCTCCACATTTCAACTAGGGCTGGTTTTCCAAAGTTCCTCACCAAGGAATGGACAAAGTCTTTGTTCTCTTTGTAAAAATCCTCTGTGAACCTTATCGCGAATTCGTAGTCGTCCTTCGAAATCCCTAGCTCCTGCAGGACACTTTGTGAGAGGCTGAACCTGACTTGGGCTTCGCTCTTCGCTTGCTCCAAATCTGCGCACATTGCATGACAATCGGGCATTGTAAAAGCCCTCAATCTCCTTAAGCCCACTAATTCGCCGCTCTTTTCTCTCCTGAAACTGTAGCGCGTTAATTCATAGATTCTTAATGGGAGTTGCTTGTACGAAAATTGGGCGTCTTTGAGCATTAAAAATTGTCCAAAACAGGCTGAAAATCTCAGGAAGAGGTCCTTCTCCTCCGATTTGATTCTGTATTGCCTCGCTGGAAATCTATTGAGATAATCTGCTAAACTTGGATGATTTGAGTCATACATTATGGGAGTCTCAACCTCAATGCCCCCGTATTCCTTGACCCTTTGAGTGACATATTGTTCAATTAGAGACTTTATCAATCTTCCTTTCGGGTAGTAACGCATGTTGCCAGGATCTGATCCTGCTTCATGGTCTGCAATTTGGAGCCTCTTCATCAATTCCACATGCGGAGGGGCCTCGTGCACCGCTCTTGACTTTTCGATCTCGTACCCTGCAAGCGTATTCAGCTGCTTGTACTGCGAGAAGTTGAACTGTTTCACATTCATTAATTCTCCATTTGGAGTAAGAACGTACCAGTACGAGTGTAATTTTTCTTCAGCCTTCAATGCTTGGCTCGTGTCTTCTAACTTTTCTCCAGGCGCATAGTTTCGTGATAACTCTGCAAGAGGATGTCCCTTGACTTTTATTGCGAACTCTTTATTCCAGCCGAACGGAGCTCTATGCAAGTTCATACCTTGGTCGACGCACAGCGACTCGAGCTGTTTCAGCAGTTTTAGTGCATTATTTGGATGTGCGAGTTTGCTGCTCAGATGTGCGTACGGATAAATCACAACTCTTGTAGCCTTGAGTTTGGCTATGGAATCCTTGAGCTCTGCGACAGCCCTGTTCAGAACCGAAATATCGTCGCCCTCTTCTACACTGATAAGAAGTACTAGCGCATCTTCAATTCTAACTGCATCTGTCTTGGCATCCTCGGCAGCCTCTATCTCCTTCTTCACTGGTTTGTACTCTATGAAATCCGAGTGCAGCTGGAGGATTTTCATCTGACAGGCCTAGCCGAATCTTGCTCTTTCTAAGCTTCTGGAATCTTTCGTGGCCTTCTTCCATTGCTTGTAATGGTCTCTGCAGAGGTAGACCCTCCTTCCATCTCCACCAACTTTCAGGTCTGATCCTCCCATGTTGCTCTTGCTTATTGATCTCTCGGCTTGGTTCTTGCAGCCTTGTCCCGAGCAAGGTACTCCTTTATCGACCCTTCCCATAATCACGCTGATTTGCTCGGGTGCATATATAATATTTGGGAAAGAAGGTTCTGATAACTTATCGGGTGATCTATAGCTTTTTCATTCAGATAAGATGCATCCCCAATTACTATCAAATCCCGATAAGTTATCAGAACCTGCTTGGTAATGTTCGTGTTTTGAGTCGCCCAATTAGTACTAAATTCCAACAATATCTGTCAGCCCTTGATCCTAACCAAATTCCACTCAACTTCGAGCTTATCTTCAGCAAACAGCTTCAAGGCTTTCACAAGGACGTTTGATTCGAGTCTCCTACCCCTTCTTACTATGCTCTCTAAAGATTCGTTAGGTTTGACGGAGAAGGTCTCCTGCCAGATTATCGGTCCTTGATCGAGTTCCCATGTTACTAAATGAGCCGTACAGCCTATAACTCTTGCACCTCTCTCGTATGCCTGTTGATACGCATAAGCACCCGGAAAGGCAGGAAGTAGGGAAGGGTGTATGTTGATTATCCTGTCCGGGTACCTCCATACGAAGTTGGGCGAGAGTATCCTCATGTACCTAGCCAGAGCTATAAAGTCGATTCCGCACTCTTTGAGTAGCTGCAGTATTCGTCCCTCTCTTTTGGCCTCGTCCTGATCGTCTATGATATGGAAGGGAATCTTGGCCCTCTCGGCGATCTTCATACATTCTGTAGAGCTTCCGATTATCGCTGGTATTACGGCCCAAAGTCTTCCTGTAACATGCTCTCTTAATATGGCCTTGAGACAATGAGTCTCCTTGCTTACAAAGACAGCCATCCTTTTGTGTGTTCCCGGCTCCCTGAATCGAGTACCTATTTCCACACCGAGTTCCTTTTCAAGCCTTTCAAGTTTTCTTTCAAGATTATCTTTAGAGGACATTGACTCGAACGAGGCTTCCAAATACATCCCAAAAATGCCTTTGACAACGTTTTGGTTTATAGCCTCTATGTTTCCTCCGCTCTTGAAGATGAATGACGTTATGCCTGAAACAATACCTTCCCTATCGCGGCCCACTACGGTGAGGTCAACTACGGTCTTTTTCATTTCCAATCTTTATTGGTTGCATTTCCCCCGACAGCACTAGCACTTATTGTTTTGTTATGACTGTAATATCGATTATATAATATTCCGCTGAGGTATGGGGATGGGGTTGCTCGACAGACTCAGAAATGCTATTGCACCAATGGTAATGGCAGTTGGCCGAGGGTTAGGGAAGACAGGGCTACCTCCAAACTTCTGGACATTCTTGGGCCTGATGGTTTCTGCAGTTGCTGGGCTTATCTATGCTGGGTATATCGGAGGAGGTACAATCCTAGCAGGGCTGGTCCTACTTCTAGGAGGGGCTCTCGACATAATCGATGGCGCTGTTGCGAAGGCAATCAACAAAGTTACAAAGTCTGGCGCGTTTTTGGATTCTACGACAGATAGAGTTTCTGAAGTTGCCATATTCGCTGGAATCTTGATTAGCAACACTGTCGATGGCTATCTTGTTCTCCTTGCCCTTGCATTTTCTCTGCTCGTCAGCTATACCAGAGCTAGGGGAGAGTCTCTTGGATTGGCGCTAGGGGGTGTAGGAATTGGAGAGCGGCCTGAGAGGATACTTGCACTGGTAATATTCAGCATTGTGGGACTACTTTATTGGGGCATAGTCATTGTATTTGCTCTTGCATTGGCAACCTTTCTGCAAAGAGTCGTCTTCATAGTACGGAGGATCTAACGATTGCGGTTCCTTATCCGTGTCGAAAATGACAACAAGTCCAAACATGTGATAACGAAGCAGCGGGAAATTCAGGGGCTCGTGCATAAGGGCAAAGTCGGGAACCTCAGAATCACTAGCAAAGCTCTCGAATTCGACCTCTTTGTTAAGAACGAAAATGAACTGCATGAGGCAGAGAATATCTTTTCAAAGAGTGCCAAGATACTGACTGTAAAAAAATTAGACATTCCTCCAATGCTTCTAAGCAAGGCTCAAACGATGATCGAAGCCAAGAACCTATTCAATGAGGAGAGATACTGGGAGTGCCACGAGATATTGGAGGGTTTATGGCGCGTCTTGAAGGGGGATGAGAAGATTCTGGTGCAGGCTATGATTCTGGTATGTGCATCTTTCGTTCACTTTCAGAGGAATGAAACTGCTGTCGCAATATCGATGCTGCAGAGGTATCGGTCGAGGCTAAAATGGCACGATGAATTCTATGAAGGGGTTGACATGCAGAAACTGAGAGATGGTGTAGCAGAAATTCTGCTTGAAGAGTCATTTAGACGAATTCATCTCTGACAAAACAATCTCTAGGAATCGATATTACCGGCTCTTAGAAAACATGATGAGGTAATGTGTGTGATCCAAAGAATATCCCAAATGACAATCTTGGTCAAGAACTAAGAAGGAGCTGAGAGATGGTGCACTGAAAAGCTCTCTTTCGAAAAGTGTGCCGATAACGGCAAGACCATGCCGGGAATACGCTGGCTCACAGTAGCCTCAAAGAATCAGAAACATCTCGAAGTTGCGCTAGAACTTTCCGAACGGGGTATTCACAGCGAGCATGATAATGGGAATACTCAGGAACCGGAAAGAAAAGCACCATATAGGTTCTCCAAACCGGTAACTACCAGAAGGATTACGAAGAAAGCAAGAAGAAAGGCCCAAAGTTCGTCAGCCCGCCAGAAGGCCCACCACGTGACGTTTCAGCAGCCTTCGTAGACATATAAGCCATCACGTTTAACCTTCTACAAGCAAAGTGGACTCAGTAGCTTATTTCTGAAGACGGACGAAGGTGCCTCTTCCAGCTCTTATGACCACAATTGGTGCACTGGTAGAGCGCTTTTGCCTTCCTCATCGTTATGTTCGGGTCCTCGAGAATTTCATGCTCAACCCTCTGTAGGCAATGGTTGCAGAAGCGGAGCTCGCCCATGTGCTAAAACACCGTAAAGATCCTCTACTTGCCCTTAAAGACAGCTTCCTTCCCTATTCTTCCCAGTTCTGCAAGCAGAGCGGTCAGTTGAATGTCTGGGTGCGCTCCAACGATCAACCTGTAATCAAACTTTGCAAGGGCTTCCGCAGCCTGATCAGCATTTGGAAGTGCTAGCTTGAATACTTCTTCAGCAGCGTACTTTAGAAAGTCTCTCTCTGAAAGGCCGTAAACGCCTGTTAACACGACTAATTTGTTGCGTGTCTCATGTCCCCATTAGTTAATTCAAAGACCTTGGACAGAGCCTCTTCATCGTACTTGATCTTCTCCTTCTTGCATATCAATCCCAAAAAGGAAACTACGTCCTTCTCCGGTAATCGTGAAAATCTGAAGATGGCACACCTGCTCTGTATAGGTTCGATAATCCCGGAACTGTAGTTGCATGCTAGAATAAACCTAGTGAATCTTGAGGTCTCTTCCATTATCCTTCTTAATGCTGTTTGTGCATCGTTTGTCATCTCATCTGCTTCGTCAAGAATTATTATTCTGAACGGAATGTCCTGATTTGTCTGGGCAGCATATCTGGCAAAGGTCTTAACCCTCTCTCTGACAGTGTTAATCCCTCTCTCGTCAGATGCATTGAGTTCAAGAGTATAATCCCTCCAAGGCTCCCCAAGAATAGTCCTAGCAAGGACAATAGCGCAGGTAGTCTTCCCCGTACCCGGAGGACCAGCAAAGAGCAGATGGGGCATGGATGCAGGAGACTTTACGAGAGCCGAAAGTCTCTCGATTATGGCCTTTTGATCGATTACATCCTGCAGTTTCATCGGCCTGTACTTCTCGACCCACATCAAGCCCGAAATTTCTGACAATCTATCGCCCAGAGAAACTTGTCCTCAAGTTTGGAGTTCTTTAATACCTTTAGGTTCTATTAACATTCTACTGCTCGAGTGCCCTACTACTAAGATACTCAATTAGTAATTTACTATTACCTGGAATTAGGCATTTGTGCATTATCTTCAATAACGTCGATCAGAAGCCGCAACATATGGTCAACTACCCCCGAGGGGGTATGGATAGATGTAAGCGCGGGCTCGTACTACAGGCCTGCGCAACCGTAACCTGAACTACGTTCTGATCTTGTTCAGAATTTCCTTGGCTCTGGCAAATCTTACGACCTTTTCCTTAATCATAATGGCAGCAGCTTTTTCGATTTCATCGCCCTTAGCACCTGCAGAGACTGCTATGTTCCTTGCATGTAACCGCATATGCCCCTTCTGAATCCCTTCAGCGACTAGAGCCCGTAAAGCTGCCAAATTCTGAGCAAGGCCAATAGAAGCCATGATTCTAGCAAGTTCACCGGCACTTTTTGCTCCGAGTATCTTCAGCGCAATTTTCGCAGAAGGGTTTACCGATGCCGAGCCTCCAACAATACCGACAGCCATGGGAAGTTCTATGCTGCCCACAAGGTCTCCTCTCTTGTCCTTCTTCCAAGTCGTCAAAGACCTATAGCGCCCAGTGACGCTCGCGTAAGAGTGTGCGCCAGCTTCGATTGCTCGAGTGTCCTGCCCAACCGCCATTGCGACGGCTATGATTCCATTCATTATGCCCTTGTTGTGGGTTGTTCCCCTGTATTGGTCGAAATCGGCAAAATGGTAGGCTTTGATTATACCTTCAACGACATCCTCTCCTCCAAGCTCTTCCTTGTCGAACGTTGCAGACGCTGACGCTATCCTTTCTGTTGCCAAGTTGGATAAAATTCTTAGGAGCACGTTTCCTTTAGTTGCTTTCTCAACTATAGGTGCGACAGCTTCCGCCATCGTGTTTACGGCATTAGCCCCCATGGCATCCTTGCAGTCAATATACAGTTCAACGATTAGCATCGAACCAGAAGGCGTCTTAATGGCTCGAGTCTTCAGATCTTTTGGCCCTCCGCCAATTGATGCCAGAGTTGGGCTCTGCTCTGCTGCCTTTTTCATAATGACCTTCTTTTTCTTCATTACCGCTTTAGCAGCATTCTTTACGTTAACATCAACGACCTGAATCTGGGCACGCATGATAGAACCCGAATACTTTGTCCTGAAACCGCCTTTCTTCCTGGCAATGGCGGCAGCCTTGCTTGCCGCCGCAACTACTGAGGGCTCTTCAATGGCCATCGGTATAAGATAGTCCTGACCATCAATCAAAAAATTTACTGCTATCCCAAGAGGATGCGATATTCCTCCAACAACGTTCTCTATCATCTTGTCCGCATCGTCAATGGTCAAGGTGTGCATAGAATAGAGAGTTGCAGCTTCTTCATCAGTTAAATTGGCGAACTCTTTTACGAATCTGAGCCTTTCTCCTGGTGGAAGCTTGTAAAAGCCCGAAACGGCAGAGCTCTTTTGCACAAATCAAGTGGATCAAGGGGTTTCTATTTATTTAGATCGGCGAATCTGGAAACGTTATATGAAAGTCTGGGCCGACATCCTCACTCCAAAGCAAGCGCTATTCTTTGAGCCCTTAATCAAGGAACTCAGCTCGAAGAACGACATTCTTGTAACATCAAGGAAGTACAGGGAAGTCGAATTCATTATGGAGAAGAGGAATATTGAAGGTTATTTTATTGGTAAGCATGGCGGCAAAGGCCTTTATGAAAAACTTGTAGCTTCTGCAGAGAGAATTCATGGGCTTGCAGATTTGGTAAGGAGGGAGGCGCCCGATATTGCCATATCATTTAGCTCCCCTGAATGTTGCAGGGTTGCCTTTGGACTAGGCATCAAGAACTTCTGCGTCAACGACTCTCCTCATGCTGTAGCAGTTGCAAAGCTTACGATACCTTTGTGCGAGATACTTTTCACTCCTTGGGTAATTTCAACGAAAGCTTGGACAAAGTACGGAATAAATGCAAAGAAAATTACAAAATACAGGGCATTGGATCCTGCAGCATGGCTGAAAAGGGCTGATCTTTCGAAAAGAGAGCCAGAGATTGATCTGGAAAAAGGTAAGAAGACCATTGCGGTAAGGCTTGAAGAAAGTTTTGCAGCCTATTTGCTTGAGAATAGCAACAGAAAACCATCGCAGGGTTACCATCTCTTAACGAAACTCGTTAAGGAATTCCCCGATTGCAATATTATAGCGTTGGGAAGGTATTCGGAACAGATAGAAGTTCTGCGGAAGAATTTTGGCAATAAGATCTTAATACCTGACACTATTGTGGATGGTATTTCACTGCTTCTGAACTGCGACCTGTTCATAGGTATGGGAGGAACCATGACTGCTGAAGCGGCTCTTCTGGGAGTTCCTACAATATCATTCTTCAGGGGCAGTTATGACATTGAAAACTTTCTAATTAGAAAAGGGCTTGTTCTGAAACCCAAGAATGTTGATGACGTTGTAAAAATTTCAATGGAGTTGTTTTCAGATGAGCGCAGAAGAAGAACCATCAAGGCCAAGGCTGCTAAGCTTCTTGACTGGATGGAGGACCCTATTCAGATAATATCCGAGAAAATTCAAAACGCTAGCTAGGTTCGAGTTACGGGCTTACCCTTATGGTCCCTGACATTTCGTGAAACGCTATCACACACTGAAAGGAATATGCACCAGGCTTGTCAAAGGTGAATTCAAATTTGTCCCCGGGATTTAACTGTTGGTGGAAAAGAGGGACCCCGGCTGTAAAATTCCCGCTTGTCGCAGTATGAATCTCGTCGTCAACATTTTCCCATATTACTGTAGAACCTACTGGAATGTTTACGAAGGACGGCGTGAAGGCGCTTTGGCTTACAGCCTTTATCACGACTGTCATAGGATGTCCCATGTCTGCAGGGTCGGCTCCTATTGGAGGTGCATTATTGGAGACCTGTTTTGGCAGCTCTAACTTTGACCGTCCGACTTGCTGTGTTTGAGTCGACGAGGTGAAAAAGACTATCGCGCCTGCAGTTACCAAAAATACGATCCCCATTACACCGATAAGTATCTTGGAGATCCCCCTTGATTTATTTGGCACAATAGATGTAGAAACAAGACATAGATAAGCTAGCCCTCTCTCCAACTTACGAACTTGGAATATACTATCATTATTGAAAAACTAAAGGCAATGAAGAACTCCAAAAACATAGAGGGGATGGCAAGGTTCGGCATTAACCCGAGTAACACTCTCGGCATTTCAGTTACAGACATCAGGGCAATGGCCAGGCAGATAGGCAAGGATCACTTTTTAGCACAGAACCTATGGTCTTCGGGGATTCATGAAACTAGAATCCTCGCAACCATCGTAGACGATCCGAAACTTATCAGCGAGGAGCAGATGGACAGCTGGGTCAAAGAGATCGATAGCTGGGATATTTGCGATCAGTGTTGCGGTAACCTTTTCGATAAAACTAGATTTGCATACAAGAAGGCAACAGAATGGAGCAAGAACGACAAAGAGTTCATCAAAAGAGCAGGGTTCAGCCTCATGGCCTACTTGGCAGTTCACGACAAGAAAACCTTCGATAATGAATTTGCAAAATTCCTTTCTGCCACTAAGACTTCTGCTACTAATGACAGAAACTTCGTCAAAAAGGCAGTAAACTGGGCACTGGCAGATAGGCAAGCGCAGCATTGAACTTAATCGGGAAGCCATAGAAACTGCAAAAGAAATACAAAAAATCGATTCTAAGAGTGCTAAATGGATAGCGTCAGATGCGCTAAGGGAACTGACGGGCAGAGCTGTACAGGAGAGACTGAAGGCTAAATTCTCTAAATAGGGGTAAGTGAACGTGTATATAGTAAAATGGTATCCTTCCGCGTGAGGATCCTTGGAATTGATTCGGGAAAGCCTATTGTCATTCTTACTGAGGACGATGCGGCGGATTTAGGTGTCAAAAGTTCGTCAAGAGTGAGGGTAAAGTCGAGCAGAAAAGAGCTCACGGCAATAGTTAACATTGCAAGCACGATGATACCAAATGGAACGATCGGAGTATTTGAGGAAGTTCGCCGAATACTGCATTTGAAGGACAATTATAGAGTCGATGTTGAGGTTGCACCTTTTCCGTCATCGCTCCAGTTCATCAGGAACAAGCTGATGGGAAGGAGGCTTAACCATAACGAGATTCACGAAATAGTGAAGGATGTCGTTGAAGGGAACCTGAGAGAGACTGAGATAGCATCATTTATCACCTCACTGCACATGCAGGGTGTTGATCTTGACGAGGCCACAAGTCTGACTAAT
>CAZXXP010000063.1:0-10941 GCA_964644785.1 uncultured Nitrosopumilales archaeon | reverse complement strand
AGGGTCTGACAGAAAATAGTTGTTAAGATTTGAAAACAGAGCAATGATATGAAAGAAGTTTTGAAAAGCACTGTTATCCTCCAGTCCGGTCTGACTGTATTTTCCCGCAAGCCGACGATAAGTTAACAGTACCATCTTCAGCAACACTTATTCACCTGCGTTTTTTTACCTTGAAATATTACATGGAAATCACTGCTCTAGGAGCTGCAAGGCAAGTCGGACGCTCCGCATTTCTGCTCCACGGTAAAAGCACAAACGTTCTGCTGGATTTCGGCGTCCAAATGCAAAAAGAACCGGTATTCCCAATTCAAGTCCAGCCCAGAGACATAGATGGAATCCTGCTCAGCCATGCACATTTAGACCACTCCGGGGCCGCCCCAGTGTTCTACCTTTCAGAGGGAGTTGACCTCTATACTACACCTCCAACTGCAGAATTAGCAAAATTGTTGATTGAAGATTTCATCAAGATTTCTGGCTTCAACCTTCCTTTCGAGTACATTGATCTTGTAAGCATGTTCAAGAGGACACATTACGCAGATCTATACGAGGTCTTCAAGATTGGAGAGTTTGCTGTCCAATTTCTCGATGCTGGGCACATTCCGGGAAGCGCTTCCATGATTGTGGAGGCAGATGGTAAGAGACTGCTCTACACTGGGGACGTAAACGGAGAGGGTACCATGCTACTTAATGGTGCTGACAAAAATTTTGGAGAACTGGATGCGATAATCACGGAAAGCACATATGCGCTTACGGATCATAAGCCAAGACAAGAAGTGGAGAAGGAGTTCGTCGATTTTGCAAGGGAAATCGTTGAAGGAGGAGGGACGCTACTTGTTCCAGCATTCTCTGTCGGAAGAGCTCAAGAAATTGCCTGCGTACTAAGAGCGGCAAAGTTTCCATATCCAGTTGCAATGGATGGCATGGCTCTGAAGGCCAATCAAATTTTGATGCGTTACCAGGAATACCTCAAGGATCCCAAAGAATTCAGGATGACGCTCGAGAATATCGAGATCATGGAGAACTGGCCCCAGAGGAAGAGGATGGCGAAGACTCCTTCTGTCATAATAGCGCCTGCAGGCATGCTTGTTGGGGGGTTATCCGTATTCTATAACGAGGAGATAGCGACCAGAGATAGAAATGGCATCGCAATAGTTGCGTTCCAGATTCCTGGGACCCCAGGCAGAACTCTGCTCGAAAAAGGAATCGCGATTATCAGGGGGAAGCCGAAGAAGGTCAATGCCCGAGTGAAAAGGTTTGATTTTTCATCACATAGCGGAAGGAAGGAACTATTTGAGATGCTGAAAGCTGTAAAGGGAACCCCTAAGGTCATGACCGTGCACGGAGAAGAGGAATATTGCACAAAATTTGCTGCAGAAATAAAGGAGCAGTTTGGCTTTGATGCCGTTGCTCCCGCAGCTGGCGATGTGATTAAGGTCTAGTACTCTTCGACTTCGAGCTTAGAGTCTTTTATCAGAGAGTCTGCTTCGTCCTTGCTCGCAACGTAGGTATACAGCGTCTTCTTTGTCCTTAGTTTCAGCTTTACCTTATCGTCCATCCTGAGAACCTTAACGAGGCTTGCTCTAGGTATCAGTTTCTTGAACTCGTCTGCTGATTTTAGTTGTCTTGGCATGTCCTATCTTCCAAAAGGGAGATAAATCTACTTTGCGCCTTTCTCGCGCTTAAGATAGTCTGGGTTCACTAGATACGGGGGTTTCTTGCCCAGCAGAACATCTACCAAGTTCTTTGCAGCAACCTCTCCCATTTTGTACCTTGTGCCCTCTGCTGCGCTCCCCATGTGCGGGGTCAGCAGTATGTTGTTCAGGCTCAGTAGAAGGCTGTCTGAAGGTAAGGGTTCTCTTTCAAATACGTCAAGTGCTGCGCCTGCGATCCTCTTTTCCTTCAACGCATCAAAAAGTGCAGCTTCATCAACAATCGGTCCTCTTGCAGTGTTTATCAAAAACGAGCTCTTCTTCATCTTAGTTATTGCAGCAGTATCTATCAGGTGGTGAGTTTCTTCCGTGAGCGGCACGTGAATAGAAACAAAATCAGATTCCTTGAGCAGTTGATCAAACGACCTGTAATTAGCGCTGAACGACCTCGCGTCTTTTTTGGATAACCCAGTCCTATTATGATACAGAATTTTCATGCCGAAGCCCAGAGCTCTCTTTGCAACGGCCCTGCCTATCCTTCCCATTCCGAGAATTCCTATCTTCTTACCTGCAAGATCACTTCCAACCATGAACTTCGGAGACCATTCATCCTTCCATCTGCCTTGCATGATCAAATCGTGCCCCTCAGCAACTCTCCTTGCAATCCCCAGCAACAATGCAAGTGTCAGATCAGCAGTCCCATCAGTCAGCACATCGGGCGTATTGGTTACTGCTATACCCCTCATCGTGGCTTCCTTAACATCGATATGGTCATAGCCGACGCTGAATGTACTTATGACCTGGAGATATTTCGATTCTGCAAGAATCCGCTTGTCGATCTTGTCGGGTATCGAGCACAATATTCCATGCTTGTCTTTCACAAGACTCCTGAGTTTGCTGTAGGAAAGGTTCTCGTCCTTTTCCATGTAGTTGAGGTCGAATTGGCTCAGAGTTTCCTTTATCGGGCCGGGAAAGGTTCTTGTAACTAGAACCTTCTTAGCTGAGCCGCTTCTCGTCAAGGAAGACTCCGGGCTTTCCCACTACCCTGCCTATGACTGTGGAATGCAATCTTTTCTTGTGTAGTGCCTCGACAATCTTTTTCGCCTCAGCTTTAGGAGCGGTAATGCAGAAGCCGATGCCCATGTTGAACGTTTTATACATTTCCTCTTTTGCTATCTTCCCTTCTTCTTGTATCAAAGAGAATATCTCTTGAGGCTCGGGCATCTTTTCTAGACTGAAACCAATCGAATTATTGGGCAATATCCTCTGCAATTTGGTAAATGCCCCTCCAGTTATGTGGGCAAGGCCGGTAATCTTGAATCCCTCTTCAATAAGCGAGATTATCTCCCTGCTGTAGATTCTAGTCGGTTTAAGCAGCTCATCTCCAATTCTGATTTTCGTGACTGGTAGCTCTTCAGTTAGCGAATATTTCTGCAAAACCTTCCTTGCAAGGGTGAGCCCGTTTGAGTGTATGCCAGAACTCTCCACTCCGACAATTGAATCGCCCTCTCTAATCTTTTTTCCAAGAATCAATTTCTGCTCTTCGACAGAGCCCACGCACATCGCTGCTAGGTCAAACGCATTTTCATCGCCAACTAGAAGGTCGGGAAGTATTGCAGTTTCCCCTCCAACTATCGCAACTTTCGCCATCTTTGCGCCTTTGGCCAATCCTCTAGAAATTTCAGTAACAAGGTTTTCATTCGCGCTTTTCAGTGCCATATAGTCAACCAGTGCAAACGGCTCTGCTCCAACGCAAACGATGTCATTTACATTCATGGCAACGCAGTCAATCCCAACGGTGTCGAACTTCTTCATCGCCTGCGCAACGAGAACTTTCGTGCCCACACCATCAGTATGAACTGCAAGGAGCCTCTTTGCATCAATTCTGAGCAGGCCTGCATAATGCCCAGCACCTTTGAATACGGAGCCGAAGCCCTTCCTCAATGCTAGTGTTGAGGAAAACAAATCTGTAGTGGTCCTATGAGCTTGCCTGACTTTTGATATGTCTACGCCTGCTTCTCTGTAAGTCCACTTTTTCAAGGCGGCTTCAGAGTCTTCTCCCTGTTATCCTTTCGTAAGACTCGACATAGCGTTTTGAAACATGGGCAACTAGATCATCTGGAAGCTCTGGAGGCTTTGGAGATGGTTTCTCAATCCTAGCAGCTTCATCTACCTTGTTCTTGTATCCAACACCGGTCAGCCAATCTCTAATCAATTGTTTGTCAAATGCTTCCTGCGTCTTTCCAGGTGAATAGTTCTCCTTTGGCCAGAGCCTAAATTCGTCTGGACCTATAGAATCTGCAAGGGTGATTTTCTTGTTCTTGTCTATTCCGAACTCGAACTTTATGTCTGCGATTATGAGGCCGGCTTTTGAAGCGATGTCGGCCATCTGCAGATACAGGTCTATGGACTTTTTGGAAAGGAAGTCGTAGGTTTCGCTGCTTACAAGGCCGGCGGAGACTGCCTCCTGCTTTGTTATTGGCAAGTCGTGGGTTTCTGATTTTGTTGTTGGATCGAAAATTGGTTTTGGAAGCTTTGCGGCGAGAATCTTCTCTCCGTCATGTTTCACTGTCCCTTTCTTCACCCTTTCAAACAGGCTTCCGTACAAATATCCTCTAACAATACATTCAACAGGAATCATCTCGAGCTTCCTCACGACCATCTTGTTAGCATCTACGACATCTACCATGTGGTTCGGGCAGTCAAGGACATCGAACCAGAACTTTGCGAACTTGCAGAGCACCTCACCCTTTCGCGGTATTGGAGTAGGCAGGACTATGTCGAATGCTGAAACCCTGTCCGAAAATTCGAATAATAACCTATCATCAGGAAGGGTGTAGATGTTTTTGACCTTGCCCTTCCTCAGAAGCTTGTCGTGCTTGACTATGCTCATTTAGACCAAGACCTTCTATAATTCTCAAGCTTCTCGTTTATTGACGGCTCTTTTAACGCGAGTATCTCCATAGCCAGTATCGCAGCATTTCTCCCATTGTCTATCCCAACACAGGCTACTGGTACCCCCGGGGGCATCTGCACCGTTGAAAGAAGAGAATCCAGTCCTCCTAGCTGAACGTTCAATGGCACACCGATAACAGGTTTGGTAGTCATAGATGCTATCGCTCCTGGCAAAGCTGCAGAGAGCCCTGCGATCCCTATGAAGACATCTGCACCGGAGTTCATTACATAATCTTCAAGCTTCTTCCTGTTCCTGTGCGCTGAAATCACTTGCACATCGAAATTGACTCCGTTTTCCTTCAGGAACGAAGTTACATCGTCGATCGTCTTTTGATCCGATTTGCTCCCCGCTAATATCGCAACTTTGGCCATCTGCTCACCTTGCCTCTAGCTCCTTTTTTAAATTCTCCACAGGATCGACCCTTCCAACTCCTGGAAGCCAGTCCGTCCTTCTGCCAAGCGTACCATTCCGCTTTCTCTGCATGTATAGTGATCTTGCTCTCTCCGCAAGGTCCTGCCTTTTAGCAAGAAGCTCTTTGGTGCCGATGTCACTTCTGTGATACAGCTGCCAGCCGTCAGTCAGTCTCACATCTTCAATGCAGCTTTCAACTATGCTGCTGGCCGTTGGCAAATCATCCGCAACTGCCGCAATTTCGACTGCCCTTGAGCCGATCGTAATTGTCTTCTTGCCATCGCTATCGATAGAAGCCCAGTACAATTTTGCTCCTTTCTTCTGGATTGCCTTCTCATCTACCTCGATAGGGTGGTTCTTAGCTAGTTCGCGATAATCGGGGTAGCCCTTTGGAGAAAGTGCTTTTACAACTACGGCCTTGTTGTTGAACCTAACGTCTGTACCCTTCAGCCTACCATCGAGTATTGCAATCGCGACGTCAACCAAATCTGATTCTAGCATGGCCATCACGTTCAATGCTTCGGGATCTCCAAGCCTCGAATACATTTCAATTACAGTCGGCCCTTCGATCTCCGTCAACATCATCTGCCCAGCTACTATTCCATGGTAAGTTTCGCCTGTCATGTCCTGAATAGCCATCACCATTCTCTTGACTATCTCTACAGATTCTCTGTATTCATCATCCGTAAGAAAGGGCAGAACCCTGCCTGGCCCAGAAATCGAGCCCATGCCGCCGGTTTCGGTTCCGATGTCGAACTCGTGAGCATTCTTATTATCCTGCACCATCGGCATCCCCACAACATTCTTGCCATCGGTAAAACAATGCAGAGTGTATTCGGGCCCCCATACATTTTCCTCAACGAGTATCTTGTCCTCAACGTCTGCATAAGGCTTCATGTAGCCCTCAAGCCAGTCGAAATGCCTCGACTTGAACTTCTGCTTCTCGTCATGGAGGTACATTTGCCTGTCTTCAATCACCTTGACGCCCTTCCCTCCAGCCTGCCTTGCTGGTTTCAATGCAACGTTCTGTAACCATGTTAGGGTCTTGGAATACTTGTTCAGAGTGGTGTATGCCTCTTGAGAAGAGCGAAAAGTCTTGAACAACAGTTTGCCCCTTATATCATACTTCCATTGCAGTCTACGCATCTCCGCCTTCGACATTTCTATTAATGCAACTGCCTTCTTGGCCCCAATACACCGAATTCCTTCTTTTTCAAGTGCATCAGGTACACCGTGGAAGTTCGGTTCTTCAGGACCGACGAAGACGAAGTCTGGCCTGACCCTCTTTGCGAATTCGACAATTTTTACTGGGTCGGTAGTGTTTCCACGAGCGTATTCTCCCTTCGTATTCCTGCAGATCGCACTGATGCCGGGATTCGCATTTTCGCTTATCCAATAAATTCTTGGCGAATGTTCGCTCTTGCTAAGCTTCTCAGCAATCGCGTGTTCCCTTCCCCCTCCTCCTACTCCGAGTGTCTTCATTCTATCTTCTCCGGGTACTTTCCCGTAAAGCAGCCCAAGCAGAGCTCTTTTCTGGGTAAACCTATCGCCTTTACGAGCCCTCCTGTGGACAGGTAAGCGAAACTGTCAGCACCAATAATCTGAGCGACTTCCTCATCAGAAACGTCCCTTCCAATCAATTCATCTTTTGGAGGAATGTCAACGCCATAGGGACATTCTGATATAAGAGCTGGACTTCCAACCCTGACATGAACCTTCTTCGCACCCTTCCTCTTCATGTTGAGCACTGTATTCTTGAGAGTGTTCCCTCTCACTATGCTGTCGTCAATGAGGATGACCTCTTTCCTGTCTATCGCAGACCTTATAGGATTCAGTTTTAGTTGAACTCCGGAAATCCTTTCGAATTGAGTAGGTTTCAGAGCGGTTCGCATATGCCTTCCAGTTCTTGTGAAGCCCAGCTTGTTGGGAATCTTTGCCGCTCTGGAATATGCGATCGCAAATGGAAGAGCAGTTTCTGGGACCCCTATAACTACGTCGCCCTTTGCTGGAGACTCTTCTGCAAGTGCCTCGCCTATCCTCTCCCGTGCTTCATACACTGATGTATTCCCTATGTAGGAATCTGGCCTTGCAAGGTACACATATTCGAATGAGCAGTGGGCTATAGTGCTACTTGGAATTATCTTCCTCCTTATGCTCAGAGGGTCAAAGACTACAATTTCGGCGGGTTTTATAGAACCAGTGTGGCCTGCACCGATAACATCCAAGGCGCATGTTTCTGAAGCGACCGCTCCAAGGTCAAAACCTACAGCCCCGACTTCCAGAGGCTTCAGGCCCATCTTGTCGCGAACGCATATCATTTCTTGATTTTCCGTAATGGCGATAAAGGAAAATCCTCCTCTGACTTCGGACAGGAGCTCAGCAACAGCCTCGATCGAATCTTTGGCGGCAACTAGCTTCTTGGAAAGCATCTCCGCGAGAATTCTGAATGCTTTGGCCTTCTCCTTGTGGAGGAGGGGTTTGCCATCGCCTGCAAGAACAAGTTTCTTGGGCGATTTTATATCTACTATGCCATCGTCTTCAAAAGCGGAAACGAGGCCCAACCCAATAAAACTTGCAGGGAATTTTCTACCGCTCCTGAAAAGGTCGTCAACCAACCCTTTTTCAGTTATGACGTTGAAAGATTTTCTTTCTGCATTGAACAAGGCAATCGAAGCTATCTCCTGGCCTCTTCCCTGAAGTGCCGAGAGACCGAAATACAGAAACCGTGAAGCACTCCAGTTCTCCCTCCCTTCGCCAAATGGATACACTCCGAATATTCCTGGCAAAGCAGACCCCTCTGAAACTAGTCTAGTGTCCTGTTAAGACATTTGTAGTCGCCAGTGTTGCATGAGAGACACAGTTCTGTCTCCTTCATACCTATCCCCTTGCAGAGCTGCTTTATCCCGTTGTAGCCTACCGCATCGGCGCCTATCGCTTTGGCAACTTCCTTGTTGGCCTTTTCGACAGTCGTATTGGCGCCGCAGGTCCTGTAAGCTACGAGTTCCTGACGCGTAGGGATGTCTATTCCTGCATAACATGGATTAGAAATTGGAGGGAATGTAACAACCATTTTGACGCTCTTTGCTCCAGCATTTCTCAGAGTTTTCACAATGTTCGGAGAACTGGTACCTCTCACAATGCTATCATCCACAACAACGACATCTTTGTTATTGACAATTTCTTTCACAGCGACCATCCACCTGTTGATTCGTTCTCGATCAACCATCTCTGGCTCGATGAAACTTCTAATTCCTCCCCTCTTTGCGTATCTATCTTTCATAAGGCCCTCTTCAAACGGGATCCCGCTTTCCATCGCGTATCCAAGTGCTGCAGGCCTTGCCGAGTCTGGAACAGGCACCACGACGTCCGCCCCTCCATCGTAAAGCTTAGCCAGTTGTCTTCCCAGCTCCTTCCTTGCATTATAGACGCTGTGCCCGTCGATTATCGAACTTGGGTGGGCAAAATACGAATACTCGAAGGCGCAGTGTGCAGCCCTCTCTCCCTTGTAGAAACTAAAACTGTCCATGCCATTTTTGTCGAGCCTTACAACTTCTCCCTGCTTGACATCCCTTACTAGGCTCGCACCCATTACGTAAAGGGCACAGCTTTCAGATGCAAAGATGTAAGATTCTGTTTGCTCGTGGTAGCCTATGCAGAGAGGCCTGAAACCTCTTGTGTCTCTTATCGCAAAGACCTTGCCATCATTAGTAATTATCAGGAAGCAGTAAGCACCGACGAGTTCCTCTGCAAGTTTCTCTATTGCATCGTACCAGTCCCAGTTGTTTTCCTTCAATAGAGTCTGCAGCCTGTAACCAGCCAAAGTAGTGTCGTTGCAGCCGTTCGGAGAAATGCCATGTTCCTTAAGATTCTTTTCTAATGTTGCCGTATCTGAAATAGTTCCATTGTGGGCAATTGCGAACTTGTCCCCCACAGGCATAGGCTGCGCATATTTCAACGATGAGCCTCCGACTGTGGAATAGCGTACATGCCCTATGGCTGCATTAGATGTCATTTTTTCAAGGATAGGCACAGATTTTTCAAGATTCTCCGTGACCAGGCCTTTTTGCCTGTGCGGCTTTATCGTAGGGGTTGTTATTCCCCACGCCTCCTGCCCCCTGTGCTGCAAAGCCCGTAAACCTGCAATCATAAGGGGGATTACGTCTGAGCCGCTGTAAGAATAGGCCCCGAAGATGCCACATTTTTCCTTGATCTCTGTCATTTTGCGTCACCCATGAGCCTTGGTATTGCTGTCTCCCATTCATGCCTCATCTTTTCAACTGGCAGAGAGGCGATATTCTTGCTAGCGTAAGCGACATCAAAACTTCTGCCCGCGAAACTTCCAATTTCTGCGCATTTGGCGCCATTCTTCCTTGCAAGTTCAGCAATTCTCGGAGCGTTGGCTCTTGATGCTGCAATAACGAACCTTGAGTGAGTTTCTGAAAATGCTATTTCATCCCACCGCTTGGCAGACGAGGGGCACTTAGAGATGTCTATTATGGAGCCTAACCCTGAAAGCATGCACATCTCTGCAATTGCTATCAACAGTCCTCCAGAAGAACAATCGTTGACAGAGCCGATTATGCCCGTTCTTATACCTTCGTAGATCGTCTTCTGGCTGGCCTTTTCTGCTGCAAAATCAAGTTTCGGAACCCTCCCTCCTAACGTCCCAAATATTTGATCCTGATATTCGGAGCATCCGAGCTCGCTCTTGGTCCCTCCTATCTGCAGTATTACACTCCCCTCGGCGGGAATTGCGTTTCTGATGTAATCCGCCCTTTCGATTAAGCCAAGAACGGCAGCTAGAGGAGTAGGTTTGATGGCTGCATGGGTTTGTACGTCTTCGTTGTAGAAACTTACCTTCCCTCCAACGCACGGCAGCTTGAATTCATTGCAGTAATCAACAAAGCCTCTAACACTTTCGCTAAAAGTCCAGTACACTTCTGGGTTGCCAGGGTTTCCAAATTGTAAATGATCAACCATGGCAATAGGCTCTCCCCCAACCGCTATGACATTCCTGCACGCCTCAGCCAAGATTCCTGCAGCTCCGTTGTAAGGATCTAGATAGCAGTGCTTAGGGTTTCCATCGACTTTTATCGCAAGGAACTTCTGATCAGCAATTCTGAGTACTGAAGCTCCCGCATGCCCGGGCTTTACTACCGTGCGTGCACCTACCTCATGATCGTATTGTTGATAGATCCACCTTTTTGATGCTAAGCTTGGCGATGTTAACATCTTTATCACTATCGAGTCAAGGCTCTCCTTTGGCTCTGGAGTTTCTACTCTGCTGAGTTCATCGATGTACTTAGGCTTCTTTGCATCTCTGACTGCTGGCTCTGCTCTGACAAGGACTTCGACTGGGAGGTCTGCAACGACCTTGCCGTTCTGCCTGACAATCATCCTCTTTGTGTCCGTAACCTTCCCGATCATCGAATACAGCAATCCATATTTCTTAAGAATCTTGCCTATTGTGTCTTCATACCCTTTCTTTACGACGAAGAGCATCCTTTCTTGAGACTCTGAAATCATTATTTCATGCGGCTGCATGTTCGTTTCTCTCAGGTGGACGTTGGAGAGTTCTATGTCGACCCCTGTATCACCCGCGTAAGCTACTTCTGACACACAGCATGCTATGCCTCCAGCTCCGAGATCTTTCAAGCCGGTCACATAGCCTGTCTTAACTGCCTCAATTGTAGCTTCGATGATCTGCTTCTTAGTGAATGGGTCAGGTATCTGGACTGCTGAGCGGTCTTCCGAATCCTTTCCGGAAAGGTCTCGTGATGCGAACGTCGTCCCATGTATGCCATCCCTGCCAGTACTCCCTCCAACCAGAACTACAGAATCACCTGGATTCTTTGCAATTGCAAGTACAATATCCTCTTTCCTCCCGATTCCCAAGCAGACAACATCGACAAGGCAGTTGCGCTC
>CAZXXP010000062.1:0-11183 GCA_964644785.1 uncultured Nitrosopumilales archaeon | reverse complement strand
TGGGCTATCTGCTCAAGATTCACTTTCCCATCTCGTCACATTCCCATGGACTGAAAGGGCGAAAACTTCAAGATTCTATCAGTTTGCGCATTGTTTGACGGTCTTTCAGCAATTCGGTGCTGAAACGTTCAAGTATTATTCGGCCTTCTTGCATGAAAATTGCCCCGTCTGAAATCTCCAAAGCTCCTAGAACGTCATGCTCTATTATGATGACTGAAAACCTGCTCTTCATGTTTCCTATCGCGCTGAATATTTGCCGCTTAATTATGGGTGCTAGGCCCAGCAACGGTTCGTCGAGCATCAGGAGCTTCGGTTCTGACATAAGCCCTCTGGCTATGGCAAGCATTTGCTTCTCACCTCCGCTCAAAGATCCAGCCTTCTGATGCCTCCTTTCGGCTAATTTCGGAAAGGTTGCAAAAACACCCACCCTGTTTTTTTCCATGTTACTCCTTGCATCTTTTCTGAATGCTCCAAGTTCTATATTTTCCAAAACTGTCATGGAAGGAAATATTCTGCTGCCTGCCTGAACATAGATCACGCCGAGCTCTGCCCTCTCATTAGGCTTCAGATTATCAATTGTAACATCGCCGAGGGAAATCGAGCCTTTTGATTGTCTTACAAGCCCGCAGACCGCTTTCAGTAGCGTAGACTTGCCAGCTCCATCTGGTCCAAAGATAGCTAATATCTCGTTGTCGGCAACGTTCAGGGATATATCGGAGAGTATGGTGTTGCCGTTTCTGACTACGCTCACATCGCTAATTTTCATCATTGTTTTCGCCCAAGTAGACCTCCATCACGGCAGGGTTGTTGCGAACCTCGTCAAACGAGCCTTCTGCTATTACCTTCCCCTCATGGAGAACTACGAATTTTGTTGCGATCTTTGCCAAATGTCTTAATATATGACCGGAAATCAAAGTCGAAGTTCTAAATTCATCGCGCATCTTCGCTAGCAGATTTGATACAAGTTCTATTTCTGAAGTATTGAGACCTGAAAAGGGTTCATCCACAAGTAACAATTTTGGCCTCATCGAAATGACTCTAGCAAGTTCAAGGAATCGAAGTTTTGCAAAGCTTAGACTTACCGCTTCCGTGTTTACTTCATTTCCAAGATTGCATTTCACAAGAATGTGCAGTAGATTTTCGTCAGACTCAGAGCCGTGCAGGAGCGATGCAGCCTTCACGTTTTCCAATACGGTCATTCCGTGAAGAGGTTGCGGAGCCTGAAACGTTCTGGATATTCCTCTTTTTGCAATTGTGTGTGGTTTGAGCCCTGCGATGTTAGTACCATTGAACAGAATCTTCCCTTTTTGAAGCTGAAGAGTACCGCCTACCAGGTTGAATAGCGTAGATTTACCTGAACCGTTGGGGCCTATTATTGCAGTTATGGTATTGTCTTCAAGATTAAGATGTATATCTTCAAGAGCCTGGAGCCGTCCGAATATGTGCGACAAATTCTCAATTTTTAGAATTTGCACTACTCGCACCCCATCTGTTCTTAAGAAACCTCGAATTTTTTAAGGTAAGAAGGTTTTTCGGGTAAAAGGCGGCCAACATCAACAGAATTCCTAGTACGAGGTGAGTCAACTGGGGAATTGTCGTTGCAAATATTTCTAAAGTAAGTGCAACTATTGTAACTCCTATTAGCGACCCTGCTATGCTGAAAGAGCCCAAGAGAATTGCCATTATAACTGGCAGGAAGGTGATAGAAATTCCGAATGAACTCTCTGGCGTTACAAAACCGTTGTAGAAAGTGGATAAAATTCCTGCAATGCCAGCAAATAACGAACCTGCAATGAGGACGATGACCTTGTTTACCGCTACATTGATTCCGAGAGTGCTTGCAACAACTTCATTGCCCTTTATGCTCCTTACCCTGTAGCCGAAAGAGGATTTCCGTATTGCTATTGTCAGCAAGAGCATCACAGCGTTAAGAAATGCGAGAATGTAGTATACTGAATATGCGGAACCTGTTGCAACATTGACAACTAGTCCTTGATAACCTCCTGTAAGCCATCCTAAATTGTATGCAAGCGCCTGTGCTAATAGGACGAGTGCGAGAGTTCCTATAGCGTAGTATGCATTCTTCAGTCTCACGATAAAAATGCCCGAAAGAGCAGCAAAGAACAAGACAACTAATATCGAGACGACGACAGCTAGAGTAGCAGGCCAGTTACGGCTCAAAGCAATGGCAAATGCGTATGTCCCAACGCCGAATGGCATAGAGTTGCCTAGATTCATATAACCTGTGTTTGCGTATACCAGATTGAAAGATAGGGAACAAAGTGCAAGAACCATTATGCCGTTTAGCAGGAAGACTATATACGAACTTGAAAAAAGGGGAACTGCTGACATGGCTGCTAAAGCAAGTGCTGCTAAAATGATGCTTTTTGCTGATTCCGTAATAATCATCTCTTCAAAAGTCCTTCAGATTTCATGAGCACAGCGACAAGAAGCACTACAAGACTGATGGAATTAGACCACGCAGTGTCAAGGAAAAAACCTGCAAAAGTTTCACTAATCCCCAAAGCTACTGAAGCTACAAGGGAGCCGATGACGCTCCCTAAGCCTCCAAGAATTATGATCGCGAGAACCTTGAGAGTTATGGGGAAACCCATGTTTGAGGAAATATTGGAAACAAGAAGCAGGAGTATCCCTCCAAGGGCCGATAATGCGGTGCCTAGACCGAAGGTTATAGAAGTAATTCTTTCGGAGTTGATCCCCATTAACTGTGCAGTTGCTACATCATCTATAGTTGCTCGGAGAGCCTTGCCATACCATGTTTTGTAAATTAGAAGATGGAGGATTACCGTGGTTATTGCAACGACGACCAAGAGCAGCAACCTCAGCGTAGAAACTGTCACTTCTCCAAATGAGATCGGCGATAATTGATAGTTGATGCCGAAGTTCCGCGGGACTATTATCGATGCAACGGATTCTGCAGAAAGGCCAAAGCCAAGAGTGCCAAGAATCAGCGCCTCGATCCTGCGTTCACTGTTGAAAGATAGAATCCTGTGGATCAGTGATTTTTCATACGCATACCCAGCGGCGAAAAATAAAGGAATTACAAACATTGCAACAAAGAGCAGGTTCAGGCCTGTGGACTGAACTATGACGAAAGAAGCTACCGCTGCCAGGACCGCAAAGGCTCCGTGAGCGAGGTTCAGAACCCTTGCGACGCCGAATATCAAGCTCAGGCCTATGGCAGATAGGCCGTAGATGCCGCCCAAAAGTATACCGAAGATTAGGAGTTCCAGCAGGGGAGCAAGCGTCATTGCTTACCTGGGTGTCGGATATGTATAGTCGCCTTTCTTCGTTTCTGGAGGCCAGACTACTACTACCTTCCCGCTTTGCATCTGAACTGGGAATGGTGCAAGGGTTCCGACACCTTTGAAGTTGCCGAAGCTCTTGAAGTGAACCTCGCCGCTTATTGTTGAAATTGATAGGTTCTTCAGCCCGTCCCTTAGCTTTGTTTTGTCAAGTGTACCTACTCGCTCTATTGCTGCCCCGATTATCTCTAAGCCGTAATAGTGCACTGCTGCCCAAGGATAGTCAACATTTGTAATGCCTGCTTTTGCCATCGCCTGCGTGAAGATTTCTTTGCCCCAGACCCCTCCGTATGGGACATCGTCAGTCCAGTACCATTCCCCAGTAATATAATTTGCAGAATCTGCGCCAACAGATTCGATGAAACCTTTTACCAGCTGCGGAACATGGAATTCTCTTGGCTTCAGTCCCTGCTCCTTCGCCTGCTTGACAAACGTTGATGCGTCGGGAGCAAGCGCTGCCACAAAAACAATGTCTGGATTCGCTTCTTTGAGTTTGATTATCGTCACCGTAAAGTCCTTCGTACCTACTGGCACGATATTCTCGCTGACTATGTTGAGTCCAGCCTGAGGAGCAAACGTCTTGCCTCCAGCAAGGACTCCTTGTCCGAAGGGTTCATCAGTCGCAACAAATCCGACTGTCTTAGCCTGTCCTTTTGCCTTTACCATGTCAAAGTATGTCTTGGGCCAGTTTGTAATCAGGTCAATTCCAGCGAAGACCCAGTCCGAGCCTTGATTGAATATCGGAGGGGCGCCAGCAGAAGTTGCAACGAGAGGAATGTTGTTCCTTGTAGCTACTGCAACGAGGGGAACAGTAAGAGTACTTGACTAAGGCCCGATAAGAACATCAACCTTGTCTTCAGAGATTAGCTTCTCGTAGAGCCTTGTTGCCGTCACGGCATCGCTTTGATCATCATATACTATTACTTTTACCGGCAATCTCCTACCATACTCGCTCACATACAATCCCCCCCTTTCGTTGATTTGAGCCACCCAAGCGTCATAGAGTTTGTTGAAAGTTCCAGCTACTGGTGAAAACTGCCCCGAAAGAGGTAACGTTCCTCCAATTTTTATCACTCTGCTCCGCTCTGGTGTTATGGCGGGACCTTCTTGAGCAGGCTTCGACGGCATAAGCATGGGTAAAGCGGCATACCAGACCACCGAAACTACTAAAGCTGTAACGATTACGGACGCGACAAGTTTCGAGCTAGATCGCATAAACTACCAGTCAGTGGTAAGAGGATATATGGTTTGTGGGTTATTTTCTGTAGCAGTAAATAGCGTAGCCCAGCTTCCCATTCTCCTTTATCCAGCGCATGTA
Organism: uncultured Nitrosopumilales archaeon; assembly: GCA_964644785.1. Classification (GTDB taxonomy): domain Archaea; phylum Thermoproteota; class Nitrososphaeria; order Nitrososphaerales; family UBA57; genus VHBL01. The sequence continues at coordinate 6,539 of CAZXXP010000062.1, read as the reverse complement.
TTCCGTTTGATGTCTTATCCTACTTCGGGTCTTTGGTGATAGAGTTGCAAATTTTAGTAGGCCTTTTAACGTGTTTAATAACCCTTCAGTAGTTACGATTTCGCTTAACGGATATGGTACCACGGCCTTTTTCGTGAAGAATGAGTAATATTCCTTCAACCCTGCCCCCTCAAAGGTGTCCTTCCATTCCTCATGCCTTAACGGCGTGAATGGCTCTCCCGTAAGCTCCATTATTCTCTGCATCAAAGGTCTGTCTGGTTCATTATCCCATGCAAATTCCAGCGAACCGTACCTTCCTTCCTCCTTCAGAACCCTTGCAATTTCTTTTGTTGCCCTGCTTTTGTCAACCTGCAGCAGAACAGACTGTATGTATGCGACATCGAATTTCGAATTGATAAATGGCAGGTTTTGGGCATCCCCTTTTAGAACGGTGATTCTGTCTTGTAGATTTTGCTTGACTATCCTATTCCGCGCCATCTCGACCATTTTTTCGCTACGGTCTATCCCTACAGCCCTACACCGTTTATCTTGAACCAATTCGACCAAATCCCTTGCACTCCCACACCCAACATCTAGCACATGATCATCTGCGGCAATTTGAAGCCTTTCAAGAAGCTCCTTCGTGGCTTTACCCCCCCCGGGATGAAGCGATGCTATGTCAAGCGACGCCACAAGCTCTAGAAAAGATGGCTCGGATTTGTTCATCTAGCTAACCCTTTTCGCTCTTCTCCTTAGTCCGATGGCAATTGCCAACACTGCGACTACCGATGATACGGCGATTATGATATTGCTGTAATCAGTCCTCCACTGTGCAATAACGACTTTGGGCGAGTCCATAATAATAGAATCTGCCGGTTTCTGGGCATTGGAGTCCCCTTCCCAGCCGTCGAGAACCTGCTCTCCAAAAACACCGGCTCGTGGTTCAACAGAAAACTGTGCGGTTGCACCTTGGTCATACCATCCTTCCCCTGATGTCTTTCCGAAAGGCGACTTTACAGATAGAAGATACTGGGTCGAGAACAGGGCAGTGATGTTTTCTTGGGAGCCGTCGTAAACTATTCTCCTGTTCAACTCCGTTGAACTGTCGCTCCAACCTTTGAACCTATATCGCATGGGGCCATCTTCCACGATTTGTGGTTGTATTGCTATTTCATGATCGGAACCTATCTGCCATACGAACGCTCTTGGGAGTTCAGACGGTTTGTATTGTGTCCCATCAACAGATATGGAAGAACCCTTCGGTTTTGCGTTGAAATAAGGGAACTCGGCTCTCACTCTTCCTGCACCGTACGCGTTGTCCTTGCCTTTAGCCCCGAGGTCTATTGCGGTCCGCTCCAACAGTGTTTGGAGTTCATCTGGAGTCAGACTCGGGTTTCCGCTCAAGAGTAGTGCAGCCAAGCCAGCAACGACTGGTGCAGAAGGAGACGTCCCTCTGAATGGCGATCTAAAGACAGACGTAGTGAGGCTGTCTGGTGCCACCAAATCAGGTTTTATTCTTCCATCCTTTGTCGGACCTCTAGAACTATAGGGCCTTATCGAATCATCGGCAACAGAAACTGCACCCACGGCAAGGGTGCCCTTAGCATCAGCCACATGACCAATGCTCCCTTCTAAAACGAAATACTGGATTGGGTTAGGAGAAGCAAACAGTTCGAAGTTAACATCCCTGCCAGCCCTTGTCTTCTTTATCCCTATGTAGTACGTCCCTGAAGATGACGGAGTGAACCTTATCGCCTCTGTTGGAGGTTGAGTACCACTCTGGGGGTTTGTCGAAGCTGCAACTATCCTTCCTTGGGAATCTGTCAGGAACATGTCGTAGTCCTGAGCTGTAGATGGCCAATCGTCCCAGCTCATCTCTATTGAAATAGGCTGCCCGCTTGTCAGCTCAACTGTATTTCTTTCGTCCTGGCCAGAAAATTCGTTAAAGTTGTTCCTGTTGTTGTCTTTGAACCTGCCAGACCAGTGACTCTCGCCTGCGTTGCCAACTGCCGCGATAGGCAAAATGCCCGCAGACCTTGCTCTGTCCATGGCCTGTGAAGGCCTGCTCGTACCATCATAAGGTCCAAAGTTCAAAAATCCTACTGATGTGGAGATTATATCGACGTTACGTTGTATTGCAAAGTCAACCGCGTTGAGAAATTCTACTTGAGTTTCAACGTTGTAGAGGTAAAGCTCAACATCGGGTGCAACGCTTACGAGTATCTCTCCGACTGCAACGCCGTGCTGAGGATTGATTCCTCTTAGGTTTCCATCGAGCCTGAAGGAGCGCATTTCCTTGACGTTCTGGCTGAACTGTATTGCGGATGGTTCAAAACCCACATCTATGACTGCAACCTTGACGCCTTTTCCTGTAAGGCCAAATGAGTGCGCTATGTTAGCCCTTGTGTAGTTGACCGCTTCATTTGTTAGCGCGTATCGAATTGCAGGTTCTGTAAAGGTGTAGCCCAACACGGAAGGCAGCGATGCAAATTCTCCAAGCCTCCCCTCATCCATCGTCCCTTGAATCAAATCATAGGATTGCTCTTCAAGCCTGAAGCCTATTTCCTGTAGTCTATTCAACGAATAGCCAGGCTTAACCTCAAGCGTAATTCTTCTGGGCGAACCCGTCTCTGTTGTATCAGCATCGGTAAAAATGGGCAAAACTAGGAGGTCTAAAACTATCAGGGCAATTAGCAGAGTATAAGGCAGTTTCAAGACTGTGATAGACCTAGGGTGCGTTCAAGTGCCTTGATATCTGCCTCGACTTCTACGGGTTTCTCAAAGAACTTCGTAATTACGTCTGGGTCTTTTAGGCCGTGCCCTGTCGCGACGCACACAACCTCGTCATCCTTGTTTATCGTACCATTTCTGACAAGGTTCCTTACCGCAGCTACGGGTGTAGCACTTGCAGGCTCGACAAAAATTCCTTCTAGCTTTGCCATTGAACCTTGGGCGCTGAGTATTTCTTCGTCAGTGACCTTAGTCGCTAATCCATTGGACTCGCGGATTGCCTTCAGAGCCTTCTTCCAGCTCTGGGGGACTCCTATCCTTATTGCGGTCGCTATAGTTTCGGGCTTGTCAACAAACGTGATTTCTGAGGAACCTTTTTCAAAAGCTTCTGCTATAGGTGCTGCGCCTGCCGCTTGAACGCCGACCATCCTTGGCAGTTTGTTGATGTAGCCGAGAGACTTGAACTCTTGCAGACCTTTCCATATTGCGCTAATGTTCCCAGCATTGCCCACTGGCACTACTATCCAGTCTGGCACGTGACCTAACTGTTCACAAACTTCGAATGCGAGTGTCTTTTGTCCTTCGAGTCTGAAGGGGTTCACAGAGTTCAAAAGATATACATCCTTGAACCTTCCCGCTAGATCCATGACCATCCCGAGGGCTTCGTCAAAGTTTCCCTTCACCTGTACGACCTGTGCACCACACATCATAGCCTGTGCCAGTTTGCCGTAAGCAACTTTGCCAGACGGTATTAGCACTATTCTTTTGAGACCTGCGCGAGCGGCATAGGCCGCAAGAGAAGCAGACGTATTGCCAGTAGAGGCGCAGATTACCGACGAAACTCCCAGTTCGAGAGCCTTTGAAACTCCAACAGTCATGCCCCTGTCCTTGAAGGAGCCTGTAGGGTTTTCTCCTTCATTTTTTATGTAGATAGTCCTCAGACCGAGAAATGCTCCGAGCCTCTCGCACCTGTGCAGCCCTGTTCCCCCTTCGTTTATCGTTACACGTGTTGATCCGTCCTTGAAAGGCAGGAAGTGATGGTAACGCCATACGGAAAGAGGCAGTTTCCTCCAATCTGATGAATTGGCTTTCTTTTCCAGCTCGAGCTTATCATAAACGACTTCCAGCAAATCGTTACACGACTTACAATAGTATATCATCTCGTCAATCTGATATTCTTTGGAGCAGCTTATGCACTTGAGTTTCATTGGTTCAGTAACCTTGCTCCTTTACCAATCTTTGTGATAATGATTTCGGAGCTTACATCCACTGATGCAAAGCCTTTTTTCATAGCATCTCCGACACTAGCCGCTTTTACCTTTTCCAGGTTTACAAAGGCTATCATTGATGGGCCTGCACCGCTTATCGCAATACCACATGCACCAGCTTTCAAAGCCATTTTTCTGACTTGATCATAGCCAGGTACAAACGATGTCCTTGCAGGCTCAACTATCTTGTCGGACATCGACCTTCCTATCAAATCAACATCGCCTTTGGCAAAGGCGGCAACCATCATGGTTGCTGAAGATAGGTTGTGTACCATGTCTACAAGCGGTACGAATTCTGGAAGCACTGCCCTTGCTTGACCTGTCTTTTTTGGAGGTGTGGAAATCTTTGGCGTTGCTACACAGATGCCGAGGTTCTTTGGAGGAGCAAAATTAACAACGTCAATAGGTTCTGCAAAACGAACTACGACGAACCCTCCGAACAAGGAACCTGCAACATTGTCGTAATGACTGACGCCTGCAGATGCGACTTCGCCGCTGGCTGCAAAGCGCAGGAGCTCGGATTTGCTTAGCTCGAGGCCAAGAAGTTCGTTGAGACCGTAAGCCACAGCAGAAGCTGTTGCGGCACTACTCCCCAGACCGTAGCCGGGAGGGACGCCTTTCTCAATCTCTATTTTGCAACCTCCCGAAATCTTGAACTCGTGAAAAATGTTTGATGCGACTAGCCCTCCAGTATTCTCCCTGACTTCGGAAGGAATCTTTGCCCCCTTTGCAGTAATCCTTATTCCTTTTTGCTTCTCCAGTGTTATTGAAACAGTATCGTAAACACCGTCAATGGCAATGGCGAAAGTGTCAAAGCCTGGGCCCAAATTTGCGCTGGAAGCAGGCCCCTTTACAACTATCTTCTGCATCAATTTGCTAGCGCTAAACTTATGCTTGATAAAGGTAAGGCTTTGCAAATATCGATTCATATATCTGTTGCATTTTGACCGTTATCTCGCGCGGGGGTAGCGAAACGAGAACTGTCGCGCAAAGCCCGGTCAACCGCGAGGGACTCAAGATCAAAATGGGCTTGCTGGGTAATCCCTTCTCGTTAGGAGTTCGTGGGTTCAAATCCCACCCCCCGCACCAAAATGAACTATCTCACCACCAGCCTGTCAGAAAATTATCCCCCGTAAAATTTGCTAGTAAATTCCGAAGGCTAATCAACACTGATCTCGCTTCCTTACCCTTACTGAGCATTGGCTTTGTTAACAAACAATTGATGAGGACCGAATCTAGATACACGCCGCCACAAATTGAAGTGTAGAAAAAAAAGTAAGCTCATCGTATGTGATGCGGTTCCTCTGATACAACTTGCCTTATCACATCAGCTGCAAATACTTCCTAGTCTATACGATGTGGTTATTCCCGGAGGGGTCTTCGAAGAAACGCAACATTATCACGACTTCTCAGACGCGATGGCGCGCGCTGAAAGAATCAGAATACGTAAGTCAAAGGATGGTTGAGAATCTCGGGTCAATTGCGGCCTTAATATTGGGCGCAGCACGCAATACTACAGAGTTTAAGGGAGGGTTAGAGCTCGTTATGGGTGTATTCAAGAACCAAAAGGTCCTACTCATGAATCTCCAGGAGTATAACCTGGCATTAGCTTTACGGCTATCCCGTTCCGCAAATGCGAGTTACGTCTATCGCAAGATTGTTAATACGCTTGGGACAAGCTAATCCATTGTAAGACGCAATTGAATCAGGTGTACTATTCTTGAGCGTGGGAACCGCCAGAAAAACAACTAGATCTATATCCGATTTTCAGAAACTAATGGCTCACACATATTTGGCAAGAGACCGAACCAGAGGGCTTGATTGGGTATTTAAGCGACTTAATGATGAGATAATGGAGCTGAGGATGGCTATAGAAAAAGGACAGAAAAGAGAAATTTCGGCAGAATCAGCTGATGTCTCTGCGTGGCTAGCATCTATATCCAATTTGGTTGAAATTAATTTGGAGTCGGCCTCGTACGAGAAGTATGGTAATGGATGTTCCAAATGTCAACAAATTCCCTGTAGATGTCCAATGAAAAGGGGTTGATCGTACGTGACATCTGAACGTGCTACAACCTTGGGTGGAATCTGGCCTATTGCTGAACTCGATAGATCTAACCAGATGGAACTATACGACTCGAGGGATGTAATGTCAAAGCCGACTTTGAAACTCTACATAAGAGTAAACCCTTCAGTCGACATCGACAAGGCAGTTGCAATACTAGCTGATAAGGACATCTCCGCGGAACGAGGTATCACCGAGGAATCTATCTATGTAAGACAAATACGCCAAACAGAGGATCTTAACAAATTTGAAACAGGTGATTCTGGCATTCCCATTGATCCAAGAGCGGGCGAGCTTGCATTAATGGGGCACAACATAATGCGCCATCACATTACCAAACATAGCTTGCCTGAATCGTTGACAAGCTCTGTACCAATCTTCGTCCAAGTAGACACCGAAATTGCAAAAAGCAGGAGATGTTATGAATGCTATAGGAGGGAGTCTGAGTACAATACCGAACTCAAAGTCGGACCTCATAAGCATGTTGTAGCATTAGG
>CAZXXP010000061.1:5387-11228 GCA_964644785.1 uncultured Nitrosopumilales archaeon | reverse complement strand
CGAGCATAGCATACTCTTCCGCTATCCTGATAGGATTGTGCAGAGGGAGAAGGGCGCCGTAAGGGAGGATCAGTATTTTTTTTGTTCGCCCTATAAGATGAGAAACCAGTATGTTGGGGGAAGGATCGATGTTGTCTTGCTTAGAGTGTTGTTCTGGGAGTGCAATTATTTCAAAGCCCAGCTCTTCCGCATATACCAACTCCTCGAGATACTCAACATACAGGTCGTGCCCTTTCTCTGGGTCAAACATCTTATTGGGGGCTGGAAAATCAAGGTAATCTTTCATATCAGCGTAGGGTGTCTCGTGGAGTAACCCTATCGTTGTCACTTTGCTCCGTCTCCTTTCGGATTTGTGAGGTGTTTGGCATGTGTCCTACCACTGAGGTGGAGCTTCTTCTCGATTCTAGCAGCCTTTCTGAGGGTTTGATAAACAGGATCGCATGCAGCGGCCTTTTCCAGGACTTTTTGTAACTTTTCGAGAGAGGAGTCAGATGCGACTGTGAAATCCAACCAGATTTTGGACATACTCGGGTTATGTCCTTTGATGTCGAGGCAGCCTTTGGAGTCAAATGATCCAGTGACGAGGGTGTCAAGAGAATCTAGTTTTACACCGTTAACTTCTGACTGAATCAAGATCTGATTGTTCATGCTGAACCCAATGGCGGACAAAAAGTATTCAAACGGACTCGGTGCCCGCGCCCCTCCTCCCCAAGGTTCTGCATGTTCATCACTTTGAACCTTGAAATGGTGAACCTCTGCCTCCTGGTGGAATTTATCCAGGCGTTTTACCCTCACGCCGTGTTTTATAGAATTCGCGCCCTTGGTGGATTTGTGGTATTCCCTTTTCTCTTTGTAAATAGAAGCTATATCATTTTTCACGGCATTTGGCTAAGAGCTATATGTTATAATTGGGCAGTGTTAGGATTAAGCTACATCTAGTAGCTTTATTCTAACGGTCTATTATTATTGAACGGGGAGTCGTTATATTGCGGCGACGAAGCCGTGGATTTAACATTAGGAATTTTCAACCAGTTCCCTTATCCATTCATAGACGAATATCATGATTTTCCAAGACCGAGTAGGCAATTTGACCCCATAAAGGGGCATCAGCTCTACACCGAGTACTTGGACGAGTATATTTATGCAGACAAGCTAGGTTTCGATATCCTTACGTTCAATGAACATCACTCTAAGGAGTATAACCTGGATGTGGCCCCTCACCTGATAGCATCGTATCTGATAGGCCAGACAAAAAGGGCCCGCCTACTGCCCACAGGATCCATTCTACCTTTGCATAACCCCATCAGGATAGCTGAGGAGTATGCCATGCTCGATGTCATCTCTGGTGGCAGAATGATTGCAGGATTTGAAAGGGGAGGTATCACAAACTATCTAGCCTACGGTGTTCCTATTCAAGCGAAACAGAAATTCGAAGAGGCCTGTCAGCTGATAATCAAGGCATGGACAGCCGACGAGCCATTTCAGTGGAAGGGAAAGCACTACCAGTTTAATGCCGTGTCTGTCTGGCCGCGTCCCTACCAAAAACCTCATCCACCTATTCACACAGCGGGGCCATCGCCTGCTTTTGCCGCAGAAATGGGCGCAAGTTACGGGCTCTGGGTGCAGCCTACTTCCGAGATAAGAGGGACCTTTGGCAGGTACAGAGATGCGTATGTGAAGGCCCACAGCGTGGAGCCGACAAATGATAAAGTCGTTCTCGTCAGAGATGTTTACGTCTCCGAGAATGAGGACCGAGCCGAGGAGGAATGTGCTAAGCATCTACTATACATGTATAGAACTTTGTGGAAACCAGGGATGATGGCAGTCAAGAAAGTGGAAGCGGATGTGGGCTATAAGCTCTTTTGGGCCAGTAGGCTCTTCCTGACAGAGATGGACTACAGTAAGCTGGCAGAGGCCGGAATGATCATTGCGGGAAGCCCAGAATCTGTGGTGGAACAGATTTTGAACCAGCAAAAAGAGATAGGTTTCGGCACGTTTGTCGGCGAGTTCCGCTTTGGTAACATGCCGCATCACCTAGCTAAGAGAAGTATGGAGCTCTTCGCCAAAGAGGTCATGCCACAGCTTAAATCGCAACCTCGGGCTGAATCTGCCACAATACCACCGCTTTAGTTGCTGGAAAAAAATGATCGATGCTGTCGACGGGATTTGAACCGATTTAGGGTATGAATCCTTTTGCTCGATCTGACCTTACCTATTTGACCTGTCGAAAGTGAGTAACAAAAAATAACAGAAGTAACAAAACTATGCCTGACTTGTTATCTATGTTATTATTCTTGTTATTTTGTCTGGTGGGAGCCGTTCTTGATGAGTAATACCACCATAAATCCAATGACGGTATGTTCAAATCCCACCCCCGCACCTAAGCCGCGTATCTCATGTCTGAACTGTTGCAAAACCAATCCCCCGCACACATTTACCGGTAGACTGGGACAGAATAATTCCCCCTTTAGCTATTGCTGATGGGGGCTTATAGAATTAGAAATGGAGGGTAAGTGTGTTTCGTGACTCGTCTCTGTGTCCATCTATCTCCCATGGCACCATGCACTGCCCCTTTTGATTACTGAGCTGATTGCGCTAACTTTTCTTTCTCCTAGTGAATAGTGCTCCTGCAATTACTAGGATGACTACGCTTATTCCTAATGCTGCATAAGATATCGGGCTAACTGTTTCGACTTCTGTCTTAGTAGTTTCCTTCATCACCTCTTTGGTAACGGCCTTCTCTGAGACTAGCTTTGACAGACCAAGCGCAGTAACGATAGCTGGGTCACCTGTGGCTGCCAAGATGAGCATCCCTCCATTTTTGTTTGCTGCTATCGTGACACCATCTTGTCCCAAACCTCCAAAGCTTACTTTCTTGAGCACTTTGCCGCTTTCCGCATCGAGCATGTGCAGAATACCTGACCTGTCAATCGCGTAGACGACGCCACTGCTAATAGTGATATGCGAAGCTTGGTAACCAACTGGCATAAAATACTCCCACTTTATCTTGTTATTCGAAGCGTCGATGGCGTAAAGTGTCGAATTAATTGGGTAGCCAGCTACAGGTCTATCATCCCATCCCCGCAAGTCCCGTCCTATCCCAGAAGGAAACTTGATAGGAACCTCTATCACAGAATAGCAGGCGTTCTGCACCGGTGCGAAGATTGTATTATACGCAAATGCTACGTGTGCTTCGATACCACCAAGATGTCCCGGGCAAACCATTCCGCCTTTCTGTCGAGCGTACATATCAGCATCGTTGCCCTTTCCAGCGTTTGGATCGCCATTGAACACAAGTCCGATTTCTACTGGTGGCAGCAGAGGTTTTCCAGACTGTGCATCAAGAGTGAAAATCTGATTCTTCCCCTTGCAAGGAGCTATGACGGCGGTCTTCTCCTGGCCTCCGACTTTGACGCTTGCCAGCGTTGCACCCCAGCCGCAATCTGCATTTACACTTATGCTGTGCGGATCTGCAGCGTAATACCAGATCAGCTCTCCAGTCTTGGCGTTTAGGGCTATCGCTCCTGATGTGAATAGGTTCGGTCCCGGGAGGAGTCCCTTGTCCACATTATAGCTTGTGGAGGCAGTCAGGGTGTAAAGAATACCAGCCTTGTCATCTACTATCATCTTTTGCCATATGACTCCTGCAGAGACCATGTCCGTCTGCCCCCAGTCTCCAGGCCAGGGCTTTATGTTGCCTTTCTGTGCATCTGCAACTCCCCATTCCTTCCCTTTATCGGGGCCGGGATTGTCGTAGATTTTTGTTCCATTTACAGCGGGAGGCACTGTAAAAAAGCGCCAAACTAGTTGCTTAGTATTCATGTCGTAAGCAGCTATGAAGCCCCTGCCATCAGGCCCACTTCCTGCTGGTGCGGCGATTACCAAATTCTGGTATACCACTGGGTTTGTTTCCGCAAAGTACCTCCCTTTATTGCCTGGGATGTCTTTGCATATGTCCGGTATTGTGAACTTGACCTTGCCATCCTGCGCGTTTAACGCATAGATGGTGCAGTCAGATGCCTGCATGTAAATGGCCCCATCGTAGTAGGATATCGAATGCTGAGCCAACGAACCTGTAATCCACGGCTTCTTTGCAAAGCTAGATGTGTTTACTTGGTAGGACCAAACTTCCTTCCCATCGATGCCGCTAATAGCGATGACCCTGTTGTAACTGGTTGCCATATAGATAATTCCGTCCACAACTAGAAGAGGTGTCTGAACGCCTCCCCTTGCATTAACGCCTGAAGGTGTTGGTGGTACCCTGTAGATCCATTTGAGCTCCAACTGGTCAAGATTGTTCTTGTTTATGTCATTCTGAGGATTAAAGTACGTCTGACCAAAATCGTAACCAGGGTGGACCCAGTCCTTGCCTTCTTTAGAGATTTGTGCATATGAGGGAAGAAGGCTTGTGCATGTTAACAATATCATCAAAAGGAAGATGACACTAACGACTCGCACTAGGCTTTCCTTCTCCTTGACACAGTCACCACAGACTAGGCTTTCCTTCTCCTTGACACAGTCACCACAGCTATCACCGTCGCAAGAATTGCGATGCCAATAGATGCATAAGTAACTGGGCCTGTTGTTTCCACGGTCACGGTCTTCGTCTCCGTTATTACTACCTCTTTTGGTACTTCTTTGATGACCTCTTTTGGTACTTCTTTTACAACCTCTTTGATGACCTCTTTGGGAATCTCCTTGATAACTTCCTTCGTAATTACTTGGGGTTCGGGTAATTTGTCGGGCAAACCTAATGCCATGACCGTCCCAGGAGTGACTTTGCCAGATCCACTGCCCCCAGATGTCACAAGCAACATCATGTTGCCCTTCTTATCGGCTCCTATCGAAACTCCTGCTGCCCCCAGTCCCCCTAGACTCATCGTCTGAAGCAGCTTTCCACTATCAGCATCAAGCGCGTAGAAAGTTCCTATTCTGTCTATAGCGTAAACGACTCCTCCACTAACAGCAACGGCAGCACCTTGGAAAGGATTAGGCATGAAGTACTGCCATTTTATCTTCCCAGTTGATACATCAATAGCGTAGAGGGTTGAGTTCACCGGCCCGACAGCCTGCCATGTCCACAAATTCGGGCCTGTAGATCTAGGGGTGGAGCAGCTGTTCTGAACAGGAACGTAGAATGTATTATACCCATAGGCAGGAGGAGCGTTAGAATTACCTAATGGACAGATCACCTTCCCAACAAGATCCTTCGGCGTAATCAGCATGTCTGCTGCAGGCCCAGCATTAGCATGTACATCGTTGAGATGCACACCAAGCTTAGTAGGTTCCCAGAGTAGAGTGCCCTTCTCAGCGTCGAAAGGATACGCATATCCGTTCTTTGAAGCTGTGAGCACGGCTTTCACGGTCTTGCCGCCTATCTGCACCTGTGCCAGTGTGCCAGATTGGAAGGGTATGTTTCCGTTGTAAATGTCATGCGGCGTTAGTTGGTAATACCATAGCATCTCCCCTGTAGTTGCCTTTAACGCGACTAAACTGTGTGCAAACAAATTCGGCCCAGGGAAGTCTCTTAAGTTATCCCCTTCAGGGACAGAAGTTCCGATGTAGAATATCCCAGTATCCTGATCAATTAGGTTAAAGTTCCACGAAGTTGCTCCGACTATCTTGTCAGAAGTACCCCAATCGCCCTTGTAGGGCGGAATGTTCCCCTTCGCTGGTCCTGTAATATAGCTTCCATCGCCTTTCTGCACAACGTACTTACTGTCCCAATCGGGATCCCCGCCCCTTGGAGGCACAACGAACCACCTCCACAATAATTGGCTAGTAGTTGTGCTATAACCAGCGACAAAGCCTCTTCCCGACGATTGCCCTGCCTGCCCGAAG
>CAZXXP010000061.1:0-5369 GCA_964644785.1 uncultured Nitrosopumilales archaeon | reverse complement strand
CCTCCCTGCATATCTGTAGTCCTTCCCGCCAGGTATGTCTTTGCAAGGGGAAGGAATTGTGAATTTCACGGTACCCTGCTTTGCATCCAGGCCAAATATGCTGCAATCAGCTGCCTGCGTGTAAATTAATCCTCCATAAGATGATATGTGCTGGAGATCAACCGAACTACCTCCCGCCCCAGGGTTTGCAACCAGTGAAGTTAGGTTTGGCTGAAAAGACCAGACTTCTTTCCCATTTTCCGACTCCAGAGCTATAATCCTGTTATAAACCGTGCCAATGTATACTGTCCCCTCAATAATCAAAGGTCTGGTCTTGATCCCCACAGCGCTACTCAACGATCCTGTGTAGGGATTCTGGGGCACCTGATAGGTCCACTTAAGCTGGAGATAGCGTACGTTCTCTTTGTTAATTTGAGTCTGAGGGTTGAAACCAGAGTTATTATCATCGTATGCGGCTCTTTCCCAATTTCTTCCTTGAGAAGACTGCGCCAAGGAAATTTGAGTGGTGAGAACGGTGAAACCAAAAAGGGTGACTAGAAGGAATGCTACCACAACCCGTAATCTAGGACCGGCCATGGGCATGGTGGGGGCTTTTCTGAATATTTGCTCATTGGTAGAATTATTCTAACAATGTTAACCACATTGTTAACACTGTGAAATCTGACGCTTCTTGATGAAGCAACAATCCTTCAATCTGACGAGAATTAATTTATCGCCTGACTTGATTCCTCCTATCCCTAAGATCACCAGTAAATGTGAGCAAAAAGAAACCTAAACGCTACAAAAATCAAAAAAAAAAGTTGAACTTATTCGCGCGCGCGCGCAAAGCAAGAAGTGAAAAAGAGTTCGGGTAGGCCGAAACCACCAAGAACTGCAATGATACGCGCGGGCGCAATGAGTCATTTCCTTCGGCTATTTTCTTCATTGTCGCAATTTAAACTTCTTTTCGCGCGCTTAGTAGGTGTTTCGAGCGTCTTCGCCGCAATTTAGCGGAAAGTAGCCTTTCACTTCTGGGTAATGCTGAGACAGTAGCTTAAATCGCTCTTCCAACTCTTCATTCGAGAGACCTCCGGCATTGATATATGGAATTATAATCTCGCCATAATTCCCCCTATAAGTCAGCATTTCATTTGTCAATCTCTGGAAATCTTGGGGGGAGCGAAATATTTTCACTTCAATGCCGACGCCACCTACGTCAAAATCAATCCTCGCCCCGATCGCCCCAGTCTCTCCAACACGAAAGGAACGTTCGCGTCGGGCACCTCGAAATTCGCTATTTGCTAATAGAGTATACAACTGGTGTTGCACCCAGACTTCTCCATGGTTGATACAATACGATTTGCTATCAGGAAGCTTCAGACCCCTTAGGAATTCAATGAGTCGTGCACTATTGCTTGTTGTGTAATTTGTTGAGGAAACATCCTTGTTGAACTCTTCTTGATCTTCTTTGCGTAGAATTTCGAGCTTGCCAATCTCAACCTGTGTTTCGACACCTTTGTAGCTTACAAACCGAACCGACTGTGGCGGTTCTTGTTGTGTTTGATCATTTGGGTTAATACTCCATTTTTCCTCTCTAGGTGAAAAGTCAGCCGAATCGGACGGAACAAAGTGTTCGTCAAACGCTTTCCGAAATTCGATGATTTCCTTCTCCTTAATCCATCCTTGTGCCTGCATTTTACCCATCCCAGAGATGGCCAGATTTTTGGTCTTAGGATCGCGCAGCACATCATATTGTCTCGCTGTAAATGAAATGGCCTTACTGACCTTTGGATTCTCTGCAACAGACGTGATGAACGTAGTTAGGGATTCGTTCGCCTCCTCTAAGGGCGTAGCCTTCAGACCTACCAGACCTTTTAGACTTCCAAAGAACCCCTTGCCATATTTCAGTGCCCTGGCTGTAAGAATTATTGTGCGCGATTTTGCCCCATCTTCAAATCTTGATATGATGGTAGGTAGATATACAATGAACTTCTTTATGTCAATCTCGGCTGGGCGAATGATGCTTGAGGTTGATCCCATGCCAATGATCGAGTTATGATCTTCAATCAACCCCTCAATGGCATTCGTCAGTCGGTCTGTCGCGTCGTTAACGAACTTCATTTTTCCTCTGGGCTCTTCAAGGTTAGCTTCTTTCTGGTCTTCGAGGGAATCTATTCGCCCTTGTTGCTCCTCAATCAGGACATCATACTTCTCGTCAACAGTTGCAATCCGCTCTTCTTGTTCCCTTTCCAACTCTCTGATTCTACGGTCTGCGTTCTCTTTGATTGAATACTGTTTATCGATGCCACCCCTTGGTTCCCTACCCGTGTGAGGATCGTGAGCATCTATCTTTGCGGCGGCTGCGTCACGCCTATTCCGTAAGTCGTGCAGTCGTCCACTGAACCGAGCTTCTATTTGTTGGCGCTGGTTCATACGCTTGTTTTCGAATTTTTCCTTCCTCTCTAAGACAGATGGACGAATCCTGTCAATCTCCTTGTTGTATCTGTCTTCGATTAGAGAGCATTCTCTCTTCAGGGGTGCCAGAACTTCCGAGGTTTTCTTATCGAGTTCCTGCTTGATGTCTTTGAGGGGTGCGATTTCGCTGTTGAGAAGATGTTTTCTTTTGTCAAGCTCTGCTAAAGAATTACTCGCCTCGGTAAAATCAATCAATTGAGGGAGGGTATCTGACCTTGCATCAGAGGCTATGGACACATTAAGCAGTTCATTCAATCCCTTTAGCAATTCTGGGTCTGTAATCCATGCCCGGACTTCATGCGGATTCTCTTTGTGCGCTCTTTCAAATTCCTCCGAATGGCGGCCCAAGCCTCCTGCATAAGATTCGGGTCGGGAAGTCCAGATGTTAGACCTCAGAAAACTTGGCAGATGTGTTAGGCTCGGAGCAATACCATATTTGAATCGGGTTGATTGGATACCACAAGCGTCGAACGCTACCGTAGCATTGCCATACTTTGTAATCAAAATCGGATGATGAAGAAAAGATACCTGGGTGATATTTTCAGCTTTCTTTTTCCTAAGGAATCCGCCCCCTTTTTCGCGCTCATATTCGAGAGACCAAAATATCAGTGCCAACGATAGGTCTTCGTCCACCTGGGTCTTACCGTCCTTGGCGAACACCAGCGGTATCGTATACGAATTTACCATATCAAGCCTATATCTCCATCTCCCCTAAATTCATTTGAACTATAAATGTGAGCAAAAGTGCTGTTGCATATTTGCCTTTTTGTCCCAACTGTGGTAAGGAGATTCAGGTTGATGTTGCCTTTTGTCCATCTTGTGGACAGAACCTCAAAGGGACGGTGACTGCAAAACCTGCGACCGTTGTATCTCTGGAACATAAGAGTCCTGGAATAGCAGCAGTTTTGGCACTGGTCTTGGGGATCATAGGTTTGATGGGAATAGGTCATGTCTACGTAGGAAAGATAGGTAAAGGAGTCGCATTACTGGCGAGTGGGATAATACTGTTACTGGCAAATCTCACCTTTGGTAGCTTCTTGCTGGGCCCTGTTACTCTAGATGGTAGGTTGCTCTACGCCGGCCTTGCTCTTGTCTTTGGTTGGCTTGGACCCTGGATTTGGCAGGCCTACGATGCTCACAGTCTCTCAAAGAAGTTCAACAGCTCTGTTCAGGAAACAGGAAAGGCGCCTTGGTAATAGCCAACATCAAAATTGGCAGGGAGAAGCGTCCGACCTTCTCCGTTGCTAGCCCACCTGAACTACTTGGATTTGGAAAGAGATCCCGGGAGCTGAGAATCCTAACACATCTTGTGTAGAGTAGTGTCCCGCCACAGCTGGTACGCCTGTGTCGAACAATTCAGAGGGTATATTGATTACAACAGGGCGTCCACCCGTATGCCCGGTGATTGTATCGATCTCACTCGTCACGAAGAATGTTTGAGGACCAGCGCTACCTGGAGCGATTGTCCAACCTGTTATCTCCACATTGACATGCTGCGCACCACCATATGGTCTCGTCGAGCCGAAGTGTTCGCAGTCTGTTACGGTAGCATCCCCTTTAGATCCCGAGTCAAACTCTGCCCATACCCAGAAACCGCCTACGCTGGTACTGCTACATAGGCTCGGGTTGTTACAATTGCCTGAAATTGTCACTTGCCACAGGGCACTCTTCCCATAGCCATGTGCAGGAGGAACCGCGACCTGAAGTAGAGACAGCATCAAAAGTACTGAACTGACTGCCAGTAATCTTTTTACCTTGTTAGTTCGAAACATGTTAAATCGCAGGACAAGCGATGGGATCTGCCATATTAGATTTGTTACCACTGGGGTTGTGGCCTCCCCCTGTCATGAAATCTCTAACCCTTTTCACTTGGTTCAGACATCCCGTTAGTTATTGGCAACTTGCCCGCCTGGCATTTTCGAAAGCGCTAATTTCGCACAAATATTTGTTTAGAAATCCCACCCCCCCGCATCCAAGAAAACCGTCGCGGCGTTCGACAATTGCAAATCAATCACCACGTACACCTTAATTGCAGAGATGGAAACCGAACTGTCAACTATTCAGGTCAAGTACTATCTCGATTGTATCTCTTACACCGTATTTTTCGGCCGCCGGAGCAATATCCACTTCACATTCACTCCTAAACTCTCTCACTATGTTCGAGACATTGCCAAGGTCTTTGACCACACGCCTCTTTATGATCCCTTCCTGGGTTACCCCTCCTGTAGAGCTGGACGACTTCCTGATTAACTAACGGAGGTGTAGCCTTGGGCAAGTTCCCAGATGGAAGGAGAGCTCTTAGTCTATTGTAGTTTCACAGGGTTCACAGAAACCTTCACACACTTCAAATGTTTCACAGCAGGGGTTCAAAACCTTCACATGCTTCAAACGACACCAAAGTGCTTGCACTTTACAGAGCATGCTGCAATGCACCTAATGCTCAATCTGCTCTTGATTTCTGCTGGTGCGCTGGTGCAAAGTGCTAAGCACTTTTGAGCGGTCCATGATCGAAAATAATTCTTGGCATTTGAAAAAATGGGTTTGATATAAAATAAGTTTTGAAACCGTTGTGAAAATATTTGTGCTAGAATCTTTTGTAATTTACAGACACGCGCGCTTTAGACAACGCTGCGCTGCCTGGTATTTTTTGGCAACAGAAAACACGTTCCTAAGTTTAGTAACGTCGATGCTGATCTAACACTCAATAACTTCCGCAGAAAATCATCGGCTGGATGATGGAGCTGTTCGATCTTATGGCGCTATGCGTTTTGCCTTGCCAATCAAAGACCAGATCTTCCACGGGCTTAGGGGAAGGTCGGTTATCTTCACTCCGAAGTCAAATAGAGCGTCTTCTACCGCGTTGGCAATCGCTGGGAAGACGGGGATTGTGGGTCCCTCTCCAACAGCCTTGCTTC
>CAZXXP010000060.1:0-11234 GCA_964644785.1 uncultured Nitrosopumilales archaeon | reverse complement strand
TGGTTCCGTTTTAGCCCCCCCCCTGTGCAATTAAGAAATCCTTAAGCTTACCGCTTCACCTTGCCAGGGTCCCAAAAGTAATTCCCAGTTGGGGTTGCAACTGAGTGCAAAAAATACGGTTCCTTACAGAAAATACGTTCCCTTGTTCTGGTGTAACTACCCTACATCTGGTTGTGAGATCAGGTAGAGAGACAGAAGGAACGGGTAGAGACAGAGCTACCATTCTTGAATCGAAGACGGGTGTAAGTCGTTGAAGGGACGGTTGCAAGGATGACGGGTGGAGGGAAATTCGTTGTTCGGCCAATTGGAGGAAGATCATGTGTGAAGCTTCGACCACGTAATAATCTTCATTCTGTCCAAGGCGCTGATTGGTCGTAAGGCCCTTCTGCTGAAAGAAGTAGACGTCCATACCTGAGTAGTGCCAAAGGGGACTAAAAGATAGTTGTAGGTGAAAATGAAGAATGGTAACATTACTTGGAGTCGCGTTCGTATTTTTGATAATAGCTTTCCTAGCGTATGTGTTCGGCGCAAAGAAAGTAGCAGGCCCATCAATGGACATTGGTAAGGTACTGATAGCGGTGTTCGTAGGGCTCTTTCTGCTCTCGTTCGTTTTCGGTCTTGTACTGGATGTCTGAGGTACAAAACAGGTGGTGAAATCAAGAATGGCAAAGAAAAGTAGAGGCGGTAGAATGACAGCGGCAAAAGCGCGCGCCGCCGAGTCGCTTGGCGGACAAGGTCCTGTTAAGAAACGTCCAGCAGGCCGAAGAATAATGAAGACTTGGCGTGCGGGAGACCGGTTGCGGCACCTGAAGGACGGCCGCAACCTGGTACGCAATTCCAACAATAACCCATGATGACTCTGTTCGTGAAACGAAACAACGCCTTTCCTGACACTTGTTCTGCATCAGTCCAAATGGGATCAATAGTGGAGCTTCTCTTTTCGGATGACCATATGTTGGAGCACGACCAAATCTATGCGATAGTCTCAACTCGGGCAAACATCTCAGGATCAACTGTTGATAGGAGAGCACACACGCTGCTGAACCTTTTATATTGATAGCAAAAACGTAGGCGACAAGTCATGATAGCAATCATTGGTTCAGGTAGAGTCGGCACGTCCATTGCGTTGCAGTTGATCAGCAGAGAGCTTGATGACATTACTCTGGTAGACATAGTGAAAGGTCTGCCCCGCGGAGAAGCCCTAGATCTTGGGCACACGGCCTCGGAGATGGGTTCGGACGTCAGCGTGAGCGGATCAAATGATTATGCGGATATGAAGGGAGCCAGTATAGTGATAGTTACAGCAGGGCTGGCAAGAAAGCCCGGCATGTCGAGACTGGACCTCACAATGAAGAACGCTGAAATCATAAAGTCAGTTTCAGCGGAGATAAAGCGCTACACGCCAAATTCCAAAGTTATCGTAGTTACAAATCCTCTTGACGCTATGACCTATGTTGCAATGAAGGCCACGGGCTTTGCGAGAAACAGGGTTTTTGGAATGGGAGGCATGCTAGATCTCTCCAGATTAAAGTATGCGCTAGCCTTGAAATTAGGAATGTCTAGAGCATCGATCAGAACACTAGTAATTGGAGAGCACGGGGACAACATGGTGCCTCTGGCTAGGTACGCCTCCGTTGGAGGGATACCGATAACATCGTTATTGTCAAAAAGTGATCTCGATGAAGCTGGTGAGGATGCAAGGAAGATAGCCGCAGAAGTCATTGCACTGAAGGGAGCTACAAACTTCGCCCCTGCCAACGGCGTTGCGGGAATGGTGGAGTCTATCACTAGAGACAGGAAGACGCTTGTTGCCGCAAGTGCCTACCTTGAAGGAGAGTATGGAGTGGAAGGGATTTGCATAGGAGTGCCAGTAATACTGGGAAAAGGCGGCATCGAAAAGGTGGTAGAGATTGAACTCAATGAGGAAGAGAGGCGCAGGTTTATGCAGGGCGTAAAACTTCTGAAAGAAGTAGTTTCCAATATTGCACTCTAACTACTAGCAGAATTCCCTTGGATCCTCTTCAGTTCTTCCGTTATCAGGGGCAGGACTTTGAACAAGTCTCCCACTATGCCGAAGTTGCAGAACTTGAATATCGGGGCGTCGGGATCGTTGTTTATGGCGACTATGAACTCCGAATTTTCCATTCCTACCCTGTGCTGAACCGATCCAGAAATTCCAATTGCAAAATACAGTTTTGGAGCTACCGTCTTTCCGCTCTGCCCCACTTGTCTATCTCTCGCAATCCATCCCCTCTCTACTACCGGTCTTGAAGCTCCAGGCGACGCTCCAATTGCTTTCACAAATTCATCAAAAATTTCTATTCTCTCTCTGCTCCCAAAGCCCATACCCGCAGATGCAACTATCTGAGACTTTACAAGATCGTCTGAGCCTTCGATCTTAGCCTGCTCAACGTTCAGAATTCTTACCCTTATGTCCTCGGGCTTGAGGTCCACCTTGACCTTCTGCAGCTCTGGCTTTGAATCCTGGGGCGGAAGTTTCTTGAACGCGCCAGGCCTCACAGTAATCATCTGAGGCCTTGTCTTTGTCAGTATTTCGGAGAGGTCTTTGCCGCCAAAATCTGGCCTTATCTGTATAAGCTGCTTGTTCTCATTAACCCTCAAATCTGTGCAGTCAGCTGCAAGGCCTGTCTTCAGTCTGGCAGCCATCTTTGATGCTAAATCCCTGCAGTTTGGAGTTGCTGGGTACAAAACTATAGATGGTTTGTTCTCAAAAACTATCTTCGAGAGGACCTTGGTGTAAGCATCGGAAGTGTAGCGCTCAAGCAGATCATGCTCTGCAGTTATGACTTTCTCCGCTCCATATGATGTCAGGAGCGTTCCGAATTCAGCCACATCCTTTCCGAGCATCACTGCCGTAATTTCCTCATGCAGCGATTCCTTCAACTTGTGAGCTGCCCCTAAAAGTTCGATGCTTGCATCTCTAGGCTTGCCTTCTCTCATTTCAATGTAAACAAAGATGCCCTTCCAGCTCTGAATGTCCATATTTGGAGCGCTAGAAACTTGAGGCATCATTCAACCCTCTTCAGGATGAGTTTCTTTTCAGTTAGAACATTAATGAGTTCGCTGACCGATTCTTTAGGGTCTCCTGATCTTATCATGCCCCCGGGCTTTGGCGGAGGAGGATACACTTTGGCTACCCACGTCGGAGAACCCTTGAGCCCGTAAAGGCCCAGGTCTCCTCCAAGTTCCGAAGCATTGACAACCATGATCTCCTTCTTCTTCGATTTGATGACTTCGCGCAGGTTTGGAAGTCTGGGCTTGTTCAGGCCCTCCATAACCGTAAGCAGAAGAGGTGTGGGAGCTTCGATGGTTTCAATTTGACCTTCAACTTCCCTTCTTAAAACGACCTTCTTCTCATTGGGGAAGACCTGAATGTTTTTGACATACGTGACATGTGGGATGTCTAGCTGCTCTGCAATTTGCACACCGGTCTGCCCAGTTTCTGCATCGATCGCCCTTCTACCGCATATTATCAGGTCAAAATCCTTTCGGTGTGTTTTGATTGCTCTTGCAAGCGTGTATGCAGTCGCGAGTGTGTCAGCGGCCGCAAAGGCCCTGTCGCTGAGCAAAACGGCATCGTCTGCGCCCATTGAAAGACACTCGAAGAGGGCGGCCTTTGCCTGCGGAGGTCCCATACTCAGAACCGTGATTTTTCCTCCGTGTTTTTCCTTGATTCGCAGGGCTTCCTCGATGCCGATCCTATCGTCAGGGTTTACGATGCTGGGCACTCCCTCCCTGATCACGTTATGTGTTACGGGATCAATCTTCAGCTCGGCTATGTCTGGGACCTGCTTGACACAGACAATGATGTTTACCATAGGTCGTCTAACCGAACCTGAAGCTCACGCCTTTCCCAGCTGGCGGCGACAAGACCTTGATTTTGTCGAATGGGCAGACAACCTCGCAGGCCCCGCATTCCACGCATCCTTCATAGGAAACGATCAGTTTCCCATTTTCCCAGTTGTAGTCGTCGACAGGACATACAAAGGTGCAGGGTTTGAGGCTGCATTCTGTGCACTGGCTCGTATCCACGATCAGGTGGCTATCTTCGTGGACGTTGAATCGATCAAGGAAAAGCCTCTCTTCCAGTTTCATGGTGCCATTCCCCTTGTCGTATAGGCGTCGCGAATTGCGTTCAAGAGCCCGACCTTTTCCCTGACTTTCTTAATCGCTCTTTTATGCTTAAGGCTTTTTGACTCTCCATCGATGTGCAGCATATCTGCCAGAAGTTCACTCACAAGATCAGGATATATTCCAAAGAGCCTCGGGTTTTTGACCAGCTGCTTATGCGAGGCTGATTTCCTCTTCATCTCCTTCATTACGTAAGTATCAGAAAGCATCTTCTGATAGGCTGAGAGCGAGTTTGCAGAATAGTCATGATTCTTCTTCGCATGCAGGGCAGCTTTGCCAGCTAGCATGCCAGAAGCCATCGCAAGGTTGGTCCCTTCTGGATAAGAGCACAGATAGGCAGCATCGCCAGCTATCATGACTCCGTCGCCGTAGAGCCTCGGTAGTCTATCGTATCCCGCTTCTGGTATTAGGTGCGCAGAATATTCTTTTGCCTTTCCCCCCGCGATCAAGGGCTCTATCATGTGATGCGACTTGAACTCGTCAAGCAGCGTATACGGCTTCATCTTCAGCTCCATCAAGTGTGAAAGCAGGATGACTACCCCGATGCTCAAAGTGTTAGAGTTCGTATAGATGAAACCGCCTCCCATCTTCCCGTGGGTGCATCCAACCGTCTCCATTCTTGTACCCTCACCCCTTCTCAAGTTGAACCTGGCCTCGATAGTCTCGGAGGGTAGTTCGATGACTT
The DNA here is from genome assembly GCA_964644785.1 of uncultured Nitrosopumilales archaeon. Lineage (GTDB taxonomy): Archaea > Thermoproteota > Nitrososphaeria > Nitrososphaerales > UBA57 > VHBL01. The sequence goes on along the minus strand of CAZXXP010000060.1, from coordinate 6,397 downwards.
CCTTCACACCCAATGCAACCTCGTCTGGGTCGGGAGGGTTCCTCAAGCCTGCCTTGACTGCAACATTTGAATTTACGCCATCGGCACCTATGACAACATCTGCATAGAGCTCGTTCTCGGCACCTTGTCCTGCCCTCACTCCGACAACCTTTCCATTTTCCGCTATGACATCGTCAACGGCAACTGAAGTTGCCAGAAGGACTCCAGCCTCTTCTGCCCTGGATGCGTACCATCGGTCAAACTTTGCCCTGATCGCAGTATAGCCATTGTATGGAGCCTTGTTCTTTCCGTCGACCTTGAAACTCATCAAGAGCCCAGAGTCTTTCGACATGACCATGAATCTTTGATCGACGATCTGGCGCTCAAGGGGAGCAGTCTCCCAGAATTTTGGGATTATGTCTTCCAAAGGCCATCGATATAGCACGCCTCCGAAGACGTTCTTGGCTCCTGGATATTCCCCCTTCTCCAGCAGTGCAACTTTCATGCCTTCTCTCGCCATTGTAAGTGCTGCAGTCGTCCCAGCAGGGCCTGCGCCAACGACTATTGCATCGAACTTCTCTCCGTCGGTGAGCATTTTGTAGACCTTAACCATGATATCTATTATCCATTTCGCAGAATCTGAGAGCTACACAAACATTACCTGACAAGGTGACATTCAACGCCTTCCTCGGTGGCAGAGTTGAACCTTGAAACTAAACGGCTTCTGCGTCATGAACTACTTGAAGATAAATGACTCGAAATCTATTAACTAAAAATAAAACAAACCCTGCTTCCCCAGTCTGACTAGTGAACTAGCTTTTCGTTAGGTTTCTCGTGTTTATGCCTGTCCATATGGATGTAGCAGAACGCTGCCCCACACTGCCTGCAGTTCAAGTAGTATTCGTACCCCAATCTCCTGGCGCAATAGCCACAAGTGAGATTCCTCTTCTGCTTCTGTGAAGCTGGAGAGCTCAATTCGATTTCAAAGCTAGAAGTCGCTAGTGAGGCTTAAACACCCAAGTCATAAAAATTTAGCAAGAATGTAACAAGAATTTCCTAAAAAAAAGAGTCCCGTAGAACCTATGGTTCTAAAAATACAGGAGTTGATGCCGCATGTTGATACGAGATTGATACGTTCAAATCACAAAATTATATACCGAGTGGAAAGCATGTCGGTGATCGCGTGGGGACTACACACAAGGTGACATTCGGAAGCGCTCTAAATATGAAGGAGCTACCGAAGGAAACTATCCATCTAGTAGTCACTTCTCCACCATATTTCAACGCGCCTTTTGATTATCCAGATTTCTTCAAAACATACAAGGAATTCCTTGACCTTATCAAAGGTGTCGCCAAAGAGCTAAAGAGAGTTGTTGCTCAAGGAAGGATTTGCTGCTTTGTTGTCGACGATATGCTTGTAGATGGAGAAAAGTTCCCAGTTGTTGCGGACATTACAAAGATAATAATGCGCGCCGGTTTCAGATATAGAGACAGATTAGTTTGGATTAAGCCTAAGGGGTATGTCAGAATCAGCAGAAGGAGTGGCGTCTTGCTACAACATCCTCTGCCAATGTACTTCTATCCTGATAACATGCAAGAAAGTATTCTTATCTTCCAGAAGGGGAAGTTCGATTACTCATACATTAAGAAACTGCCACAGGAGGTTGTGCAAATGTCGAATATCGATGTCAAGGAGTTCAACCTTTCAGGAGCTGCATTCAGCGTTTGGGATAACATCGCGGGAGAAGAGAGGCAAGTAATTCCCGATGCTTGGCGAATAACCAATGTTCTACCCATAAAGGGTAGACTGGAGGAAGGCATAGCAGCGTTTCCTGACGAAATAGCCAGAAGGCTCATCAAACTATTCACCTTCGCTGGGGAAAATGTTCTTGACCCATTCGCGGGTTCCGGGACAACCCTTAAGGTGGCAAAAGAACTTCGACGCAATTCGTTTGGTTACGAAATAGATTTGGAGCTGAGACCAGTAATCGCTGCAAAACTTGGTTACAACCAAAGTACACTCTCAGGCGATCAGGTAGAATTTCTAAAACGGAACGACGCAAGGCACCTTCGCACCAATCTACAGAGGATTGTGAAACAGAAGGAAAGCGTAGCCGCAAGCTGATTAAATAATAATTACAGTCGAAATTACAGGGATCAAGTACATACCAAAAGTGGGGAGAGAACTCCGAAAATATTCTCTTCCTTAACTATCGCAGGTACTTTCTACTGATGCATCTTTCCTTCCTGAGATGGATGGATAGAAAATTCTTGCCTTAAGTTCGTGGGTTCAAATCCCACCGGGCCCGCTTATGTTTGGGTTCAAAACCTTATTAGTGACCCTAGCGGTCATCCTGTTCGTGAAAGAGGGGACAGGCCCGCATCAAAAACTTCTCAATGATCCTGATATCAAGAGGTGGTACGATAATGTAGCAAGGGGCTCTAGGATAACTGCTGATGTCTACTTGAGGCGGCTGGGGAACTTCTGCATTCAGAACAAGCTAACTCCCAACTCCCTCGTCTCCAAAAAGGAAAAAGACCTTTACAATACTCTCATGGATCTTGTGACTTCGATGGAGCGCGGAGGAAATGCCGGCTCCTACATTACTTCAACCCTGAAGGCTGTCAAATCATGGCTAGCGTACAACGACATCGAAATCAAACGAAAGATCAGGGTGAAGGGAGCCCAGGAGACTCCATCGCTTAAGGATGAACGGGTTCCTACCCAGAGAGAGCTTCAAAAAATACTCTCGTTTGCCGATCCCAAGGTTAAGGTTGCAGCCTCTCTGGTTGCGTTTGCAGGATTAAGGCTGGAGAGTCTTGGCAGCTACTTGGGCAATGATGGCTTGAAGATTCGAGATATTCCAGAGCTGGACATCAAGGGATCAGAAGTCAATCTTGAACAGGTACCTGCAATGGTGGTTGTCAGGCCTGGACTGAGTAAAGCAAGGCACCAGTATTTTACTTTCTTTGCAGAGGAGGGGTGCGAATATTTGACGGATTATCTTGAAAACAGGATAAGAGAGGGGGAGAAGCTCAAAGCCGAATCCCCGATAATTCGACCTAAGCTTATGGCCCAAAAAAGCGTTGATCGGCCGTTCATCAGGACCAACAACATAGGTGACGCCCTCAGACTTCCAATAAGAAAGGTTGGTTTCTCCTGGAGACCCTATGTGCTCCGTGCCTACTTTGATACTCAGCTGATGCTGGCGGAGAGCAAGGGCCTAATTCTCCGAGATTATCGGACCTTTTTCATGGGCCACAAGGGGGATATTGAAGCCCGGTATACTACCAATAAACAGAAGCTACCTGAAAGTGTAATTGAAGATATGCGCTCTTCATATCAGAAAGCCGCCGTTGAGTTCTTGCAGACAAAGATGACAAAACCAGGTATTGATGAGTTGGACCTTAAGCTGAAAGAAAGGATGCTCATGGTTGCAGGATATACGCAGGAGGATCTTTTGAAGTTGGATATGCCCTCCCTTTCGGACGATGAGATAAACAAGATGGTTCGTGAAAGGCTCTTTGGAGTCCCGAATGGATCAAAGCAAAAGGTCATCCAAATCAGCGAAGTCAAAAGCTACGTTGTGCAGGGTTGGGAATATGTCACGCAGTTGCCAGACAGTTCGGCTATTGTGAAACTTCCTGTTTAGGTTTCAGAACATGGCCTAGCCCGGAGAAATTCTGATAATCGCTCGTTATGAGAATCGCCTTTATTCCGTACTTCCAAGCTTCTGCTATGAAGCTTCTGACTAGATCAAGTTTAGCGAACCTATGGCCTTCGTCTATGATGATTGTCCAACCGTTCATCTTTTCCCTGCTCTGACTCAAATTCATAAACAAAGATGTTATCTGGGCTTGCGAAGCGAAGAGGTTTCGGCTGGGTACATACCTGAGCCTTTGTTTTTTGTTGGACTGGACAATTGCGCCAGTTAGTTCTTTGAAACCTAGGTCAATCTTTCTTATGGCCTTCCCACTTTCAAAGACTTCAAGAGTTCTATATTCGTCATGACAATCTATGACCAGTACTGGGCCTTCGATTCTAGGTATTAGCTGCTTGATTGAAGTTGTTTTTCTAGTGTAAGGCGCCCCTGAAACGATAACAGGTGCAGGAGTGCTAAACACCCGTTCAAAAGAAACGAAAGGGGTTAGTCTATCCTTCTGAGTTTCTATGAGAGCGTTTGCAAATTCGTTATCGCTCCTGAAGTCAAGACTGTCTTTGAGCTTGTCCCATTTCCTGGCAACTTCAGGCTGGAGCATTTTCCCTTTGCGCTTGTCGGTCAATGTTTGCAATTTGCAAGCAGTCTAATTGCGTACTGGGATTTAAAGCCTTAAGTTACGAAGCGCGCGCGCTCTGTCGAGAATTGCCAGAATTCTAGGGAATCGGTCTATCATGCCATGTCCTATGCCGCAATCCACAATATTTCTGTTGGAAAACGTGGACACTTGTTATCAACCTGCGGCAACCTGCACATTTTCTGAATCCATTCTCCAAATACCCACCTCTGCCACATGATTCGCATGCCCTCCAGCTCATGTGATGTGTGTTTCTAACATGAATCCCAAAATAATAAATTGTTGCGTGAAATATTCATCTAAGATGTACCCAATGCAAACAGAGCTGCATCAGATTTGTCATGCTCCCAAAATGCCGAAGTCAGAGCTAGAGAGAGATGATGGAATCTCCCTTCAGAAGAATGTTCCTTAGTAAGATATTGGCAGGCCCAAAGAAAACTAATTCTGTAGGGAAGTTCAGCTGTGGCCATGCATTCTGAGTGCCGTATGAAGTGATGTAGGAGGGAAATAAAATAAAGATACTCTCAACTTTAAAGTCCGTATACCTAGTATTGGCGGTTGGGGCGCTTGTTTTCGGTGGAGCCGCCGTCTATCTGAATAGCCTCCAACAGAGTAACACGATCGCAAAAAGCGAACCGAAGATGGAAGAAGCGCCAATTCCCAAGGCCGAAGAGGAGCAACAGAAACCTGTGCCTGGACCAGCTCCACCAGCTCTTTCTCCTCAACCCATTTGGGGCCCGTCTCCAAAACCCTCGCCCAAGTTCGATTCGCCAGATCGCACATATCTCTCATCAGAGGACGCTGGAATAAGTTTGACCTCTTTGACGACGCAGACACCGAAGGTACTCATCAAAGAGGTGATGAGAGATTGTCCAGCAGCATGCGGTTCCTCCAAAACGGGACTCTTCCTAGAAGGAGGTTCCTATAGAATCACGTTTGACGTAAATCTCTCAAGAGTTGCTTTGATGGAATGGATTGTAATCGATGGAAGCCGCAAAAGCCTCAACCTCACATACGCCGATTGCTCTATTTTCGATAGAATAGAGAATAGGATTGCTCTAGCTCCCAGAGAGGGAAATGTGTATAGTCTAAGCTGCATCTTTGGGGATCCAGCGAAGGTAGACCTATGGAGAGAGGGCGAGGAGGTTAAAGTGAAGTTTGGTTTTGTTACTCTAGAGAATGTGCCACGATTGGCTGTCACAGAGCAAGCAATTACTGTTGTCAGACGTGATTTTTGATCCCTACAGAGGAGATGATGAGTCTAAGCCATGGTAAGAACCTCACTAATTCTCGCTTCAGGAATAGGCCTGGCAGTACTTGTTCTGTTCGCTTTCGTTGCAGTCTTTACCCTTATGGATACGCAGCAGAGCCAAACCGCGCAGTTTCCCAGTCAATTGGGTCAACGACCGCCGCCAGTACCCGAAGAGGCCTATGGCCCAATAATTTCATTAGAAGATGCACGTGGAAAAGCAGGCTTTCCTGTCCTAGTTCCGTCTAAGCTACCAGGGAGTGTGACACTTCAAAGGGTTAGGATGACGCCATCCAATGATCGTGTTACCCTATTCTATTCAGGTGGCTTCACGATATACGAAGAGAAGATCACAAGCGTGGAAAACTTCAACGCAACTCGGGCTGCAGAGGCTACTATGGCAGCAGGGCCTCATGTGAAGCGCTTCTCATACGGGGGCGCGATAGGAGTTGGCGTTGATCCCCAACCTAAGGAAGCAGGCAAGCCTGACCTAGGTCCTGGAGCCGTCACCTTCTGGCGCGACAACACAAGCTATTTCATGCAAGGTCCCTTCACCTTCGCGGAACTGAGGGATACAGCTATCTCGATGCTCCAACCGTAGCGCGCGCGACAGAATGCGAGATGCCTCATGAAGAATCCAGCTAATAATGAACCTGAGATTTAGCAGTTTCCTAATAGTAAATAAGTGGTATTGTGCATGGCATGGCCGATTTGCCTGTATCGTTTGATAAGTTATTTCCAAGCCAGAAGCATGTAGTGCGTCATCAAGCGGATAGACTCTTGGTTCTCGCCGGTCCAGCGCGCGCGCTTATCCCTTCTAACTGTAAATCTAGCCCTGCAACCTGAGCGGGGGTCTTGCCACTGAGAGCCATG
>CAZXXP010000059.1:8325-11565 GCA_964644785.1 uncultured Nitrosopumilales archaeon | reverse complement strand
TCGGGGAACTTGGCTGGGTGCAGCAGAACCTCCTTTGTCCTTGCCTTTGGGTTAAGCACGAACCAGCTCTTCTGAAACTTTAGCCATTCTTTGCTTGGAAGATCGTTAAACGAATTGAAATCGTGGAAGAGCCCCTGCTCTGTGACTATGGCGTTGCTCGTCTTCGAAATTACTTTTGGACTGCTGAAATTGTAGTTTATGTTGGCGTCGAAGGTTTGAAATTCCTGCTGCAATGGTAAGCGAAGCGTCTGCGATGCACCCAGTTTCACCAATCTTAGAATCTGCTTATTGCAGAAGGTCTAACATTGTAGCTGTTTTGGAGAGATTAGCTAAACAAATTTTTATTTGAGAATTATAAACTTCTGCTTTTTCTTTCTACAGAGTTTTTTCAGTAGCTCCAGCGAATCTTGGGCATCTGCCAGATAGCGGGTTTCAAGGTATCCGTCCTTGTTTGCGTCATCAATAAACTTCTGCCCAACAGCGGTTCGTGTTGCGGTCATCGTCCAGCCAGAGAGCCCTACCCACCAAGACCGACATCGGCAAGCTCTGCAAAATAGTCCTTACAGAATTCAAAGGCCGGCCTTGCATACTTCCTGAAATCTTTTAGAGGAAACTCGTACTCTTTGTCCTTTGTTTTTATGATGACTTTGCCCTTTAAGTTGAAGTTCATTATGTCGTCTATCTCTATTCCGAGCTGCTTCGCAAGATCAGCTATCCCTTCGTAAACGAAAGCCTCAGAAAGGAATAACCCTATTGTTAGCGCGACATTGTTTCTGTACCATTCCTATATAGGGCCATAGACTCCGCCGTGTTGAATGTATCTTAGCCCATCAACTTGGCAGGGAACTCTGCCGCTATAGGCGAGATATCCTTTGAGAAAGCCTCCCCTATTGCAAGCATATTTGGAGAGTATACGTACCTTGAGCCGCTGCTAGAGAGCAAAGCATCCCTCGTAGTTGCAAGTTTGTGCGTCGGCATGCCAGGAGTTTCTTTTGAAACGTCTCCTACGACTGCACCCTTGATCAAGCCCTTTTCCATTCCGTAAGGCAGTAGTGCCGTTGCTGTTCCTCCGTCCTGAGGCCTTGCCCGAACTTCTGGAATCTTGCTCCTTGATAGAAATATGTCAAGGTAGAAGCCGAAATCATCTGTCTTTCCTTTTAAACTTCCGAATACGTTCTCTCTAAGGTCTGCAGGCAAAGGCATTTCTGGAAAGACATGGACACATAAGCCACAGTCGGTGCACCTGTCTGTTCTTGTGTCCTCTGGATGGTTTTCCGAGTAAGTGAATACGTCCCAAGGGCAGATTACAACGCAAGCTGTGCAACTGCTACATATCCCCGCATGGACAATTTCTTCCATCAGGAAATCGACTGCACGGTAATTGGTCTGCCGTTTTCCTTTGTACCTGTCATCGAACCATGCTCTGGCTTTTGGATCCTCCGTCAGAACGGAATACTTTTCCCTGATCGGCTCCAGTTTCTTCAGAAGGTTTTCGGAGGACAATAGTCCTTTCGGGAATCCGAATTATTAGTCTTGTTTGGAATAGTTCTGATAACTTTCGGGGTTTGATAATAATTGAGGATGCATCTCATATGAACGAGAAAGCTATAGATCAAGCGATAAGTTATAGGAATTGTTGCATTAAGCAAAGATTGAAGTTTATTCGCCAGAATAAACATACGACCCCCCTTTGTGCTCATCGCAAACGGGCAACATCTTCTCATCCTCATCATCGTACCTATACTGCGCGACCGTAAGCAGTTTCCCGCACTTGAAGCACCGAAGCTCAGCCATTGAAGATAATACTAGCCCATCTTATTTATTTCATTATATCGGAAGCAATCAACAGAATGATCGTTGACCATGCCAGCAGCTTGCATGAACGCATAGCATATAGTTGAACCGACAAACTTGAAGCCTCTTTTTTGCAACTCTTTGCTCATAGCATCAGACAGTGCAGTCTTAGCAGGCAATTCTGAGAGTTTCCTGAATTTATTGACAATGGGCTTATAATCCACGAATTGCCAGATGTACTTGTCAAACGTATCGTATTCTTTTTGAACCTTCAAGAAACTCTGCGCATTGGTTATAGCCGAATTGATCTTCAGCTTGTTTCTTATGATTCCGGTATCGTTCAGCAACCTAAGAACATCTTTCTCAGTAAACTTTGCAACTAGCTTCGGTTCGAAGTTATGAAAAGCCTTGGACATATTCGCTCTTTTCTTCAGAATTATCTCCCAGCTCAAGCCAGCCTGCATTCCATCCAAAATAATGAACTCGAAGATCTTCCTCTCGTCGTGTAAAGGGACACCCCATTCTTTGTCATGGTAGTCTATCATCAGGGGGTTGCTGTTAGGCCAAGCGCAACGCTTCTTGTCAAGCATTTATCTCAAATTTACTTTATTTTGATTGAGATTTTGTAAACGCCATCGTCAATGCGCTCAGTTCCCAAGACCATGTGCCCCTCTTTTTTAGCGGCCGCTGGAACGTTGAGCGTAGAAGGCATGTGATCCGTAATAACCTCTAACACTTCGCCAGAGTGCATCTTCTTCATCTCCTTCGTCGAAAATATCACGGGCCAGGGGCAGATTTCTCCAGTGACATCGAGTTTCCGGGAAGTCTGCTGCTCGGTCATTTACTCTCTATCACCAATTCATTCAATAGAGGCTGCGACGCTATCATCTTTCTAACCTCTTCGCCAACTCTAAGAACTCCTTCTCCTTTACCCAACACCGTGCCTATAACCTTTGGTTCGTATCCCTCTTTCCTTATCTTTGATGCAACTTCATTGATTATGTTCTCCCTCGCAACCATAGCGATGGCGCCATTAGTTCCTGCAGTTGCATTGTCCATAAGGAAATGCTCGGTTGCAAACTTTACGAATTTTGGAAAACGGAGGGGGATTTCGTTCAAAGCCATGTCAACCTTAGCTTTCTCTGCAAGCTCTTGGAATATCAGAATGCCCGGACCTGAAACGTCCCCAGTTGAGACGATGTGCTCCGAAGCATCGAAGGCTTCCCAGTATTCTGGCAAATATTGATTGATTATCTTTCCGATCGTGAGGTTTGGCTGGCGCATCGTAGCTATGACCTGATCTTTCGCTTTTTGCACTTCTTCCAAGCTGCTGCCCTGTTCCTCCAGAGCCTTCAGGTAGGCTTCGTCTGCTAGTGCTGAAAGGTACGTGTTGATCGGCGCCAAATCTCCTAATGGCCTGCTGACGAGTATCTTCATCCCCTCTTC
>CAZXXP010000059.1:6566-8315 GCA_964644785.1 uncultured Nitrosopumilales archaeon | reverse complement strand
ATGCGTTGGAGGCTCCTTCCTCATGTCGCCAACGAAAGTCGCTCCGATGAGCAGTTTCTTCTTGTTAGGAGATTCAGCATCAACAATCTTGATACCATTTCTCGAGGCAAAGGCCTTCATATGATCATACACTTTCCTTGCAATCTCTTCGTTAGGAGCGTCTATCACTGGCAGCAGCCGCAAATTCTCGTAACAGCCGAGCGTTATCAGATCGTTCAAAGAATTACACACTCCGACTTCGGTCTGCTCTGCAGAGCCAGGATCTAGAGTGGGGTCGATGACCTGTATCGTATCGTTGTTTGCAAGAGTCCAGCCCTCTGCACTCCCTTCTGTGTGCGAAATGAAATCAAATAGGGTAAACTCAGCATCGGGGTAAGCCGTAATGATCGAATGCCCTTTCCCCACAAAGAATTTAATGCCCGACCTTCCAATTTCATTATAGATAGAAAGCAGGAAATCTCCAAAGGTTTTTTCATTCTCCGCATTCCTCTGATAAATCTGAACCAAAGAAATTGCCCTCTGAGGGTTTATCCTCTTTAGATCGTTTGCATCGACAGAAGGTTTTTTTGGATCATAGATTCTTCTTGTCATCATGGGCTCTTCCTTGCCGAGAGGGAAAATGTCTGCATCCTCCCTCTGCCCTATCGTGACTCCCAGCGCTTTCAAAGTAGGCCTTAACCTTCTTAGTGCAGGATACACAACCGTTGTAAGATCGACTTTTACGGCGCAACCCGCAACCCAGCGCAAGGGATCCATTCCCATCTCTCTATATCTCGCAACTCTGTCCCAGAACTCTTCTATTGCAACTGCGTCAGAAGGCAACGTTTCATGAAAAGATAACAATAAGTATTTAGAGATTTTCGGCCCTACAAGCAGATAGTACGCTTCTGTTAACCTATTGGCAGTTCGAATACACAAAGGAAGTATTGATGAGCCGCGAAGTGAACAGAACAGAAAAAAACGAGATGCTGTTCAATCTTAGGGACATTTCCATTGCCTGTTAAATTAGGGTCATCAGGTGTTAAGTTAGGGGCATCTGGCAGTGTTAAATTGGGGACATTCTCGAATACGGCACGTACGTTTCTGCACCAAGCCTTAACGGTTTAGCCCGATCGGAAATGGCTGATTTGACCGTAGCACATGGATAGAACTATTAATTAACAGCACTTCGATCTCGTTTGGACTTTCAGATGGCACGGGAGGAGAAAAAAAGCGTGATGTTGCCGTCTGAAACCGTTTGAAGGGATCGTCCGTTCTTTTGCAAAGCCTTAAGCGCGAAAACCTTTCGCAGAAGGGCTTACGCGTAAACGCCTAGTGGCGTCTCAGGGAAAAAAACGAACGCTTTTCGCTTGCAAGTGGTTGCAATATCGTACTAACGGACGGGCGTTTTCCGCTCGCTCAATAAACTAACGCTGCGTTTCAGCATACCGATGCACCAGAGGTAACACGTTGAGCACTAAGCGCATGCACACGTGCTGTCATTTTATTGCAAACACATGCAAGCATAAGATGCTTGAATTCTTCTGCATGTTGCATCTAGATGTCTACGCTTGCACCACTATGCTAGCACAATTCGTGCTCAGTTTTAATAGAAAGTGCTGAGCACAGTGCTGTGTTAAGTGCTCAAGCACTAGTGCTTGCACTGTGCTTTGATCACGCGTGGACAAGTGCTTTTTGAGTGCTTGCACTTCCGAGCACTTAGTGCTTGCACTGTGCTTTTTTCGTGCTTGCACTAGTGCTAATTGCGAA
>CAZXXP010000059.1:0-6466 GCA_964644785.1 uncultured Nitrosopumilales archaeon | reverse complement strand
TTACAGAAAATAATTCCGAATTAAAGGAGTGCTTTTTCACGCCTGCACTAGTGCTAATTGCGAATTACAGAAAATAATTCCGAATTAAAGGAGTGCTTTTTCACGCCTGCACTAGTGCTTTGGCGCAATAATTCACGTGCTCAATTGATAGCATGGGTCGAAAAAACTCTTTCGGAAATAACCGACGCTGTGCTCACTATGGTGACGGGCTGCAAGAAGATACTATCCTGAATTTGAACCACTTGGTAATTTATCGGTTTTCTTACCCCTTGGATAGGGTGAATAGTCTGGTGAGTACCATTGGGTGATGATCTGCAGACGAATATTCAACTGACAGACAATCCTATGTCCGTTAGCTAATTCTAGGGAACGCTTCTATGCAAACAGCCTAGGAGAATCCCATCAAGAAATCTTTAGAGCTAAAACTGTGCTTCCAATAGATCTCTCTCCACCAAATCTACTCTGCCGCACCTATGGGGTTGTCAACCCTCTAACTATTTCCAGCCATGCTCTGGCAACGTTATCCAGGTTGTAAACTCCCCCTCCCATCGCAACGATCTTGCCTTTGCAGAACCTTTCACTCAGACTGCGAAAATTTTCGGCTGCAAACCTGTGGCATTCTGGCGTATACTGAAGATGGGCGATAGGGTCTCCTGCCAGTCCGTCTGCCCCACACTGCAATAGAATTAGTTCTGGCTCTGCTCTTTCGGCAAACTGAATTATCTTTGCGATGCCCTTCTTGAACTCTTCAACTCCAGAACCAGGAGACATGACAATGTTCATCTTCCTTCCGACAGCTTTTCCCGAGCCTGTTTCTCCTTCTAGGCCAGTCCCTGGGAAGAGAAACTTGCCCTTCACGTGCATGTCGGCAACTTAGACCCCCGGGTCATCGTAAAACTCGTAGAAGACCCCATCTCCGTGATGGACGTCCAGGTCAACATACATGATCCTCCCAAGTTTGTACCTTGTCTTTGCCATGACTATTGCAATCATTCTGATAATTCTTCGGGGTACGAGTGAGAAAGGTCTTCTATCTCACTTACAGGAAATCAGGTTCATACCCCGATAAGTTATCAGCACCCTTTATGCTACCTCTAATTACATAATCAGGCACTGATGCCAATCGCTCTGAAGTTTTGCACAAATATTTAAGGCAGTTGTCATGAAAAAATCAGGCCGATTCGTCAAATTAGCCGTTCCGAAATCTTAGGTTGCCCGTTTTAGTTGACTACTCAGAAACTAAAGTATTAGCGAAAACTCTTTCGCTCAAGTTTCCTGTCTGTTCTGCCACCGATTTTAAGACATCCAATAACTAGCGTGTCCTTTCGGCTAAATATTTAGATAGAACGGAGTTTCATTGCATTGTAGATGAGCATAACTGCAGCAAAGACTCTCGATGTCAAGGGTATGCTATGCCCTATGCCAGTGCTGAAAGCAAAGCAGGCCATTTCTCAAGTACCTGTGGGAGGAGTTTTGGAAGTAATCGCGACCGATCCAGCTGCGAAGCAGGACATACCAGCTTGGGTCAAAAGGGCAGGACACGACATGGTTTCGACGAAAGAGGAAAATGAAACGTTCAAGTTCTATGTCAAGAGGAAAGTTTGATGTCAGAGATTCTGATCCCTACAGAGTGGCTGCTACATCACCTGAATGATAATAATGTGAAAATATTCGATATGAGGAGCCCCGTAGAGTATTCGACGGGACATCTTCCAAATGCGGTTCTGATTCATTACGACAAGATCGTAAATTTTGACCCTGCAAAACCCTTCTTAGACATTGCCCCCAAAGAAAGAATCGAAACTTTGCTCTCCGAAAAAGGCGCCAGTAATAGCTCAAAAATCGTAATTTGTGGGGACAGAGGAGGCGCTTCTGCGTCGAAGTTGTTCTGGACGCTCGAATATTACGGTGCGGATGTAGGGATTTTAGAAATTTCTTTTAGCACTTGGAAGGTGAAGGGTTATCCTGTTACGAGAGATGTTACAAAGCCCCAACCAGCAAAGTTTGTCGCAAAGATAGAAAAAGACTATAGAGTCTTCGCAGAATACATAGCTTCTAAACTAGGGAAACCAGATGTCGTCCTAGTGGATACAAGAAACCCAGAGGAGTACGAAGGTTTGATAGTTTCTTCCCCTCGCCCCGGGAGAATTCCGAGCAGTATTAACCTACCCTGGTTCGAGGGCGCTGGCATGGAGAAACTTTTCAAAGACAAAACAGGATTGGAGAAGTTGTTTGAGGGCAAGGGGATAACGAAGGACAAGGAAGTCATTGCCTATTGTCAGGTAGGCGAGAGGGCATCGCACACTTTTCTAGCATTGAGGCTGGCTGGATATCCAAACGTCAAAATCTACGACAGGTCGTTTTCCGAGTGGAGTGCTAGGGAAGACCTGCCTGTTGAACGATGAAGTATACTTTTTTAGGGCATATTTCCAATAAACATGTTAGATGTCTTCAAGCACAGAAATTATCCTCCCTCTCTCCAAGAAGGGGCAATTCCAGCAGACCCCGATGTACATCGCTATATCTCCAACGGATGTGGCTACCGTCTGGAAATTCCCAGACTCGCATAATTACTTCGTTGCTGGAAAGTATCTTGGTTTGGTAAAAGATGGCGAGAATGTAAGCGGGCAACGTTATAGGAAACTTACGGAGCAGGAGAAGAATATTGTGTCGGATACTGTGAAGTTGAAAGACAAGGAAGCAGCTCTGAGATTCGAACTAGAGTGATTTCTCGTTATCCTTCTTATATTCTAGTAGCAATCCCCTCAATCTTTCAATATCAAAGACCTGCATTTCAGAAATCCTCCTTGCAATGTTTTTGATCTCCATGTCCCCATACTTGCTCTTGATCCATAAGAAGAAGTGCGCGGTGGGCTCGTAGCCCTCAAAGAGCCTCTCTGGGTCGTAGTCTGGTGACTGCCCTGTCAATGTAGGATAGCCCAAAGCAACTCTCGCATAATCTGCAAGCCCTTCAATCAGCCAACTCTCAAGTTCTAGAGCTACATTGATGTTCATTACTGCGTGTGCGATTTCATGTATTATTGTTCCGTGATCGTTTGGATTTCGGGCAAACCATTCTGTATTGAGAAAAATAGTCGTCCCGCTGGTGATGCCTAAAACGGGATATTCTACCGTGCTTGCAAGTATCACTTTGATTTTGCGGTTTTTTACTCCTAAAAGCTCCGCTACTTGAGGGGAAACTCGTTTTACGAAACCCTCGTACTGCTTGGCAATTTCAAGAGACAATTCTAACCCTCAACTCTTTTCAGCACCTTCAGGGCTATCAAAGTAATCCACCTGCTCGGTCTCCCTGCCGGTTCTAAAGCAAACCTGTAAACAGGGTCTCGTAACTGGTATAGATCATTTGGGGCTATGTCTGGATGGATGGCATCCAACACCCATTTGCCTTCTTTACACTTCTTTCGTAAATGCTCTAATGCAAACCCCAGCCTCTTGTCATCCCCATATCCCAAGGCTGTTATTACATCGAGCCCAACAAGCACATCATAATAATAGTGTAAAGGGTAATGGAAGCGGAACCACGGGTCGTATCTTTTGCCTTCTTTATACAATTCTCTCTCCAGGTAAAATTCCGCTCCACACTCGATCGATTTTTTGATTTTCTTAGTCCACTTTTGTTTTGGCAGCGTAGCGAAGGCGCTTAGAGCTTCCCAGCAGTCAAGTGTTCCTTTCTTAGAATTAAAGCAGTGCCACCCCCCATCTTCTTTCTGCTGTTGCACTAACCAGTTCAGCGCATTCTGCACGTGTTTGTTTTCTTCATAGCCCAATTTGATCAATACTCTAGCAAGATTGCCAGTTATGCAAAAGTGCCCTACTTCTGACTTTGGGCCTCCAAACCCTCCATCTGGTTTAGCATATATCTTGAGGAAGAGCTCGCATGTTTTCTTTATCCTAGCTTCTTTTGCAGTAAGACCTAAATCTGAAAGCACGATTAACTTCCAATTGGTTCCAGAATATTTCGGGCGGTAAAGGCTCTTGTTTGACACCCAATATCCGTCAGGGAGTTGTTGTTTCAGTACGGAAGCGGCCCAGCCAATTTTTGAGATCTGAGAGTATGCTTCTTTGCAATAGGGATCGTTGTCTGATCTATCAAGAAGCTCTTTTAGAGCGTAGTATCTAACTGAGGGTTGTTTCTTATCAAGCAACCAAGCAACGGTTTTGTCCAATACATCAGGAAAAAAATCCGTGGCACATATAGATGGTCCTAGACCAAGTCTGGAGGAACATCGCTTGCTAGCATCGCAAGAAACCTTCCGTACTCTGCATCATCTATCTCAACTTTGACAAATTTTGAAGATCGTTTGGCTTCCTTGAGAGCTGACAAATGATAACATGTTTTGTCCCTCCCTCCGAGAACTGCAAAGTGAAAATGTCTGCATGTGCAATAGGGTTGGGACTCTATTACCAGCTGGTCGCCTCTGCTCCCTACAACGGTCCATATCTCCCGCCTGCTAGGATTGAATCTATGAAGCTTTACCCTGCCTTCACCAACAATCTCATCAACCATCTCCTTTGCAGGCCTGCGCAACTGTTACCTGAGAGATTCTTTCCATTAATATATCCGATGAAAGTCTGAAAATCGAGAATTGCTTAAGATACTGTATCCTCATCCAGCACTGCTAGTCGAAGAAAAAGGCAAAAGAACAATAATCATCAGTGACCTTCACATAGGCTTTGAAGAGAGGTTCACGAAATCAGGCGTCAGAATTCCGAGCTCGACGTACAAGCTTGTCGATGAACTGATGCAGATGGTAGAGATGGAGAAGCCGAACTCTCTTGTCATACTCGGTGATGTAAAATACAGCGTCGATGAAGTTACCAACACTGAATGGAAGGAAGTCCATCTTTTTTCCGAGGGAATAGTTTCGAAGATTCCAACGACGATAATCCCGGGAAATCATGAACAGATGCTTGGAGCCTTTAGTACCTTCTGATCTAATTATTGAGGAACATCAGGACATCAAGATTGGCAATATTGGAATGTTTCAAGGACACATGAAGCCTCCAGAGTCGTTCGGCAGGATTGACATATTGATCATGGGACATTTGCATCCGACTTACAGCAGGAAAGGGAGTTCGTTAAGCGGAAGCCAGACATGGCTCATGCTGAAGGTCAAAAGAGCTTCTATCTTCGAAAACATGGCTGCAGGCTACGTGGATTTGATTGTTTTACCTTCATTCAACAAGGAACTCAGTGCCCTTGGCTTCAGTTCCAATAGAGGAAGGATAATTTCCCCAGCGATTAGAAGGGTATCGGAATACGTGCAGGACGCTGTAATAATGACATTGAATGGTGACATAATTGGGAATAAAGATGGCCTGCCGTACGTACTTTAAGATTCAAGGTTAAGTAATTCCCCGAATTAGCGAATTTGAATGTCAGCCCTCAAAGATTTTATTCATAGAGGAGAATACTCGCTGGTAATCTGCGAGAAACCAGATGCTGCAAGGAGGGTGGCTGACGCTTTGAAAATACAGAATGTAGAGAGCAAAAGAGTTGGCAGTTCCGAAGTCTTCTTTGTCGAAAGAGAAACAAAAAGGTACATCATCTGCTCTGCTGCAGGCCATCTCTATACAGTTGCAAACACGGCAAAGAGAAGTGTATACCCTGTCTATGATGTTGAATGGGTACCATTGTACCAAGCGCAGAAAGGCAAGTCGTACGTTGCAGGGAGAATAAGGGTAATTTCGGAATTAGCGGAAAACGCGTCAAAATTCATCAACGCGTGCGACTTCGACATCGAAGGAGAGACTATAGGCTACAATATACTAAAGTATGCTTGCAATGGCAAGGAGTCCATAGCGCTAAGGGCAAAGTTCTCTACACTCACCGCTGACGAATTGAGGAACGCGATAACAACTGCTAAAGTTGGATTGGGTGGGAACCTTGCTGAGGCTGGGAGGACAAGGCACGTTATAGACTTCATCTATGGAATCAACCTGTCAAGGGCTCTCCAGCAATCGATTTACGCCGCAAGTAAGGGCTTTCGACCAATGTCTATGGGGAGAGTTCAAGGCCCTACACTTTCCTTCGTAGTTGCTAGGGAGGTAGAAATCAAAACCTTCGTCCCCCTCCCATACTGGGCCATAGACGCTTTAGTCGAAAAGAATATGCAAAAACTGACCGCGAACTATGAAAAAGAGAAGGTTCTCGGCCTGAAACTTGCAGAGAAGATCGTCGATGCTTGCAGAGATAATGACGGAGTCGTTGATGAAGTCAAAAGAAGCCGCTTCAGGGAAACCCCTCCAACACCTTTCAATTTAGGCGACTTACAGAGAGAGGCGTATAGGTGCATAGGATTGACGCCGAGCCAGACACTTGCGATTGCAGAGCGACTTTACCTTAACGCGTTGATCTCCTACCCCAGAACTGCGTCCCAAAAACTTCCCGCGTCGATAAATTACAGGAAGATATTGCAGGGTTTGGCTGAAATATCTGCGTTTA
>CAZXXP010000058.1:0-11602 GCA_964644785.1 uncultured Nitrosopumilales archaeon | reverse complement strand
CTCTATCGGAATAAGGTGCTCCTTGAACCTTCCCACGTACGCTATGTCGATATTCATAACATCAAAAGTGGGGGATTTGGTTGTAACTGCAAGAAGGGTCTTTGCCAAGTTGTTCTGGTAGACATCAAATTCGTACAGAGAATTTACTCCTGTTGCTGTATCGAAGTCGACTTTGTTCCTGAATAGCGCCCTTGGTCCTACTTCAGCTTCTAGCGCAATTCGTATCTGCTTACCTGCAACCTTGTCTGACACGGATTGCAACCATCTGATAAATTCGTAGTATTCATCTGGGGTATAGTTCTGCGGGTTCTTTGGCTCTGCAATAGTGAGAGGCTTGCGTGTGACATTACCTTGTGGCTGGCCATTAGGTATGACGCCTGTAGGCTGTTGTGTCATGTTGTTGAGATACACGGCTCCTCCTACTGCAGCACCGGCTCCCGCAATTCCCAAATATGTCAGAAACTTTCTCCTCGAAACTTTAGAGGACAATTGTAACCATTCTACAAGATGTGGTTGTCAATAAGCGTTATTCCATTTCTGTTTTGCAAACACTAACCATCCCTAAATACCCGCACAATGCGACACAGATAACCTTGGCTGCAAAAGACCTTGTAGCACTTCTTAAAGACGCTTTCAAGTTGAGCCTTTATGAGGCTAGAGCTTATTTTGTTCTAGTGCAAGGCGCTTCAGACCCAAAGAATGTTTCGCGATTGGGCAGAATACCACTTCCAAGGATATATGACACACTCAGCAGTTTGGAGACTAAAGGCTTTGTTACTAGAAATGGAGGGCAGTATGTCCCTGTAAGCCCGAAAATTGCCCTTGAAGGAAGGTTGCAGCAGTTTGAATCTGAATTTCAGCAGGAGAGGACGAGGAAGATGGATGTTATGGGGCAGCTTTTGCAGAAACTGAAGGTTCAGCGCAGAGAAGAGCTTGGCGGAGAGATTGCAATGCTGAGAGGGATAAACGGCATCGCAAACAAGTTTTCTGATGTTTTGGCTAAATCAAATTCTGTAATCATGACTGTGAAGAGGGCTTTCGAGGCTAGGGAGATCTTTATGAGGTATGTCTCCTCAGCAACCAAAAATAAGAAAAAGATTAGAATTATTGTCCCTGCGGAGCTTAGGATTCCTGAAATAGAGTTTTCTACTCTTGCAAAGATGGGAATTGAAATAAAGAAACATGAAGACGTCCTTCTTGATGTCATGGTTTCTAACACGAACGATGTCATAATAGGTGTCCCCGACCCTCTCTCTAATGAAACGTTTCACGCAGTAGCTATGTGGACAAGAAACTCCTCGTTTGCTCAGTCGTTGCGGAGTTCGCTTGAAGACCTGTGGAAGAAGGCCGATAGGATTTCATAGGGGCAATTGGATATGGAAAAGGAACTACAATCGCCTGAACCCATTGTGAAACTGAGGAACCATTTCAGAACTCCTACTGCAGATGCCATCTCAGCGGCCAAGACCTGCTATTCTCCGGGTGTGATTTCAGTCGTAGATCTGAAGGAATCTGATATCGAGGAAGTCGGGCAGACCACATATGAAGGTGGTCATCACACTGTGTATCAGCATGAGATGTTTGAATTCGAACTCAGTAATGTTTCAAGGGCGTTTACACATGATTTTCTTCATACACACCCATTTTACAACACTTCGCAAGGCAGCCAGAGATATGTACGACTCAAAGAACCGAAAGCAACGCTTCCTCCTCTTCGCAATAAATTAGCCGAATCCATTTTCAAAAAGGCTATTCTGCATTCATACGAGATTTACGATGCGGTAACGAATCTTCTAATCGAATACATAACCAGCCAATATCGCTCAAGGGTGTCAGTAGAGAAGATCGCAATCAAAGCCGAGCGCGAGATACGGGAGAAGGCTATGGAGGCTGCTCGGTACGCACTGAGCATAGCTGCTCACACCCATCTTATCCATACAATTGACGGTGTAACGCTCTGGCGCTACTTCAAAATGAAAAATCTGACATGGGAAGCCGATACTGTCGTTTCAAAGATGATTGAAGAGGTCAGAGCAATTGACCCCAAATTCCCAGCGTTTGCTGAAAATGAAGGTGCATATTCGAAAGAACGAGCTCCAGAAATGTCATTTGAAGATGCGAAAGACGGGGATAAGTTTGTAGATGAGTTTGATAAATCTCTAGATGGCAAAAGGTCCAAGCTTGTTGGATGGTCTCCAAATGCGGAAGAAATAATTGCGGATTCTGTAAGGCAGGTTCTCGGCTTATACAAATCGCAGATCTCTGATAAAGATGCAATAGACCTAGTGTTAAACCCTGCAAAGAACCCTTACCTGATTGATACCGTGAACCTCTCCATAGTTTCCCCATTGACAAGGGTTCTAAACCACGCGCAGTACACTTTCAAGAAGAAGATTTCACATACTGCTGATTCCCAGGATCAGAGGCACAGGACGATCCCCGGGTCAAGGCCGCTTACGTTCGCAGTCAACACTAACAAGCCAGACTATATCACGCCTGAGATAATTAGAAGGTGCACTGAAGCATATGGTCTGTATAAGGAATGCATGGACGAGCTCTGGCATGAGAAGAACAGGCTCCTTGACGAAGTTCCTTACGAATACGCTTCCTATGTCCTGCCGAATAGCTTGGCCGTGCGCTTTTCATCCACAGGCCCTCTACTACATCTTTGGTACAAATTCACCAACAGGTCGTGCTTGAGAGCAGAGGAAGAAATCTGGCGGGTTACAATGGAAGAGATTAATCAAATCAATTCTGTGCATCAGAATCTAGGCAAATATCTCGGGCCTCCGTGCTTTGTTAGGAAGATGGCCCACGACAACAGGGAGGTTTCTGAAGACATTGGAAAAATAAAGTACTGTAATCAGGGTAAGCTGTATTGCAGGCAGCCCGTGTGGACTTTCTATCCTCACGTTAGCCTAGAAAACATTCTTAAAGTCTAATCAGCCAAATCTGTAGTACTTCTTCACGTTCTTTCGAATATTCCATATGCAAGACATGCCCTCTGGGAAGACAACAAGGTCGCCCTTGCCTATTTGTACTTGTGAACCGTTATCGGGTTTAACCATGACATCGCCTTCGATAAGATAGCACGTTTCCTGCTCATCGTATGTCCAAGGAAATTCTGAAACCTCTTTCGTCCAGATTGGCCAGCTTGAAATTCCAAGCTCCTCCAGGCGTTCTTTGGACGGGTTATGTTCAACGGTAATCTTGGTCAATAACCTATGCGGGCATACAATTCTATATATCAGTTTGGATTCGTATTTGCTGCAATGGTTGTTGGGACAATTTTTCTTTTGGGTAAGGTACAAAGTTCAATGTCAGCATGATTAAAACTACACTACTCTACTTTTCAGAACAATTTTCCTGCACAGATAGATGAAAGGCAGAGTTATTACATGGTTAACACCACCTCACTAACCAAAACAAGAACAATCTACTTCATCCATACAATCCCAAATCATCTAGTTCATGCTCAGGCGCGTTTGTCATTAACTAGAACCCTAATAGTCATGCAGGCTAACAATATCTTCCAAAACGGCTACTATAAGAACAGCCGAACAGTTGATAAGTCTCCTCATAGTTTTATCAGACAATGCCCCTGCAGGACAACTATTCTAGAATGTACCATCTGATAGTCTCCGCGCACGGAAATGGACTGTCGCAAAGAAACCTGCTCGATCTTATGAAACTTAGAAGCAACCAAGTTTCCAAAATTGCACTAAAACTAGAGAGGAGTGGCTTGGTAAAGAGAGAAAAGGCGCTCGAGGATGGAAGATGGACGTACATACTCAAAGCCGTAGATGCGATAAGCCTTGGGCCTTATGAGTCGATGCCGTGCGTTACATGCCCTTATGAAGATAAATGTAGACCAGACGGGATAATATCGCCACAGAACTGCGCCCTAGAAACTTACCAGAGGGGTATAGCGCAGTGGGTTCTTGAAGAATTTGAAGGGGAACAGAGGGTCAAAGGTATACCAAAACCCTTCATTAAAGTCGCCCAGAAGAATCCACGAAAAAGGAAACGGTAGATTTCTTATGATTTCAAATCTAAAATCCAAAAAAGATACAGTTTTTATCTAACTCGTTGCATATTACAGATATGGCCCAAGAAGCTATATCCAGTTGCAAAGACTGTGGGGAGGAGATAATCTGGATACGTACAGAACTTGGCAGGTTCGTGCCGTTTAACCTCTCTGGAACTATACATGTATGCCTAGCAAAGAAATGATTCAGGTTCGACACTTGCCAAATGATAGATTGAGTATAAGCTAACCTTTAATGCTTGAGATAATATCATGCACTCAGAGCGTTCAGTGAGAAAATACTCTGCCTTGTCAAAAAGGAGGTTAAAACGTGCCTAAAGCTTTCGTTCTAATTACGTCGGAGCTGGGAAAAGAAATCCAAGTACTAGAAGACCTGAAGAAGATTCAGGGTATAAGGGAGGTGCATAACCTTTACGGAGTGTATGATGTGATAGCGCACCTAGAGTGCACGGATGAAGGCGACCTTAGAAACATAGTCACAAATAGGATAAGGAATGTCGGCAACGTAAAGGCAACCATGACCCTGATGGTTGCAGAGTAACCTCTGAAGATACGGGAGATTCTCACGCCAGATGCCTGCTCGCAAGACTGTAACGTTTTTCCCTTAACCCTTCTAACATGCCGCGTGCAAAAGAGGAAACTAGGTCAGCATTTTATTGACGATAAAGAAACTCTGAGGAGAATCGTTGCCCTAGCAGAAATACAGCGTGATGATAAGATTCTCGAAATAGGAGCTGGTAAAGGCTCACTTACAAAAGAGCTCTGCAGGACGGGGGCAAAGATAATCTCTTACGAGATAGATACGAGATTGTTTCCAGAATTAGAATCCCAACTCTCCAACATCAGCAATGTACAATTGGTCAATGCTGACGCTTTTAAGAGCGACATCAGTTTCGACAATCTAGTGGCTAACCTACCATATTCTCGCTCTCAGGAATTTATCGAATGGCTAGCGGTTAGGAATTTCAGGAAAGCCGTTGTGATGATGCAGGCTGATTTCGTTGATAAGATTCTGTCTCGTTCTGGAAAGAACTACAGGGCGATTTCTGTGATAGCCCAATATTGCTTCTCAATAAAAAGAATTTTGAACGTTCCAGCACATCTGTTCAAACCTCCGCCAAGAGTTTCTTCGATTGTTGTTGTAATTGAACGAAAACCAGTACGGCCAACAAGAAACGAACTAAAAGCAGTCAAGCAGTTGTGGTCCTTCAAAGGTAAAACAGTCGCATCAGCCATGAAAGCAATAGCGAAGAAAACGGATAAAGACCTAACAACGGTGGAAGTTCCAGAGAAAAGAATTGCAGAACTATCGCCAGACGAAGCTTTCAGGATTGCCAACGAAATTGAACAGTCGAATTAATTCGGAAACGTACCGGGCTGCAGAGGATACGTTTCTGCTTGCAGATGTGCTAGAAAAGCAAACTTATGACACCGCGATTGAAATTGGCGTAGGAGAGGGTTTTGTGACTGTTGTCCTTGCACGAAAATGCAAAAACGTTGTAGGAACCGATATTAACGTCGACGCAATAGCAAAAACAAGAGATAGGCTCGTTAGAGAATGTCTAGGAGACAGAGTTAGCCTAATCCTATCCAATGGTGCAAGCCCTCTACATGGTAAGTTTGATGTATGCACCTTCAATCCTCCATACTTGCGCAGCGATTTAGAGGACATTACTATCGCAGGAGGGAGAGAGGGAATTGAAACTACAAAGGAATGGTTTGAGCAATGCATCCAACTGCTAAAACCTGCTGGAAGCATAATTTTTGTCGCATCGAGCTTATCAAACACGGATGATCTTTTAGAGCATATTCGGAAAAGAGGATTCGTATCAACCGTCTTAGCAAGAAAGAATTTCTTCTTTGAGGAAATTGTCGTCATACAGGCGAAAAGATGATCGTGTGAACCATGGAGATTAGCGTAGCGCTAGTAGAACCAATTTACCCGATAAACGTCGGGTATGCTGCAAGAATTATCAGAAATTTTGGGCACAAGAAACTTGTTCTAATCAATCCAAAGTTTAACATGCAAGAAGCTAGGAAATTTGCCTCGCATGCCGCAGACGTTCTGGAGGATGCCGAAAAGTGCTCTTTTGATAAATTGATCAAAAGAGAGGACTATTTGATAGGCACAACTGCAATATCGGCAAGATGGGAGGGAAATCTTACCCGTCAGACAGTGCCACCATGGGAAATAGCTAACATGGTAAGCGGGAACAAAATTTGCCTGATTTTCGGAAGGGACACAACAGGCCTGACAAATAAGGAGATAGCCAAATGCGATTTAATCGTTAAGATTCCTGCAAACAGAGAATACCCGACGTTGAACATTAGCCATGCCATGGCTATAATACTCTATGAAATCTCGAAATCCTCCCCAAGAAAGAGGACCTCTGCTCCAAGAGTCACTGTGGACAGAATATGCGTTGAGTTTGCCGAGCTTGCGCTGATCGCAGGGGTGCAGAAGAACAGGGTCAAGATTATGGAGGAAGCGTTGCAGAGAATTCTGCGTAGAAGCAAGCCCACGCATAGAGAATCTTCGTTGCTCGTAGGCCTTCCGAGGAAGATAAGACTTGCACTGGAAAAGCCAGAAATTATCAGGCTTGGCAGCCTTAAGGCTTCTCCAATAGGAGAACACCGCGAATGATTTTTTGATCTTGAGTATATCGTGCTAATATCGGGAAAGTAAGACTCTCCATTTTGGCCATTTGCAGGTTAATGCCTTCGAGCAGTTGCATCACATCAAAACCTGCCTTTTTTCTTGTGGATAGACGAATATAGGGAACTACAAGAGCCATCGCTCCATTTCTCTTCAAAACGTATTCTGCACTTCTTAGAAACTCCCTGTATGTCTTGAAACTGTTTAGTAGCATTTCTTTAGCTTCTTCTTCTGAAGGAAACCACTCAAGAGTTGGAAGAAGAATAGGTTCTGAGGCTATGGCATCGATACTCTCTCTGCCAAGGAATCGTAAATCTCTTGAATCAGCGCGCTGCAATTTAGCATGGACACGCTTGGAAATTCTGCCAGTGCTTCTCAGCCAATTGATGTTGTGAATTGAACCTTTGATTTTCTGTGAATCCTTGTCCAACCCTATGATATTGATATTCAAGATTGCGGCTTCCATCAGGATGGTACCTGTGCCACAGAAGGGATCTAGCAATCTTTGCCCCTCATTCAGCATGCTCAAGTTAACCAGCATCCTAGCGATTCTTGGAGAGAGGCTTATCCTAGAGTCCTGATACGGCCTTTTCAAATCTCTCTCCTTAAATGACGCGCTTGGAATTGTTGCTACGGTTATAGCTAGAAAAAGTGAATCTCTTGATTTCAGAAGTTGTGCATCAATTACATTCTTTTCTGTAACTATACCTGAAGATAGTTCCCGGAACCCTTCATTTATGCTTGTAATGTCTGGCAGGACCTTCTTTGCCTTGTGTGCACCAGCTTCTCTGACCTTCCCTCCAACGATGCTTTGGATATCCTGCACAAAATCAACATCAAGATTATTGTTGATGCCATAAAGGCTCAATCCCCAAGATGCCTTTTCATCGAGCCATTCAAACAGCTTTGTTTTGTAGAGTTTCTCTATGAATGATTTTTCATCTGATGCTTCTACGACTATTTCCCCTATTTTGAACGAACCCCCAAGATGCCTTGGAGTTTCAGCAAGACTGGCAGTTTCAACTATGCAGAAACTATCCTCATAGGATTCTATCCTATGTTCTATGCCGAGCTTCTTCAGAACTACTATCAGTTCTAGCCGTGACAATTCTCCATTTGCAAATGTTACTGAGAACTTTTTCACTCGCACTTTACCTGCGCATTTGCGCTGTTAGGCAAGGTTATTTACTCCTTTCAATCGTTGCTTAAAGCGGTCATTTGACATGAAAGGCAAGAATTACAGAATCCCAAGCGGGATGCCCCTTACGAAGAAAAAGTATGCACCTGGGGCCCCGGATCCGAAGATTGCCAGGTTTTCTACTGGTGCCGCCAATCCCAATTATGATTTGACAATTCAACTTGCATCTACAGAAAAGGCTCAGATCAGGTCCAACGCTTTGGAAGCTGCCAGGGTTGCAGCGAACAAGAAATTAACACCAATAGGAGAAACAGCGTACTATCTACTCGTCAAAGTATACCCTCATGTCATTTTGAGAGAGAACAGGATGATAGCTACTGCAGGCGCAGACAGGCTGCAAGAAGGTATGCGTTTAGCATTTGGCAAACCTTCGGGTCGTGCCGCTAGGATAACCCACGGATCGGTAATTCTTGAATTAAAGATCATGTCTGCGAACAAGAATGCTGCTGTTGACGCCATGAAGAGCGCACGAACGAAACTGCCAATTCCAACAAAAATGATCATCCTTCAGAACGAAGTACCTACTGTTCAACAGTAGAAAAGCCTTCTCATTTCCGAGGGGCCTTGAAGCTCATAGAGACCCGTAATATGTGAAATGTTAGAACCATCGTCAGAATGCTGTCTACGTATGCAAGTTTAGCAGTGGTGCTAAGAAATTCGTAGGCGGCCAAAACGCACCTTGCAAAGATTAGGACTAATACAGCGACAAATGGATGATTAGCTACGATTAGCAGATTGCACTGGTAGATGGACTAACCCTTACTGTCCTTGGCATTGTCAATGCTTTGGCAGTAATGATCCCCCCTGTCTGTTGTTCCTCCCGCTGGTTCGTGGTGTAAAGGTGTCTACATTGAGGAACCTGACTATTCTGCTTGAATCTTTTGGGCTTCTGCACGGTTTGTACCATATTTTGACGCTCTTCAAGATGCCTGTTTTGGCCAACCTGGTGGATTTGCTGAGAGTCATTCTGCTCGTGATGCTTGGAATTTACTACAATAGGAAGGTGAGCGCAATTGACATTTTTGATATATCGACCATAGTACGGAACCTCGTTCCAATAGTGCTCATAATAGCACTATTACTGTTTCTTAGGCTGGGAATCAAGGCAAAGAGCATCAGGAGCGTGCAGGCTGAGCTCTCGATATTCATCGTAATCTGGGTAGTTGCCGAGCTCCTCAGAGCAATACTTCTGCTGGGTATCGTACGGACTAATCCCACGATCGAGTTCGTGGGTATCATAATCCACAGGCTATCTATGATAGCTTTCGGGACCTTCATGATATTCAGATTCTACAGATATTCGGCAGGTAGGTAGTCGTGCAGAGCATCGAGTTCTACGCTGCGTTGACGAAAGCCGTCAGGGAGGGACTGGCTCAGGTTCTTGGGCCAGAAACTGACAGAGCAGTGGACTTTTACATAGACCCTTCAATTGCAGTCAGGGACATAGGCCAATACCCGAACATGCTGGAGAATATCTTTGGACAGGGTTCCAGAATTTTGGAAATCAAGATTGCCGAGGGGCTCTTTGTAAACCTTAACCTGATGTTCGTGAAGAAAGATGGTTACAGGCTCCCAGTTATGTAGAAGAGGCAAAGAGCAGCAGTGCCTAACCCGTCCCAAATGCGAGGCTATGAAGGGGGCGTAATCAAGTGGAGGACAGAAGACAATGCTGATGAACCGATGCAAATGTTTGCCGCAGGTTGTCTTTCAATTAGGTGTAACTGCTGGACTCCAACTCTACGTAGATCTTTTGATCTAGCGTGTGAACATTATACACTGGCAGGGGTTCCGTGGCTGGGGGGTTGCGTGCAGTTCCGCTCTTCAGATCGAACTGTGAGAGGTGTAGTGGACAGGTGACCACATCGTCTCTGAAGAAACCCCTATCAAGTTCTGCATACTCATGCGAACATATTCCCCCGACAGCATAGAACTTGCCTCCAATTTTTGAAATTAGAATCTTCTTACCTTCAACTTCTATACCCCTCATCGAGTCGTCTACAAAGTCGGTAATTCGGCCGACTTGGAATAGTCTCCCTTTACTCTCTCGCGTAATTGTCGTCACAAGCGGAGCAGAAACTTCCCCAGCCTTTTCGTAGCGCTCTGCAATGAGCCTCATGAAAGTCTCCCTCGCGTCCTCGAGCGGTATCTGCGATGTCACAGGGTCGAGAAAACCCGTAATTATCACCCAAACTGCTTCTTTTAGTGGCAGGCCTCTCGTCATAAGGTAAAAGATCTGGTTTTCGTCCAACTGTGAAACAGATGCAGAGTGCTTTGCCGAGACTTCATTCGTAACTATTTCTAGTGCGGGCACCGTATCGGCTCTTGCTTCCTTGCTCAGCAGAATTGCATGGTTTCCTACATACGTATGTGAATTCCTTGCAACGTTTTCTATCTTTATGACGCCCTTCAACGTCGATCGTGCTTTGTCCCTCAGAATTCCTCTCGACTCTATTTCACCGTCTGTGTTTTCTCCAACGTGAATCATATCCGTAGTAATGTCAGATCTGCTACTGCCGTCTCCGTATACAAGTTCGTAGTCCCGTGCGAATGAGCCTCTTCCCTCCAGCAGCGTTTCTACCCTACTCCTCGTTATCCTACCTCCCGTGTAGCCTCCAGCCCACTTGACCCTACTGTCCTGCGTGCATCTCACCTGACGATTTGCAAGGCTGACCACGTTGCTCGCATGTGCTTGGATGTTGGAAAAGGCAAGATTCGCATTATCCTTCAGGTAGACTTCTATGAGGCTGCTGTAAATTGATGGTTCATCAGCATTAGAACGCGTATAGTCTTCGGAAAGTATCGAAATGCTTGCACTTTCTTCGAGAATTATTATGGAGCGGGAAAAGAGCGAGAACCTGTCAGAATCGGATGAGAAAACTTGCCTAATGGGTTTCTCTATTGAAACGTTTTTTGGAACGTAAAGGAAGATACCGCTGGTGAACATTGCCCTATTGAGATACGCAAGTTTGTCCTGCCCGAGAGGAGAGATTATTCCAGAAGCGTAATCTTTCAGCAAAGAACTGTGCTCCGCAAACGCTTCTTCTATTGGTAGTAGCATAACATTCTTTTCAATCAGTTCTTTTGATGGCACGATCAGCATGGCGCCAGAATCGTTCTGAACTATTTTTGCTGAAACGTTTGCATCTAAAGCCGCTCCTGCAGGAGGCTTTCGAACAATTTTTGACTTTAAGCCAGAGAAATCTACAGCCGTCAGTAGGTCTGCATACTTTGAATAGAGGCCCGATTGCTCTAGTGGAAGACTACTGAACTCGTTGAAGGCTTTTGACCGAGAGAGTCTCAACCAGTCTGGCTCGGCCTTGAAACCAGAGCTAATTGCTAGCTCTTCAGTAATTTCTGCAAGTTTCATTCAGCGTCATTTTGAAAAAAAAAGTCTTGAAGTATGTTATGCTAGCCTACCGCACCAGTCATTTCGAGCTGCATCAGCCTATTCAGCTCTACAGCATATTCCATCGGCAGCTCCTTTGTGAAGGGTTCCATGAATCCCATTACAACGGTGCGCATGGCTTCAGCCTCGCTCAAACCCCTCGACATAAGGTAGAAGATCTGTTCTTCGCTGATCTTTCCTACGCTTGCTTCGTGGCTAATCGTCGCATCCTCCTCAAGAATTTCGTTGTATGGATAAGTGTCAGTTCTAGACTTGTCGTCAAGCAGAAGGGCATCGCAGACAACCTTCGACTTT
>CAZXXP010000057.1:8275-11646 GCA_964644785.1 uncultured Nitrosopumilales archaeon | reverse complement strand
GATCAGCTTGTTTATTCTCTTAAGGGGGTGTAATAATTCTCGGATAAGATAGAGTATGTCGCATCAGGTTCTGGGCATATATACCAGAACGTGCCTATCTTATCTACTACAAATTCTACTGTCCCACTCTGCCCTGGGTCGAGGCTGAGCATTGCCCCCTTAAACGCCACAACAGTAGGTATCATCGTCTTGTGTGTCTAGTCGTATTGGTCTTGAGCTGCATCTTTTGAGAGCCCTTGATTGGTCAATTTTGTGATTACGTCGTGGAACATCTTTGTCGTCCCATTCAAATCAGCAACAACCACAAACTCGTGACCCGCTCCGCCCTTATTGGTCACTTTGAACCTCACAGTATCGCCCACTTTGACAGCATAGGTCGGTCCACCACTGTAGCCGTCATAACCAAATTCCTGCATGGTCGTTTGAAATTCCTTTACTGGAGGGCCCTTTGGCAATAGTAGAAATCCACCGATTCCGGCCAAGATTACAAGCGCAACTGCAACACCGATAATGACTGAACGACTCACCATATCTTCTCGCCTCTTTGTTAAGAATATTGGTCTAGTATTAGAGCATGGCACCTAACAGGTTAGCTTCAGGTCCCACCTAATTCAAATATTACAAACCCTCAGTTTAGAATAATTTCTCCGCTCCTTCCCTTGAGAGAAGTCCGGCTCATCCGTTCTCCTTATCGGAATCTAGAAAAGAAATAGGTTTTGGGTTACCTTAGATTTGCTTAAGTAATTCATCCAATTCTGAAAGCTACCTTGGCAGCCGCTTTCAAAGAGTTCAAACTTGAGACTGTCCTTGTAGGCGGATCGCTGATAGGCATCTCGGCTCTTTCATGGGCACTTTCGACATACCCCATAGCGGAGGGGATGATGATGGGCGAGATGTTCAGCTTGGACATCGCAATGATTCTGCTCTTCTCCCTGAGCTGGGCGCTTGGCATGATAGCCATGATGTTCCCTGTCATCGTCCCGATTACGCTGACTTTGTTTAGGGCAGCTAGAAATGCCGACCAGTCCACGAAAGAAGGTGGTGGCCCGACGATTCCAAAGGCATTCACATTTGCGTTTTCCTACGTGTTGTTATGGATAGGATTCGGGATCGTTGTCTACATACTGATAGGTTCTCTTTTGACGATGAGTAACACTTTGCAGCTTCAGAGCCCCTACCTTAGGTTCCTGCCACCATTGATTGTATTGGGCAGCGGAATATACCAGTTTGCGCCATTCAAAGGCACATGTCTTAACAGGTGCCATCCGACTACGTTCCTGTTTCGAAATTACAGAGGAGGCATAACAGGCTCCGCGATGATGGGAGTATCTTATGGCTACTTCTGCGTTGGTTGCTGCTGGGCTCTAATGATAATCTTGCTTCTGATTGGTTCCATGAGTCTTTTCTGGATGGGCTTCTTTGCCCTTGCAATTCTGGTAGAGAGGATTACTCCTGCGCGGTGGCAAGTTTCTAAAATCCTCGGATTTTTACTTTTGATCTTGGGTGCTTTCTTGACATACCAGTCGGTTTAGTGCATATTTATATAGAGCAAAACTTCCTGCCAAATCATGGCCACAAAATGGCGGATTCAAGGCAATTGGATAAACACCTGTAGCTGTGACGTGGGCTGTCCCTGTCTCTTTTATTCAGACCCTACAAGTGGACGTTGTGATGGACTGGATGCCTTCCATATAGTGAAAGGAAATTACGGAACCGTCAAACTCGATGGCCTCAACGCGGTCATGCTTGCAATGGCACCGGGCAACTTCTGGAAAGGGAACTGGACGGGCGCTTTGTACCTGGACCAAAAGGCAACAAAGGACCAAAGAAAAGCACTTGAAACGATCTTAGGTGGCAAAGCAGGCGGTGCCCCAGCAATGCTCTCATCACTAGTCAGCACCGTCAAAGGGGTGAAGTACGTCCAGATCAAGATAGATGCCAAGAAACATCACGTGGCAATCCCAGACGTCTTGGAATATCAGATCGAGCCCACTGAAGGCGCGAACAAGAAGAAACCTATCGTAGTTTCAAACCATCCGCTTGAACCTGACGTCGGTCCAATAAACGAAGGGAAGGGTTCGACGAGCTGGTACAAGGATTATGGTTTAAGTTTCGACAACAAAGGCAAGGACGGTAACTGGGCCGACTTCAAGTTCTCAGGCCCCTAGGCTCAACAAGAAAAAGACATTCTTACTTGCCTCTGCCAGGGTCATTGTAGACACTGCTGCGAGAGCACAAATCCTAGGCAATCAAGCCTAGGAGTGCTTCGTTTTCTAGTCCCCGAACCTCATCGATATTTAGCTGGGTCACTTTAGAGTGCTACCGATCAAAATTCCATTAGCCCAGTAAAACCCGGTTTCTCCTGACGGCAAGATATCATAGGTCGCATCTCCTTCATACGGAACCAGTTCAGAAATTCTTATGCGGGCATTATCAACCCAGTCTCCCGCTTTTAGATTGCCTAGAATTCTGCCATCCGCCGTAGGGTGACCTTGGGAAACGAACAACTCTCGCCCGTCTTCAAGGACCAGATGAACCATGTAATGTGCGGAAACCATTGTTTTTGCAGTCACTAGAATCGTGCCCGCTTGCCTATGACCTGAAAGATCGGAGGTCCAGACAGAAATGCCACTCTTCAACTCGGTGATCTTGATAGGGCCGTCGGGGGTATCGATAAGCGTGTTCGCAGAAAGACAAATTGGACAAGGTCTATTCTTGTTTTCCGCCTTTGCAAAAGTTGCCGTCTTGTCTTGAATCCTCAATAGTGTCAGCGTGATTGTGCAACCGTTGCTAACGGTGTCCCCAACGTGCATCGTTATGGGAGTACCATCCAGCCTGGCTACAGGATATTCGATGTAGCTTTTGCCCGTTATGTAATCTGAGTAGATCTTCTCGACCAGTAGCGGGCCATCTCTCTGACCTTCGGTCAGGACTACTGTGGCCTGCAACATCTGCTGGTTAAGCTCGTCCCACCTGTCGTCCAGAATTGCGGAAGTGATCCTTGTTTCGACTACTTTGATGACTGCAATATGTTTTGTTATGACCGTGGCTAGCACTTTCCCCGACCTGTCTCCGTAACCTGCGGCTTTGGATTCAAATGCTATTGTTATTACGTACTGGGGCGGGAAGCTTTCAAGAACCTTACCATCTGTCACTGTGGGCGTGCCTGGGATGCCGTCAAATTTGAAGGTTGGAGCTTTGATTATGTAGTCCATGGCTGCTTGAACAGCCTTCTCTACATCAGGTGAACCTCCAACCGGGGGATGGGGCGGCAACGGAGGGATCCCAGGCTGGGGAGGTTGTTGGGGTTGAACTGGTTCGGGGGGCAATGGAACAGGTTCTGGAGGCAGCGGAACTGGTTGCCCAGGTCC
>CAZXXP010000057.1:0-8265 GCA_964644785.1 uncultured Nitrosopumilales archaeon | reverse complement strand
CTGGAGATGGTCTTGGTTCGTAGGGTGGTTGGGGGAGCGTCCCATATTGTGGGGACGTCCAAAAGTAACTCAATCCTCCAACGACAGCTATTATTAGAACGAGCGCTAGCGCTCCAACCAAAACTCGCGGTTCCATTTTTCTGAACCCCCATGTTTGCAGGTACTATTTGCACATTTTGGATTCGCCATAGCCGACGATACATTCCCGTTATCGCTTCTTTTTAGCTTAGAGAGTAGAACAGCTGTTCCACCAGCAGAACAAGAATAATTCTAGATCTGATGCTCAACCTTCCAGATCCGGACGTTCCCATGTTGCCAAGCATTAGGGGTAGCTATTGGTTCTTGGCGCCTTTTCTCCATGTAAGGTTCAACAAAACCAACGCTGTTGCTATGACAGCAATTGCCAAACCAAAGTACGTAAAATCTGGAACAGATGGTGAAGGACAAGGAGGACATGGCCTTCCTTCGATACAAGGTGCGCAGACTGGTATCTCTTGATTAAAGTAACCGTACAGCGAGATAGCCAGCCCCAGGATCAATGCAGCAACTCCCACAATTCCTAGTTTTGCCTTCATCAGACTCATCTTGGGTCACGCCATCGACACTAGATAAGCGTGGATAACCGCAATATTCACGACAACGTTAGATCTAATTTTCGTAGGAAAGTGGTTAAAACCGAGTCATTAGCCTATTGTTTCTGATGAGCGCTCCTTCGTTGACTTCCCCAAAACTAAAGTTCTTCGGCCTTGGTATGCTCAAAGAACATGAATTTCCAGAACCTTCGCTCACCAAACATCTCTTGGAAGAAATACGCGCGGATGGAGTTCTGAGAAGGCCCATTGCAGTCGATGAAAATACAAACGTGATCCTAGATGGACATTCTAGGTTCACCTGCCTAAATTTGCTTGGATGCAAGATCATCCCGCTTACCTCTTCGATTATAGAATGCCCGAAATCATCGTACGCACTTACAGAAGAGGAGAGAGAATTACTAAAGATTACGTGATAAAAGCCGGCTTGACTGGGAAGAAGTTGCCTCCGAAATCTTCAAAGCATATGGTAAGACTGAAGTCTGGAAGATTAGTTCACATCTCAAGTCTAGGGAAAGAAGTTAATATTCCCCTTGAAGACCTAAAGTCCACGTCGTATCCGCGGTAGACTATATGATTAGGAATCTGATTGTACCCCGACCACTAACTTTTATGCTACTTTCAAAGGGCCTTACACAGGCTCCAAGGAAAAAAGAGCACGGGGCGAGATTGCCGGGGTCGCCTAGCCTGGTAGGGCGCAGGCCTGCTAAGTCTGTGGCCGCAAGGCCTCGTGGGTTCAAATCCCACCCCCGGCGTTTTATTTCGGATTTTTCTTCTTGTCCTTCAGTATGACATCAGGCACCGCAGAAGAATTCACCATTGGATTTCCTTGAATAGTGATACCCTTTAGGGCATCCGCCATCGCGTCCTTCTTTAACAGGATTTTGAGCAGGGCCCAGATGATTTTAAGCAAAGCATTATTTGAATAATCAAAGTTCCTATTAGAGTTTATGAACGGCGGCAGTTCTGCCAGGTTTCGCGGGCTGACCAAGCCCTTCTCCATTCCTGCAATGTCCTTCGCGTAGACGCGACAGCGCAGCTGCCCCACCTTACGGATGCTCCCTCCCGGACCTGTCCGGTTTCAGCAGTTGAAAGCAAACCCTCCCCTTCGGAAGGGCAGCCTCTTGCAACTGCCCGTCGCGGCGTGGAGTCATCCATGCAGGATTGGAAGGTTCCTAACCTGCCCGTTTTAACTGACAGTTACTGGTCCCGCATGTAGCCGGTTTCGGAACGGGGCACGGCTAATACCCCGACCCTCCCTGCCGCCATTTTTACAACCTCTCTTGTCGTATATATGTGATTGATACCTGTTCTGCTATCATTCCTGATAATCAAGGCTGAAAACCGGCTAGGGGTTTTAAATCAGATATTGATCCAAATTTCTGCAGTCAAAAAATGTCTAATAGAATATTGGTTGCCGTAGATGGTTCGCAGGCTTCAGTCGAAGCTGTAAAAGTTGCTGCTCGAATTGCCAGGGAGAACTGGAAGGAACTTATCTTGCTGAATGTTATTGAAGGAAAGCTAGAACAAAAAAACACTGTTGAGACAGGAGGAGATCCAGTCGCCAAGGCGCACCTCCAGCTAGAGCAGTTCTTCAAGTCATCAGCAGCGTTGGAGTTGAACGGTGTTAGGTACCGCACCATCGTCGAGACAGGTGATATTAAGGCAAAGGTCTTGGATGTAGCGGAGATCATGGGTGTTGAGATGATAGTAATTGGCTTTATTGGGCTGAAGGGCGTCGGTAAGTTCAAGGCCTTGGGCGACGTCGCAAGGTTGATCGTCGAGGAGTCTACGATACCCGTGCTTGTAGTCCCCCAACAGCAGAAAGAAGTCCTATTTGCTCCTAACCAACTCGCACAGCTAAACTAGTGCAGGTGTTTTTCTTTCAGGTGCTGGTTGTAGTGGCACTCGGCACATAGAGGTGCGCTGCAGTACTTGCACCCTGCAGTAGCTAGTCGCTCAGGATGGTTTCTGCAATACACTATGTTCTAGTGACACATCTGAATATTTAAGTGAAGAGCGTCACGGCGTCAGGGTCTGATGCAAAGTCTAAGTACGTAGATGCACCTATGATGTCATCAACTTCTGAAATCAGATCCTCCTTTGTCGAGCCGAAGACCCCCATGGTTGGTGAGCAGGCGTGGATCTTTACACCCATCTCCTTTGCTCTTTTGAGCATCTCTCTAACCGTTGGCATCTGTCCTCTTTGCAGTAGCTCCATTAACTGATCTTTCGTCAGGCCAAGATCTGACGAAGTGATCAGAGCGTCAGCAGTCTGCTTTGTCAATAGCTTCATGCCTCCAAAGGTGAAATACAGATGAACCTTCATACCTTGGGCAGCACCGGTAGTGGCCAAGATCAACGGAGGGTATAGCCGATCAATTGTACCGTTGCTGACTACGATGACCAGCGTATTCTTCTTGGTTTCTTGCATTTCTTATCGGTGATTCGATGATAAAGGTCCAATAAAAGTCTTAATGACCTGCTTCTTTGTGACCGGGGTTAGCCCAATTAGAGGGCCATATCTTCTCTTTTGCAGCCCAAATGCTTCTCCACATAGGGAGAGTAGGTTCGACGAACCTTGCAACCTTAAAGTCCTTGAAACCTGGTCCCCACGGCGTTACTGGGAAGAGGAGCAATAGCAAGCCTAGCAGAGTTTCATTGAAGGCCTTTATTGGAGCATATCTTGAAATTGTCACTATCTTCTTCTCTCTTTCATAGAAGAAGATCGTTAGTGAGACTACCAAGAATATCAAACCCGGTATTAGGATCTTTGGCAAGACTGCGAATGTAACAGGTATCATGACAGTGGGAACAGCCTTTGTAGGGTCGATTAGAGTAACGAGGAGCTCGTTTGGAGTTATTAACTTTTCTATCCCTAGAGACCTTAGAGTATCTGGGAGTATTATCAAGATGATGGTTACCAGTATCAGAGGAACAAACAGTATCAGCCAGAATACTAGTTGTATTACAGAAATGAGCCACTTTTCAAGGCTAAAGTGAACTTCCTCTGACATTGTAGCAAGGCACTTCAAAAGGTGAAAATAAACATTAGCTTTGCAGTTATTTTGTAGAGTACCCGCAACTTTTTATGCCGCTGAACAACCATAACGGCGATGGTTACGTTCATACCTCTCGGCACATCCATCATTGCTAGTGTCTTCACAGTAATTCTTGCTCGTCAGTACTTGATGAGGAGGAAGGTTCACCAGCTAGTTTGGACGGTCGCCATGAGCCTTTTCACCGTTGGAGTTCTTGTCGAATTTGCCATGAGCACCGAATTCATCGGCATATCTTCATTATTTTTCAAGATTTACTACCTTTCCATCGGGCCTCAGGTAGGCCTTCTCGGCGCAGGAGTTCTATACCTTCTTTCTCCCAAATGGGGCAGAATCTCTCTTTATGCAGTTGTTGGGCTTTCGACAGTTCTCTTGGCTACAGGCGTTACTGCTGAAATTGATCTATCCACATTCCAAGCGAGTTTCCAAAAGTCCGTAGCCTACGGGATCAGAGATGGCGTGAGAGCCTTTCCATCTTATGTAAGGGGGCAGACAATCCTCCTTAACATCATAGGAGGAGTACTCCTAATCGGAGGGGCGCTCTTCAGTTTCGCGGTTAACAGGAAAAGGTATTACGCGCTTTTCCTAGCGGGCGGAGGCATTCTCAATGGTGTCGGAGGCTCTCTGCTTGGAATACTGGGCAACCCAGATGTCTTCTTTGAGTTCGAGTTTCTCGGCGCAGTGCTTCTCTTTACCGGTTTCATGATGAGCTACCGCTCCAGACTGGGTGCCCCGCTAGGCGTAGAAGAGAACTCTACGATGGTGAGTATGAGGGCGAGGATGGTTGCCATGTCGGGAGTACTTTCTGGATTTTACCTGATGTACGCCTTTATGTCGAGCGTGGCACTCGGGAGGTTCTTTCAAGGCGTAGACATTCACTTTGTCAGAGCTTTGGTACTTACAATAGTTGCAGTAAGGCTTGCAAAGCCTTGGGGAGCAAGCACATTAGGGTTCATCAGCGCGATTCTGTTGGCAGTTGCACCTTTCAGTAGCCCTGACAAAATCTTCCTGATTCCTGCAACCCTTGCGGCAGGTGTTGTATTCGACCTGGTCTTGATGGCAGGGAGGTATGAAGAAAACGTGTTGAAGAAGTCAAGGGTAGCAATCGCTGCAGCATTGAGCGGATTGGCCGAAAGCCTGATCGTAGTTGGAGGCTTAATTTCGGTAGGATGGCCCTTTGCAGATTCGGCGGCCCTCCTTCAGTTTGTACTTGGAGCAGCGTCGCCGATACTTCTGTTCACGTTTCTAGTTGGAAGGAACATCATCATGAGCGTGCTTGGAGCGTCGCTTGGTCGAGTAGTCCTGAGGAGAATGCGACGTTCTGAAAAATCTTAATTCTATTCTATTTGCTCGTTGGGCCACATCATCTTTCTTAGCTTCTTACCTACATGTTCTATAGGATGGTCTTCAATCTCTTCCAGGTATTTGTCAAAGGACTTTTTGCCTTCCCGCTTGTAAGTTTCCACCCACTCCCTCTCGAACTTGCCAGACTGTATGTCCTCAAGAGCTTTCTTCATTGCATTTCGCGAGGCTTCTCCAACAACCCTCTCACCTCTTGTCAAGCCTCCGAACCTTGCGGTTTCGCTGACCCTCCTGTACATTCCCGCGATGCCATACCTCTGAATCAGGTCAACTATCAGTTTCAATTCGTGCAAGCATTCAAAATATGCGATTTCGGGCTGGTAGCCAGCTTCTACAAGGGTTTCAAAAGCCGTCCTGATTAGCCTGTCAGCTCCTCCACATAGATCTACCTGCTCTCCGAACCAGTCAGTTTCGACTTCTTCCTTGAACGTGGTTTCGAGGATTCCTGCTCTCGAGCAACCTGTTCCCTTTGCTATTCCCAATACCCTGTCCCATGCCTTCTTTGTAAAATCCTGCTGAACCGCAACCAGACCCGGAGTTCCAAACCCTTCAAGGTAGAGCTCCCTTACCCTCTTTCCAGGTGCTTTTGGAGCCAGCATTATCACATCTACCCACTTTGGAGCTTGGATCCACTTCCAGTGTATAGCTGCACCGTGCGAGAAGCTAAGAGCGCTACCCTTTTTGATAAAAGGCTCTATCTCCTTCTTGTAGGTAGCTCCCTGTTCCATGTCTGGGATGAGCACATGGATTATTTCCGCCTTCTGAGTAGCATCGGCAACTTCCATGACCCTGTGCCCGTCTTTTGTTGCTTGCTCCCAGCTTTTTCCTCCTTTCCTTGCTCCAACTATGACCTTCAAGCCAGAATCCTTCATGTTGCACGCTTGTGCAGCGCCCTGAATTCCGTACCCAATTACCGCAATGGTTTCGTTCTTTATCGGGTTAAGAGATATGTCCTTGTCATACCATGTCCTTGCCAAACCTATACTCAGAACTGCCACGTCTACTGTCATATCTTAAGCCTTGCTCTATTTTTTTGTTTCTATAGACTCTTGAGCTGAATCATAATCACGTCCTAAGATCGGCTTTTGACCAATCCTGCATAAAGAAGGTCAACGAGCTTTTATACCCCATAAACATCCTGATGATCATGGCTCATAGAATTATGACGTTGAGTCTGCTGACGGCAACACTGTTACTCGGACCAGCATTACTTACCGCAATCCCCCGCATAAGCGCATTCGATCCTGGCGGCCCTCCTGTGGGAGGCGCAGCACCAACTGTACCAACCGGCAATTGGGAATGGATCAATTATCAGCCTACAGGAGGTAGTTATAGTCCTCAAACCCAGATAAACAAAGATAACATCCAGTATCTTGAAACAAAATGGATATACCCAATCCCGAGGGCGGGTGCTGACTCCAAGAGGGCAGTCGCGTACGGCGCTATTACACCACCGCTAATAGTTGATGGCATAGTCTATTTCTCGACAAGAGACAAGAGAGTATATGCTTTGGATGCCGCAACAGGGAGAGAGATATGGGTTAACAATTACTTGAATACGTTCCCCGCGGAATGGTACAGGGGGAATTACACAGGAGGATGGCTTAACCCGCCCGCCGCAGAAACACATGCGATTAACTACTATCGGGATAAGGGCTGGGTGATACCAAGTGCTACCGCCTGCACTGTATACGCGATTGATGCCAAGACTGGGAAGACAGCTTGGGTCGTTAAGCCAGAAGTGCTTTGTGGCACAAATGCGGAGTTCGGTGACGTTGCCAACGGCAAAGTCGGAACCATAGGCAACCAAGGAGTCATGGGCAGTCAAGCTAACCCGCCAGTATTCCAAGGCAATACCATGCTTGTTCCATACGGTGGTGGTAGCGGATCAGGAGGAAGAGGCTTTGTGTCAGGAGTAGACATGAGCGATCTCCAAAATCCAAAGAGGATCTATAGAGAATTCATCCTGCCCCCAGCTCAGGGCGATCCGAACTGGGCAATCGATGCATGCACTAAGGTAAATGGGAATGGATGGTACTTTGAGTATCCTCGATACTTGGAAGGCATCAACCACCCTGCAAGGGATAGGGCACCAACATATCTAGCAACAAAGTGCACAGAGGTAGATCCTGAGGTCATAAAGAATGATTGGATCGATATGGTACCAAGCTCGCCATCCTTTGGGAAACTTCACACATCAAGCGCAGTAGCACCAGTGTGGGGTCAATACATTCTGGATCCAGAAACTGGCCTAGTGTATATTGGATGGGGTGACCAAGGACCATACACAAACCTCACGCATAGGTATGGACCCGGCCTATTTGGCAGCAGCTTCACAGTCCATGACATAAGAACAGGAAAAATGGTATGGTGGTTCAACCCTACTCCTCACGACCTCTGGGACTATGACTGTTCGTGGTCTGGCTTGCTAGGACAGGTAGAGGGAAAGAAGGCATACATAAAGGGATGCAAGAACGGATTGATATTCGCACTGGATGCAGCAACGGGTAAACCATTCTGGGTATACGATGGCGGCCCATTCATTAACAGAGGAGGCGCACCATGGGCGACTAATGGCCAGAACTTCGGCGTAGACAAGAATAATGATCCGAAGACAAAAGACGCATGCTGTAGGGTTACAGGATCATTCGCCAAGGAGCATATGAGTCGGCCGTGGATGAATTATCCCAGCAAGGAATCAATCAAAACCTCATGCTACACAGCCTGCTTCGAAAGTGACCTAGCGTATGATGGGAAGCGTGTATATGCTGCCCACTACAACGATATGAATTCACATAGAATTGGAAACGTCAGGGCATTTGGGAACAATGGAGCAGGAGGAGACCCGGCGCTCACGCCACCTCCGAGGAGCTTCCAGATATCTGCACTAGATGTCAACACCGGCAAGGCAGTCTGGACCCATCAGGAAACAGGGTATGGTTACAGAGGGGGAGTCTCTACTACGGGAGGAATGGTACAAATATACCCGCAAGATGGCAATATCAAGTGGCTAGACGCTAACACTGGGAATACACTCCATACAAAGTACTTCGGAATATCGGTGAACATCATGCCTACAATAGGAGCGGGGAAGGATGGCAAGTACAGAATCTACACCTTCATAGGAGGCGGTGGTGGAGGCCAGCAGGCTCCTGGAATATCTGCAGCGGTTGACGGATCTCTTATCGCCTTCGGTCTCCCTGACGTAATACCACAAGGGCAAGTGATCATCAAAGAAGGCATAAAGGAAGGAC
>CAZXXP010000056.1:0-11723 GCA_964644785.1 uncultured Nitrosopumilales archaeon | reverse complement strand
CAAGGTTTTTGACCACACGCCTCTTTACGATCCCTTCCTGGGTGTACCCCTCCAGGTAGAGCTGGACGACTTCCTGATTAACTAACGGAGGTGTAGCCTTGGGTAAGCTCCCAAGTGGATGGTGGGCATTTCGACTCTCAAGGTTTCATAAGTTTCACAGAAACTTTCACAGGTTTCAAATGGCCCTTCAAGTTTCAAATGTTTCATAACAAGGCTTCAAATGTTTCAAACGTTTCAAATGACGGCCTGGTGTTGATATTGTACACCGCGAGCAGGATACTAAGGAATTCTCTGGCTACACTAGGATTTCTCCTGGTGCATTGGTGCAAAGATCATGTGTATATCCTGCGGGGGTCTGATCGAAAATAATTCTTGGCATTTGAAAAAATGGGTTTGATATCAAATAGGTTTTGAAACTGTTACGAAAATATTTGTGCTAGAATCTTTTGTAATTTACAGACAAATTAATGCCGAAATTCCCCCGCATTATTTGATCAAAGACTCTTGAACTATAACGATTCTGCTATGAATAAGGTTTAGAGTTTCTGGTATCTTGGCTTGAGCTGCACCTTCGTCGACCCAAGAGAATTCGAATGCCTTCCCGTTGGCCCTAACGGTGATTGTATATTCGAAATAATCCGCGGCACCAGACACAGCCTTTATTGCAGTTGAAGGCACCTTGTCAACGTTTCTGGATATCAGACCTTTCAGGTCGTCAAACACTGGAGTATCCAGTTTCGTCGAATATGGCTCTCGTCTGTTGCTAGTGAAAGATGCCGCCCCGTCTGCCTCTATGACGAGTTTTTCGTCCATGCCCGCGATTCCACCTTTCCTCGAATATTCGAGGCGGAAATCTGATGACTGGGTTATGGGCGTCGAAGGTGTGAAAAATAGAATTGAGCCTGCAATGCCTGCTATTACTATGACTGCAACAACGATCAGGGTGGGTCTCATGGTTTCGCTGCAAGACGTTCTGCAATTTATATAATGCTTTGCATATTATTAATGCAGGAATTCGCTTGACATTTCGGATGATCTAAATGGGCATACAGGAGAAGATGAAGAAAATTGAGGATGACTTACACAAAACCCAAGTGAACAAGAAGACAGAACACCATGTTGGTCTTTTGAGGGCCAAGTTAGCAAAGCTCAAGCGCGACGCTGAAGAAGCCAAGAGTCGCGGCGGTGCCAGCTCGCTAGGGTTCGATGTAAAGAAGAGCGGCGACGCAACAGTTGTGCTCATAGGACTTCCGAGCGTGGGCAAATCGACATTATTGAACAATCTGACCAATGCCAAATCCAGAGTTGCGGCCTACAAATTTACCACTCTGACCGTGGTACCTGGGGTCTTGGATTACATGGGCGCAAGGATACAGATTCTCGATTTGCCTGGCATTATCCAAGGCGCGTCAAGCGGCAAAGGTTTAGGAAAAAGAGTGTTATCAGTTGCCAGATCTGCAGACCTTGTTTTGTTTATGCTCGACGTCTTTCAGCCTGAAGCCTTTCCACTTCTCGTCAATGAAATCAAGAGTATAGGGGTAAGACCAGGTGAAAGGCCTCCAAACGTCATAATAGAGAAGACAAGCAACGGAGGAGTTTCTGTTGCCTCTCAGGTAAAGATGACAAAGATGAACGAAGAGCTGGTCAAGGACATCTTGAGGGTCTATGACATCCATCATGCCAGAGTCATCGTGAGAGAGGATATTTCTGATGAGCAGCTGATCGATGTCTTAATTGGCACTAGAACCTATCCAAGGTCTCTAGTCGTAATGAACAAGATTGACCTAGTCAATGCAGGGTTCATCAACGAAATACGCGGGAGGACAGGGGTCGATTTCGTCCCGATTTCTGCAGACGCCGGTATCAATGTTGAGGCGCTGAAAGAGAAGCTCTTCCATAAGCTTGATTTCATCAGGATTTTCATGCGGCCAAAGGGACGGGAGACTGACTACGAAGAGCCAATGATTGTAAGAAATGGTTCTTTGATATTGGATATTTGCAACAAGGTTCACAGAGACTTGAAGGACGAGTTTCGTTATGCTCAGGTCTGGGGCACCAGCGCAAAGTTCCCTGGCCAGAGGGTAGGGATAAGTCACTGCTTGAAGGATGGCGACGTTCTTACTGTGATAAGCAAGTAATCAGAGCATGAATTCGTCGTGAACAGTTCTGATGGTTTCCTCGCAGTCCTCCTCGCTTACTACAAAAGAAATGTTCAGTTCTGATGAGCCCTGTGCTATCATTCTTACATTGATGTTTTTCTTTGCAATTGCTCCAAATAATCTACTTGCAACACCGTAGGTACCCTTCATTCCTGCGCCGATAATGGCTATTGCGCTTACATCGTCCTCAAAGGCTATGTCTTTAACTGAGCTCCTGGCTAATAGTGCCAACTCTAAAGCATTCAGGCCCTTTGCTAGCTGGTTCCTCCTCACGAGCAGAGAAATGTTAGACTCGGATATACTCTGCGAAATCATTATGACATTTATCCCATTACTGCCGAGTATGTTGAAGATCTTCGCTGCTGTACCAGGCATGCCCACCATGCTCATCCCCGAAATGTTGATGAGTGCAACATCTTTGATCGCAGCAACACCCTTTACTATTTCACCTTTCTTCACCGTAATGTCTTTTGAGATTAGGGTTCCACTTGCTGAGGGATTGAACGTGCTTTTGATGCGGACGGGTATGCTGCACTCCTTTGCAGGCTCCAGCGCTCTTGGGTGCATAGCTTTTGCTCCGAGTATGACCATCTCTGCAGCTTCGGCGTAGGAAATCCTCGGTATTAGACGGCAGTTCTTTACAATTTTTGGGTCTGCAGTCATCAGGCCGTCTACATCAGTCCAAATCCAAACTTCTTCTGCGTCTATGCAGGAGCCTACCATCGTAGCGCTGTAGTCTGAACCTCCCCTACCTAGTGTCGAAATGTCTCCATTTTGAGTTGCGCCCATGAAGCCCATCAAGACAGGGATGACACCTTTTGCCAGTATTGTGTCGAGCGTGTTCTTTACCTTCTGCCTTGTTACGTCCATGAGAGGGTTTGCCTCTCCAAAGTTGTCATCGGTTATGATTCCCGCTTCACCTCCAGTAAGGTAAATTGATCTTAAACCAAGATCTTCTAGAGTACCAGCTAGAATCGGTGCTGCAAGCCTCTCTCCAAATGAGATGATGTAATCTTTCGATCTTGGAGTAAGCTCTTTGAGTATCGTCCCACTTTCGACTATACTCTTCAACCGCTGGAATAAATCCAGAATTTCCTGCTTTACCTTGCTGCGAAGAACTGCCTTTGTTATTGCATCTTCAATTGCCTGCTCATGTCTCTTCTGAAGCCCATTAAGGACCCCAATAGAGGATTCTCCCTTGCGCGCCTTTTCGACTATGGCGAGCAGTTGGTCTGTAAGACCGTTCATTGCTGAAATTACAATAACTATGTTATTGTTATTGGAGTTCTGCTTTACAATCTCCGCTACGTTCCTGATCTTTTTTCCCTCTCCTACTGAGGTTCCTCCAAACTTCATTACTAGCTTCATTTTCTATATCATCCTCAGGTTGTTTCTGATTTCAAGCAGGTCTCGGAGAATCGCACTTGCAGTTTCAGTCCCTCCAGCACCCTTACCTATGATCACCTGCTCGCCGGCGAATTGGGAAATGAACTTTACCGAATTTAAGGCTCCATTTACGCACATGGGGTCGCTCCTCTTCAGCTCCGCAGGCTTGACGCTCAAGT
This sequence comes from uncultured Nitrosopumilales archaeon, assembly GCA_964644785.1. Taxonomy (GTDB): domain Archaea; phylum Thermoproteota; class Nitrososphaeria; order Nitrososphaerales; family UBA57; genus VHBL01. The sequence continues at coordinate 7,999 of CAZXXP010000056.1, read as the reverse complement.
TTCCGTCTATGCTTGCAACAAGCTTTATCGTTGAATTTTTGGCCTTTGCCTTCTGAATATCCTTCTGTGTCACATCCCTTATCCCTTTGATTTGCACGTCTTTTATCGTTGCAGGGATGCCCATAAGAAAGTTGGCAAGTATGATAAGCTTAGCCGCTGCATCGAAGCCATCGACATCGAGAGACGGGTTAGCCTCCGCATAGCCAAGTTTCTGGGCATTCGCCAACCCTTCGCTGAACGATAAGCCATTGGTATCCATCTCGGTAAGGATATAGTTCGTTGTGCCGTTCAGGATTCCTCTGACTGCAAGGATTGTGTCAGAGTCCAAGCAGCGTTTGCCAAATTCAAGTATCGGAGTGCCTCCTCCAACAGAGCCACTGAACTTCAGCATAACGCCGTTGTACCTGGCAAGCTCCATAAGGGCTGGGAATGCCAAAGCAAGAGGGCCCTTGTTCACAGTTATGACGTTCCTCTTCGATTTCAAGGCTTTCTCTATGTGCGACATGCCGGGCTCGCCATCTAGTATGTTGGTAGGGGTCGCTTCAACTACAACTTCTGCTTCGGCCTCTTCGATTACTTCAAGCCCTGTCTTTTTCTTCCCCTTAGCTTCGAGATCAGCAACGGATTTCTTATTCTTCTTGATTTCAAGAAGCTTCGTAATATCCAATCCCATCTCATCCATGGCCGCGCCTCCAGTATCGGTTATCCCCACAATTTTGGGATTGAGGCCGTATTTTGCAATAAGCTCCTTCCGCCTTCCTTGCAGGAGCCTGCAGAAACCCTGCCCGACCACTCCGAACCCTATTATCACTATACGCATTGCTGTAAGCCACCATCTTCTTTTTGCATGAATATTTGTCTATTCGTCATGGTTACTTTATCACTTTGACACTAGAGTAACTTACTCGCTTGGCTCTTTGATCCATGAGAAGAGAAATTAACGTCACTATCAATAACGAAATCTTTCTACTTCATCGCCTACTTCCCATAGTTCAGCATGGGACCCGTTTTGGTACCTCTTACTCTAACTAGAGTACTCCACTGTTTTACTATATTCTCGCTTCATATTGTAGCATCTTCCAGAGGCTATAGCCAGGGTACTGCCATGTACACGTGACTTGTGCAGGCGTATATCCTAACTATGATGATCTATTAACACGTAGCTTTTTGGCTAGCTCTTCGCCTATGGGAGGCTTGATTATGCCAAAATTGGCAATTATCGCAGAAATCAAATCTGGAGGGGTAGAATCAAATGCGGGGTTGAATACGGCAATGCCCTTTGGCGCTATCCTCCTCCCTCCTACATGGGTAATTTCCCTGACATTCCTTTCCTCTATCACAATTTGGTCAAAAGTCCTCTCAGGGTCGAAGGATGATATGGGAGCTGCACAGAAGAATGGTATTTCGTGTCTCTTGGCAAGTATGCTTAACTGATAAGTCCCGATCTTGTTGAAGACATAACCATCCTTTGTAATTCTGTCTGCTCCTGTAATTACCTTATCGACGAGCCCCTCCTTCATCACGTAGCCGACCATAGTATCTGTTATCAGAGTTACGTCAAACCCATCCTCTTTCAGTTCGTATGCTGTTAATCTTGCTCCTTGCAATTGTGGCCTAGTCTCCGTGACGATGACCTTGATACACTTTCCCTGCTCCCTTGCCCCTCTTACCACTCCAAGAGCCGTTCCATATCCGACGGTTGCCAGCGCCCCCGCACTCTGCTAGCCTTTTTTGGCTATTTGCAGTGGGTTAGCACTGTATCGCCGTCTTCCAGAAGTGATGCGCCGTAGAACCCTATCTTTTTGTTGAACTCTACATCTTCATCCGCAAGCCTTTTCGCCTCTGCAACTATCTCCTCCTTCAGAGTTTGTATGCCTGATGTAGATGCTTGAACCTTGTTCAGAATCTGGGTTACTCCCCAGAACAGGTTTACCCCTGTTGGTCTTGTTGCTCGGATTAGTTCTGCAGCTGTATTAAGATCGTTGATAAGATCGTCTTTGATTCTGGCTTTGCTGTTCCTGGCTGCTAGAGCGAGGGCCATAGCAGCTGCAATGCCTATGGCTGGGGCTCCTCTTATGACCATCCTCTTTATGGCGTCGGCAACTTGGTTATGGTTCGTGCATTGGACATAGATGAACTGTGCTGGAAGCCTTAGTTGGTCTATCATCACCACCGTGTCTTTTTCCCACTTTATTGTCCTCTCTTCGAAGAAGTTAGGCATAGCGTGCAACGATCTTGGCTCCCTAAATAATCCTACCCATAGAATCCTTAAATCACAAGAAATGTCCGAATGTCGATTCCATGGCTGAAGAGATAGAGCAGGTAGTTTCTGCAAGGCTTACACCCAAAGGCGCGCTTGTAGAGGATGAAGGCATTGTAGTCCTGCTAGAGTCAAAAGGCTATGGCAAGAAGGAAGATTCATCGTTGTTACTTGCAGATTACGAAATGCTATACCTTTCTTACATTGCAAGACTTGAAATCATGGAAAATGGAAAGAAAGTCGCTTTTGATTATCTGGTTGAGAGATCTTTGAGGAACGATACTAATGCATGGACAAGGTTTCTGCTTTACAGAGATTTGAGATCTAGAGGCTACGTGTCGAAGGAGGGGTTTGGCTTTGGCGTTGATTTCAGAGTATATGACAGAGGAGAACATGGGTCTAAATCGGCAAAGTTCGTCATCTTCGGCCTGAACGAAGGCACTGAAGTTTCCGTCACTGCGTTATCAAAATCCATTGCGCAGATCACCAAAATGGGGAAGACGCCTATAATTGCCGTAGTCGAGAGAAGAGGGGAGATAATCTACTACAAGGTTTCAAAGGAAAGGTTTCAAGGACCGACCTAAGTGGCAGCACCGTCAGCACTGCTTTCGCTGATAAGGCCTGTAAACTCTGTTATGATAGGCTTCGCCGTTATTGTAGGGGTGGCTGTTGTTGCGCCATCAAAGACAGTAGAATTAGAATCACTAGGCTTCTTGACTGGATTCTTTGTGTCGTCTTATTCTATGGTGATATTACTTGGCTTCTTGACTGGATTCTTTGTGTCGTCTTATTCTATGGTGATCAATGATTGCTACGATGTCGAAATTGACAGGATCAACAGTCCCACTAGGCCTATTCCAAGCGGAGCTGTCAGCTTGAGGCAGGCTAACATGTTTGCCGCTGTTCTTCTTCTAATTGGTTTCGCTACAGCCTCCTTCATAAGTCTAACAAACCTTGCAATTGCAGCGTTCTTCGCTCTGCTAGCTTGGAGTTACAGTTACTGGGGAAAGAAGAGAGGCTTCTCTGGGAACGTGATGGTTGCAGCATCAGTAGCGGTCCCTTATGTCTTTGGGGGGGTTGCAACTGGGAAGGGAGACGATATCATGCTTTGGTCTCTTGCCCTTACGTCGTTTTTGGCAGGGACGGGTAGGGAAGTCGTCAAAACAATATCTGATGTCGAAGGAGATAAGACAAGAGATGTTCGTTCGATAGCCATAACTAAAGGAGAGAAAACTGCGTCAAGGATTGGAGCCCTGTTCTTCCTCGCAGCAGTTTCAACCAGCTTGTTTCCGTTAATGCTGGGAATTGCGGGCATCGTATATGCAATACTTGTGTTCGTCACGGACGCATTCTTCATCTATCTATCGTCAAAGATCATCAGGAATTATACCGTCGAAGGGGCAGCTGAAGTGAAGAAACTTGCGCTAGGGGGCATGTTGCTTGGCCTGCTCGCATTTCTCTTTGGAGGCGCTTTGAGATTCTGAAGGACTTGATGTGGACGGAGAGGTATCGCCCCTTATCGCTCGCAATGCTTGTAGGGAACGAAGAAACCAGGACGGGGTTTCTGAAGTGGCTCAGGACTTGGAAGGTTGGAGCAAAAGCCGCTCTCCTCTTAGGATCACCGGGTATCGGAAAAACGACAACTGTGCACGCGGCTGCAAGAGAACTTGGTTATAGCGTAATAGAGCTCAACGCCAGCGACATTCGAACGAAGGATAAGCTTGACAGGGCGCTGGGTCCTTCAGTTGTAAACCAAGCCCTCATTGGCAAGTCGCTTATACTCTTGGACGAGGTTGACGGAATCTTTGGGAGGGCAGATTATGGAGGAACGGATTTCGTCATGGATCTGATGGAGAATACTTCCGTCCCTCTTGTCCTGATCGCAAATGCACAGGACAGTTTGAAGATCGAAAAAATAGCCCGCAAAGCAGAAAAATTCCGCTTTCAGAGGATACCACCAAGGCTTGTCGAGTTGCACCTCCGGGGACTTCTTGTGAAGGAGGGTAGGCAGTTGGATGCCAAGACATTACAAACGATAGTAGTTCAGTCTAAAGGAGATGTAAGATCTGCAATAAACGACCTGCAAGCGGCCGTGCTTGGAGAGCTCAAAATAGAGTCCAAACCTGCTGAAAGAGACAGAAGTTCAACGATCAGCCAGTCGTTTCAGGAGCTCTTCGATGCTACTACACCAGCTGATGCGCTTGCGGCTCTACGCTCTGCAGAGCTTGATCCGAAGGGCAAGATTGAGAGAGTGTTTTCGAGTCTGATAACAAGTTCGCTTGAAATTGAATACCTAGCAAATGCTTTGAATGTAGTTTCGCGGGCAGACCAGATAATCGGGAGGATTCAAAGGACGCAGGAGTGGCGCCAGTTGAGATATCTTGACATAATGCTTGCCATAGGCCTGGTCTATGCAATCAAAGGGCGCAAGCTTCAGTTCAACGATGATGCTATACCATGGAATCTAAAACTGAGGCTATGGAACGAAGCCAAATACTTCTCCCAGATAGGCAGAATTTTCGGCCCTTTGTTTCGGACGTCAAGGAGGCAGTTTTCAGCAGTGTTTCTGCCGTATTTTGCCGTGATAATTGCAGCAACAGAGGATGGAGATCAGAAACTTGAGCATATGGGAATCGATGAGCCGACGAGGAAGGTCGTCATGAGGGAAGGGAAGAAAATCCTGGAGGCTCTGAAATGAAGATCTCAATTGGAGAGCATTTCAAACTTCCGTTCATAGGAAAGGATGTTTTCATTAAACTCACTAGAGAAATTGGACTCAAGTACGACTCAAAAGAGGGTTTCATGATAACGCCCAAGACAAGGCTTGGCCTGTTAGTGCCTTTGCTTAGAGAAGTACTCAAAGACGATTTTTCGTTTGTTCTAAAATGCTTCATATGCGGAATAACAACGCCATGTGAAACCTGCGTCTACAACGCCATATGCGACAGGAAGATTGTTTCTCCAGCATGTATCTGCGACTCTTGCATGTCCAAGAAAGATGCTTTCCCTCTGTACTCCGAGAAGTTCATGGAAGTTTCTGGATAGGGTTGGGATCCCGCGGGTCGGATTCGAACCGACGACACTCCGGTATCTGTTAGCTTGATAGGCTGGTAAAACGAGCCTGAACCCACTTCTACAGCGTCTCCTCTTCTTTAGGAAGATCGGAAGCTCTACCAAGTTTCTCGGACTTTAGGATCCTCTGAGCTACCGCGGGACCAGATGAAAAGCCCGTTTTACTGACAATTTATAATTTTCCACGTTCTATATAGAATGGCTCATCTTGACTTTCGGCTCCTAACGCTCAAAATTTGCGCCTGTAGTCACCGATAACTTAACAGAATCAAGCATCAGAAACTGATAATCAGAGAAGAGATACGATCTCCGCATACTCTTTATGTAGTCTGGAAAGCAGTTGCGATCCTTCCTTACCAACCCTTAGCTTCATAGAATCAGCTTCAAGATGTACAAAATGATCCCGAATCAGAGCGTCTAGAATCTTGCGAGCATCTTCCTGATTCCAGGTAGAGCCGAGGGTATCATGGACCATGTTTATCAACTCCCACTCATCAGGTTCTCTTTTACTTATCGCGTCAAGGATGATTATGGGTAACATGGTTTCAGCCCATTTGGACCTGATGCGAAGCTGCACCCAATTCTCCATGTTTCTATACTGCCCATTCAGTTGCGCGATTTATTATGCTTCCCTTGCTAGGAGATCTCCCATCTGGAGGCGAAGAGAGTCTTGCTCATGCTTCCAGTTCTTCAGCAATGACTCGCCTAGGCTGGTTAATCTAAGTAGAGACTTTCGTCCTAATCTCTCCTTGCGGATGACGCCTTGTTTAGTCAATTGATCTATAACTGGATATAGTTGGCCTGGGCTGAGCAGGACATGAAACCTATCATAGATCAAAGTCAGTATGTCATAGCCGCATAACGGGACCTTTTGCAAATGCACCAAGATCAGATACTCAATTGTAGAATTTACAAAGCCTCTCCGATAACGACGAACAAATTGCTCAACCTTGAATGAAGTTACCGTATCGGTATCATCTATCAAGTTATCTTGTGTATACGGTAACTTCCTATTATAAACTTTTCCACAATGACATTCAAGCTTATTAGGTAAAGCGGTAACAACCATGAATAATGCAAGACCGACTCGCGAAGCTAGTAAACGCAATCAACCGAGTAGGAATTCAAAATATTGCCCTCCTCAGCAGAATGACTGGAATACCTGTAGAAACTATAAGATATACAATCAAGAAGAGATTTCCTGAATTAGGCCTATTTGTGGGTTTGCACATAGATTATGATAACCTTGGCTTGGAAAGACAGTTTGCAGTTATCGAATTCGCTCCAGATGCGTCGTCATACGCGCCTGAACTTCTGAAGAGGCTGGCCAAGCTAGCCTTTCTGACATATTGTTCAAGGGAGCTGCTCAAACCAATCTATATTGCAAACTTTGGAGTGCCAGCATCGCAGAAAAGAGAATTTCAAATCTTTATCGACAGATTGGCCCAGGAAAAGATCATCAATAGTATTAGGATAGAAAAATTGGAGTGGATGAGAAACCTTGCATTGAGGAGCGAATACTATGACTATAGCGAGCAGAAATGGAGCATAGATTGGAGCAAAGTGGCACTATTGAAGGAGCCTCCACCAGCCCCGCCAGAAACGATGGAACCTCAAGAAAAACCCGACATTGATCTTACTGATTTATTGCTGATAAAAGAATTGGAACTACAGGCATGGAGAAGCATTGCGGAAATAGCAGAGAAACTTCAGCTAAATGACAGAACGGCAAGGTGGCACTTTAACAACCACGTGGGGCCATTGATCAAAGCTTACTATGTCCATAGGCTAAGCGAAGGATCGAGAAAGCTCACAACGATCGTCGGGCTCATACACGAATTCCACAAACTCCAAAAGGACGAATTCCGCAAAATAAGGAGGATATTCAGCAACTTCCCATTTACTTGGAAAGAGGGAGGGAGGGAGGATGGATACTATAGGGTTGTATCAACGGTGCCTGTAGAACACCTTGTCGAATCGATGCACTTTCTGAACTCCAATCTGCAAAAAAACATCAATGGTTGGCATGTTTATACCCTAGACCTATCATTTAGTTACAGTTACACAGTTCCTTACGAAAACTTTAGCAACAAAGAGGGATGGTTGTTCGATGCGGAAGAAACGATAAATTCAATTCTCGAGGTAAAGCCCAAAAAATAGGAAAGGTCTAGAAGTGTTTCCTTCTAGACTACTCTGGATCCGCGCCTATAGGGTCGCCGTCGGGGTGAGGCAAGAGCCCTATCTTGACGAGGGCTATGGAAGCCACGAATATTGCTATTCGAAGCAGTTTGATCTTTGTATCGAGCCGCATATTCCTCGATGTTCCTTATGAGAACAGCTATTACCGACTTATGCAGGAAACAGTTACTAAATTCGTTATTTCGGTAATAGGAAGTTATTTCTTTGCTGATTACACCATGAGTCAGTAACAATCCTGCGGATTTACTAATGCATACCAAGAGTACCTGAAAACTACAGACTGCGACAAAAATTGCAATTAACCTTTAAATGAGTTAGGAAAAGGTTTCCGCATTTGAGGGGCCGTCGTCTAGCTTGGTTGTTCCATGGAGCAACCACGAAAGCGAATTTGACCTAAATTCTACAAAAATTGGGCGTTTTTGCCTATAGTGTGGGTGAGCAAGCTATACCGCTTATTAGTTTCTAATA
>CAZXXP010000055.1:0-11752 GCA_964644785.1 uncultured Nitrosopumilales archaeon | reverse complement strand
CATGTCAGTACACGATTACAAAACTACTAAGATATGGGAAGATGAACTGAGTCATAGCAGGCCGCCCATGACGATACAGAATTATGTGTGGGGGCTCCAAGTCTTTTGTGACTGGAGCAAAAAGACTCCTGACGAGCTGATTCTGGAGAGATTGGGGGATATATCGACCAGATCTGATTATTTGAAGACCCTAACGTTCAAGAGAATTCTTGATTTTAAGAAAGAGAAGAAATCGGGGACAAAACACACAAGGGATATGATAATCAAAGCGCTTGCTTCCTTCTATCATGATAACTCTGCTGGCATTGACAATGTAGATCTTGATGATACCAGATTGCGGTTAAAAACACCCCTATTCATAGCGTGATACATTCAGCTTATTTACAAATTGCAAAGAATCCTGGGACAAGGGCATTATCCAAAGAAAGATAATTAGAGGAAATTTTTGCTTTGGACGTCGTAACTTGCGCCCCTTTTCCTTTTTTTGTTCAGTACAGCTAACGATTACTTTCTTGTTTCGTACCATTAGAAATATATCCTGAATTCTTGTAGGTAGCCTTTAGCAAAATTGGGGACAAGATCGTAGTCAATATAACTGTCCCTACGACCGCAGCGTAGATATCCTGTCCGATAACTCCCGAGGCGAGACCTAAGCCTGCTATCACAAGTCCAACTTCCCCTCTAGAGGTCATACCCAACCCGATCCTAAGGCCGGATTTTCTGCTTTTCATCAGAACAGTCGCAGGCAATCCGCATCCGCCCAGCTTACTCAGGATTGCGACGAACAGTAATGCGCCAAGCAGAACCAAGACTGACGGAGTAATGCTAGTAAGATCAAGGGAAGCACCGATAACCGCAAAGAATATCGGTGCAAAGATCAAGTTAATCTTTTCGATATATTTTTTTATCGTTGTTAACGCGTTCGACCCTGCTAGCGCCATGCCTGCTGCGTAGGCACCGACGATTGGGGATAGCCCAAGAACAACTGCTAGAGAGGCTGAACCGAAACAAGTCACAGTAGCAGCAGCCTCCTCGGTTCCCTCAACTTTCCACCTGGGCAACAATTTCAAGACTCTCGGCACAGTAAATACTACTCCTATGAGCAGGGCGAACCACAGTACTAGTATTGTGCCAAGTTTTATTGCAACTTCTGAGAGTCCAGGTATTGCCCCGTTTTCGATTACCGAGACTACGACCGAGAGTACGGCAAGACCAAGAACGTCGTCGATTACTGCAGCGTTTACCATGATTTTTGCATCGGGATCGTTTAGCTTCCCGAGCTCCTCCAGGACTTTTACTGTTATTGCGATGCTCGTAGCAGTCAGAGTCGCTCCGACAATTAGAGCCGCCTCAAAGGGGTATCCGAATGAGAGAGTAAGATAATATCCAGAAAAGAAAGGCAGGACTACGCCCAGACCGCCAACAATAAACGACTTCAAGCCTGCGGCCCTGAACTGAGCGAAGGTCATTTCTAGGCCTGCTGTAAAAAGTATCAAGACTGCACCTACTTGAGAGAAGACAAGAACAACCTCACTAATTTCGATCAGCTTATGGCCCGATATTATGATCAGTGAACCTAATGCGTATGGTCCAAATATTATGCCAGCAAAAAGCTCCCCCAATACGGCGGGAAGCCCGAACCTTGAAAACACTCCAGCGAGAATCTTGGCGAAGAAGACCAAGAGACTAACGCTGAGGACCCCGCTGAGAACTATTTCCTCCGATATCATTCCCCACCACGTGTAGCTTATCGGTTTAAATTATGATAGGGGGTCAAAGTTTATAGAGATTTCCTCTATTAGCGTCATAAGCCAAACTACCGAAGTTGATTCTGCTCGAACAAGCTGAGCTGGAATGCTTTAGAACCGGTTTTATCACAAAAAAGGAGGTGGATGTATTGGGGGACTGCTTCCCTTTGAAGATCACCCTCAGATTAGCTTGGGCGTACTACCCCCATTCCCAGACTTTGATCTGATTGTCCCCATTTGCATCAGAGCGATGTTCGTAGACACGGACGACGACCTTGTTTCCCTCAGCTAATTTCTTGGAGGCTGTTTGGCAGTACAGTGCACCACGGAAACTTGACGACCAGCCTGGCCCTGTCGACCATCCAATTCCTGCACCTCTGTAAGTGACCAGTTCTCCGTCTTCCGTGGTCATGAATCCGGTACCGTCTCCATAGAACGCCCCATTTGGCAACATGGTGGACAAGTAGGTGACCACCGCATTTACACCTACTCCCCAGAGCATTCCGCTCCACTGAAGTGTCAGTTCGGTCTTGCCATTGGGGAGAACCCTGACGCCTGTTGTTTTGCCCTTTAATTCGCCTATCAGATTTCCTATCAATTCTTTTCATTAGCAACAAAGTTGGAGTGGTATCTAACTTGTAATCACGTTACACGAATAGAGAATTACATGACTTTTCTCAAGTGCTATGGTAAACCCCACATACAACCAGTTCATCGTTGTAGTTCATTCTTATGGTAATGCAAGGATATTGTCCAAGATGCAGAGAACGCAGGGATAGGGATGATCCATATTGGGATAAGGTTTAGACCATAGACATGTCATTTCTCTTCTACCAGCAGATAAGGCCATGGTTTGGAGGACACCTCTAGCTCAATATCGAAACCGTTTCTGGAAGCGTTATTGTGGTGGACCGGGAGGGATTCGAACCCTCGACCCCCACCATGCCAAAGTGGTATCCTACCAGGCTAGACGAATAGTTATCCGATAATTTTTTCTTATCAGATTCCGGCCCGTCAGCCAGAGTTGTGCACTCCGGTCCAGACAAGATGACAAATTTCTAAGCGTTTAAGAGTTTTTGGTTAGGTCGATTTGCCCGGCTTACCCTCCACAATTTTTCGCTCATGATTCCGGCCCGTCAGCCAGAGCGAATATCCCTCGTAGATGTTTATGGGACTGTTCGCCAAATCTTCGATCAGGTTAAAGTGTGTTCTATCTTGCGATACCCAATTAGCTCTATGGAGTAGCCTTCATCGATTATAGAATCTTGATCCTGGGACCGAAGAAGAGACTGTTCTATTTGCAAATGTTCGGAAGCGGAACTTTGAGTGTTGCCTTACTTCCATTCCCAGATCTTCACGTTGGCATTTCCCTGGGCGTCTGATTCGTATTCGAAGACACCGACGGTCTTGTTGGCCTTCGCAAATTTCTGGGACTGAGTCTGGAAGTAAAGAGCTCCGCGCCCTGCACTTGACCAGCCTGGTCCGGTAGGCCATCCTATCCCGGAACCCTTAACCATCACCGCGTCTCCGTCTTTTGTAGTCGCTATTAGCTGCCCTTCGAACCAGAGAGTCCCATCGGGCCTAAACGTGCTGACGAAAGTTTCCACACTGTTGAATTCTACTCCCCACATCATGCCGCTGCCCTGCGACGACTGCTCAATTTTCCCATCTGGAAGAACCCTAACGCCAAGCGTCTTACTCTTTTCTTCTATTATTAGCTCTCCTAACATACCTTTATGCAGATCTTAAGATGTATTAAACTTTGCCAACTCTTTGGAACCTTCTCGCATTGCGTTGTTGGGTGACTCTAGCAATCCCCTCATTAATCTCGGGAACAGTGCCAAAACCTGTCTCCTTCTCAAAACGCTTTAACTTTAGATCTATTTAGGGATAGCATCCTTCCGAGCCTGATCCCCACTTTCCTATTTTTTTGCGAAAGGATTTTCTGGATGCTTGACTCTTCTAGAGGTGCAAGATGAATATTGCTAATGGGTGACATTCGTATTGGAACTTCGGGTTACAGTTACAATGATTGGAAGGGGTTATTCTATCCTAGGGATTTGGAGCCAGCCAGATTTCTCGAATATTATGCCCAATATTTTGATTGCGTAGAGATTGACTCAACATATTATCGAACACCCAAACCATCAACGATGGAAGCTATTACGAATAAAGTTCCGAAGACTTTCAGATTTGCTGTCAAGACCCCGAGTACCTTTACCCATCAACGGGATCAGTTCCTGAATACGCTGGAACCTTTCAGGGCAGCAACGAAGCCAATGGTTAAGAAAGGAATGCTTGAATGTTATCTTGCACAGTTTCCTCCATCATTCCGCTATGGTAGGGACAATCTAGAACACACAAAAGCGGTTGCAGGAAACCTTGATGCTCCTCTCTGTGTGGAATTCAGAGAGAGGGAATGGCAGAATGAAGAAGTTTACGGATTCCTGAAAGATAACGAAATCGGTTATGTTAATGTTGATCTTCCGAGGTTCAAGACCTTACCTAAACCATCCTCGATTGCGACGTCAGAAGTTGGGTTCGTTAGGTTACACGGACGGAATGTTGCAAAGTGGTGGCAGCACGAAGAAGCCCATGAACGATATGACTATTCCTACAATACGAAGGAACTCGAAGAATGGGTACCCCGAATTAAGGAAGTTCAACAGCATACAAGAGTCTTGTATGTGATGTTCAATAACCATTGGAGGAAGCAGTCGGTAGACGCAGCTAATGAGATGAAGAGGCTGCTAGGAATCAAAACTGCTCTTGCGAGGTCGGGTCTGCTAACGGATTACTTCTCATGACTTCCGAAATCGAATAGTGTCTGTTGTCCACCAAGATTGATTTTCTTGAAATCAATTTGCTCCAAACCCACGAGTCTTCGAAAGGAGTTTACAGAACCCGGCCCGAATCCCTCGAACTGGTTATTGAAGAAGACGAAAGCCTTCTTTACCCTAGGGAGTTCTTCCTTCAACTTTTCGGACCAGTTCCTCTTCTTCTCCACAATGTCCCGCAGAACCTCGCCCAGTTGCTTTTGAGGGAGGTTCCTCTCGCCGATAAATCGTAGGTAAATGAAATCTGTCGTCACAACTCCCGTATTCCTCGCATAAGGAATTTCGCTCCAAGCCAACGCGATGTTGCCTGCCCTGAGTAAGTCATAGGTTTCTTTTCGAAACCATGTGACATCCCTGAATTCCACGGCGTACCTGTACTTAGGATCAAGGTCTGGAATCAGCATTCCCAATTTTTGGATACCCTCTTCATAGATAAAGTTCGGAGGAAGCTGAATTACGAATGCAGCTAATTTTTTGCCCATCGGTTCAAAAGAGTTAAGGAGATATTGGACATCCTGCTTTACTTCAGTCAGTCTCTTATCAGCCGTTATGGTCTTGCGAAATTTTGCCGTGAACAGAAAGTCATCGGGCGTTTCTTCAGCCCATTGTTTTATTGTCTCCTTGCTTGGGATTCTGTAGAATGAACTGTCTATCTCAACTATCTTGAAGATATTCGAGTATGTTTTGAGATAATCGGCAGACTTGGTGAACGTTGGGTAGAAGCCTCCCACCCAGAAGTCGTAGGCCCAGCCGGAAGTTCCGATTCGTAAATCCGCCAATAGCTGGATGATGAACTTGGTCGGTATTAGGTTTGCTGAAACCTGCTAGGGCCTTTGATTTTCCATACTTCCCAGTATTTCTTGACGGAGGAATCAAGAGTGTTGGCCTTCGCTGCAGGGATCGCCAATATCTTTCTACTCTTCGTTTTCCTCAGTAGCTTAGTCTGGATCATGACGGACTCGATGTTCTTCGCAAGAATTCTCTTGGGATTAGGATTTGTTTCGCATTCAACAAAAGCGTACACATCAGCTCCGCGTTTGCTTCTCACGCCAAATATGTCAGGTCTATACTTTTCCCATTCCAGCAGACCGACAGGCGGCCACAGGGGTTCAAAGTATATTCTAAACCCCTCTTCTTCTAGCGTTTCAGCCGCCGCCTTTTTGAGAAACCTGTGCAGCTCCGACTCTGCCACGCCTGCCTATCTACCAACAACGATTATTACCTTACTTATGAGAAAAATTCTACAAATAGTGAATTGCCTTATCATAACAGAAAGTGTTATATTTCTGCCGCAGATTTATGGCAGGCATGCCTGATAAGGGGTTCAAGTCAATTACCGTAACTGAGGAGGTACACAAGAGGCTATTCTCAAAATCTGAAAAGGAAAAGGTGAGCATCTCATACCTTGCATCACACATTCTGGCAAGCTCTATGGAGGCAGAAGAAAAACTTGGCCGTTATGCACCCCTTATTGAATTGTTAGGTTTCGAAGATAACTATGTTCTCCTGAAAGATCGCAAGTTAAATCGAGTTGCCGATGTCTATATGCACGACAAGGAACTCTTCTGTGCTCTTGATGAGTCCAAGAACTGCATTCACATCAGTTTCTGCCAGGCCTTACCGCAGGTAAGAAGAGTATTCAGAGGATGACTCAGTCAGGATGGTAGTCGGAAATGCAGAAACAGTATTCTTTCCCGATCGCCGAAGATCGTCTTGCCCCCCTACTCGGTCAGTCTGATTTTAGAGCCTATTTCTCATTCTACTATTGTTGCGAATGCTTTCAGACGCTAGTAATCGCCGGAGATAGATTTTCACCAAAGCAAATTGACCTGCTAGCGACTGAGAAATGTCCAGAGTGCTTACAACCACTCACTTCCAGCATATCATGCAGAACAGTCGAAGCGCCTGTTGACACAAAATTCTGGGTTCATCCGCTCCTCTCGATTAGAAAGAATGCCCAAGTGCAACCTGTAAAGTTTGTCAATGCCAGATCATTATTCGGCCTTCTATCTGGGATAAACTTCGTTGACAGTCTGGTCGGAGGACTGACGTCAGATGCAGTCGCATTATTCAGAGGTTCCAATCTCCCACTTTTGATAGCAGAGAGATACTGTGTCAAGGTGCAACTACCTGAAAATCTTGGAGGACTTGACAGCAGAGCACTTTTCATTGACGCTGGAAACAGTTTCGACATCTACCTCTTCACATCTATAGCCAGAGAGTACGAATTAGACTTTGACAGGACGTTGAATAGAATAATCATCTCCCGTGCTTTTACTCCGTACGAACTTTTGCAACTGGTGAGCAGGGAGATTGGTGGAGTATTCGATTCCTACAACCCTCAGCTTCTAGTGATAAACGATATCTTCAATCTCTTTGCGCACGATTTTAATCTGGACGAGTCAGGGAAGATTATCCGAAAGCTCGGGCTTGCAATACGGAAAATCAGTCAGACAAAACATGTCCCAATAGTGATAACAGATAACAGCTTCAGTCCTCTTGATTTTCTCTTCAGGGACTACTGCAACATTCTTGCAGACTTTAATGCGAGCGAGTATCAGATCAATGCAAGACTTCTGAAACATCCATCCAGGCCCAGTGCAGAAATTGTGCAGGAAGTCAGCGACAAGACCTACAACCAGCAACTGCTAGCTCCTCTTAAGATGATGAAGCATGGGTAGAACAATTCCGTCGTTCAGAATTGCTCTGGAGCAGGAGATAGCTAGCTGGAAGGATTTCAGAAAATCGCTGAGCAAGAGTTCAAGAGCAGAACTCGAGGACCTGTTTAATGCGGCAAGGAATCACTGCTCTGCGTCATCGAATACTGTCAGACCTGTCAGATTTCAAGGCATGTTCATGGGCATTGCATTTGCACAGGGCAAAAGATTGGAGAATGTAGCAAGGGAAATCGAAAAGATGAGGTTGGAGATGCATGCTAGAGACTGAGCCAACAACTAATCTTATGAAAGACGAAATTGAGAGCTGGAAGCCTTTCGTCGATGCTCTGAGGGCAGAGGATAGGGAGATAGTGAAGGATTTGATAGAGGATTGCTGGAGATATGCGAGTGCTATAGAATCTTCCAAGAAAAAGTATCTGGTTGAACCATTTTTCCTATCAATCCTGTTAATTTTGGGAAGGAAAGTCAAGTGGCTCGAGTCTGAGCTGCAAATGTTGAGGGAGGAGATCGATGTCTGGAAGTCGAAGGCTGGATACTAGATGCCTATCCCGGGATCGCAGGAGAGATGGTAGTATGGATAAAGACGAGGAAAGGAGAATCTAGTCGACTCGTAGATAAATGGCACAACTCAATCTATGTTTCCGCAGATTCTAAAACAGCTCTTGAATGGCTAGCAAGACATAGTAGGATTCAGCCCTATGTATCTTCTACTCAATTCGTACAGAAACGTGAACATGCCACCGACTACGAAGAGCGGGAGGTCCTCAAGCTTGTTCTCAAAAGAGCAGGAGAAGCTGAGTGGCTTTCAAAGATAGTCGAGGGCCTGGCAGACTTTGGAGACTATCGTATCTACAATGCTGACCTGATGCCTGCGCAGGCATATTTCATCGAAAAGGACCTTTTCACATTAGCAAAAGTCAGAGTCGAGAAAGTCGATGACAAAGTTCATTGGGAATTGCTTGATCGGGTAGAGTCGGAGGAGTATGAGCTTCCTCCCTTGAGAAAAGCGATTCTGCGGATAGAGGTCAATTCTACAAACATTATTCCAAAATTCACCGACCCGATCAGGAAGATTACAATTTTCTCTGATACGAAGACAGTCGAGATCGAAGGAGGGAATGAAAAAGAGAATATTCTGTCGCTGGTTGAGGGTATCAAGGAGCTGGACCCCGACCTGCTATTTATCGAAAAGGGGGATACTTTCACCACCCACTACCTTGTCGAGCGAGCCTATGTCAATCACGTGCTGAACGAGCTCATTTTGGGCAGGGAGCCAATCCCAATGAGGAGACTCGTGAAAAGAGGAACGTCGTATTTTTCTTACGGGAGGATGCTTCACACTCCAACATCCCATCAGCTGTACGGAAGAATTAATTTCGATGCGGAGAACTATTTTGTCTTTGAGGAAGCAGGCCTTGATGGATTATTCGAAGTAGCTAGGTTGTGCAGAATGCCGTTGCACAAAGGGAGCAGAGCTTCCATAGGCAAGTGCCTGAGCAGCATGCAGGCCTACGTTGCAAGCAAGGACAATCTGCTGATTCCATGGAAACCGACAAGGGCAGAGGTTCCCAAGACAGGAAAGACTCTGCTAATAGGAGACAGGGGTGGATTCATTTTTGAGCCACGCATCGGCGTGCATGAGCAGGTTGGAGAGATAGATTTTACATCGCTCTATCCGTTCATAATGACAAAATTCAACATCAGCGCCGAAACAGTTCTTTGCAAATGCTGCAAGGATTCCAAAACCAGGGTTCCAGATGTCGACTACAATATCTGCGAAAAGAGAAATGGCATAATTCCAAAAAGCCTTGAGCTGATGCTGAAGAAGCGGATAAGCTACAAGGAGAAAAAGAACAAAACTGATGACCCCGAGTTAAAGAAAAAATATGCCTCTAGGGTAGATGCGTTGAAGGGAATTGGAGTCTGTTCTTTCGGCTACCTGTCCTATCGTAATGCAAAGTTTGGACTGATCGACTGTCATATTGCGGTATGTGCCTACGCAAGGAAGATTCTATTGGATACCACAAGAATTGCAGAGCGGAGGGGATTTGAAGTTGTTCATGGGATTGTAGATTCTCTTTGGGTTAGGAAGTTGGGAGCGGGAAAAGAGGACTTTATGGAACTCTGCAAGGAGATCGAACAGGAGATTGGGTTGCGACTCTCCTTCGAGGGGATCTACAAGTGGATAGCCTTTCTACCAAGCAGGATGCATGAAGATGTTCCCGTGCTGAACAGGTATTTTGGTGTGTTTGAAGATGACCAAATGAAAATCAGGGGGATAGAACTTCGGAGGAGGGATACGATAAAACTTGTGGCTGATTGCCAGCGTGAGATACTAGAGACTTTTAGTTTCGCTGACGATGCCGAAGGTGTAAGAAGACTCATTCCTGAAGCACTTCAAATTCTCAAATCGTATGTTGGATTAATCAGGGACGGTAATGTTCCCTTGACTGATCTTATTCTCGTAAATAGCCTGTCGAAGAACTTCAATGAATATACCAGCAATATTTCCCAAGCTGCCGCGGTGAAGCAACTGGCGGAGGAAGGACTAGAACTCATGGCAGGTCAGTCAGTTTCTTACATTATTACTAAATTCAAATCAAGGAATCCACGCGAGAAAGTTAGGCCTGTGCAATTGCTTAACTCTATGGTCAGATATGATAAAGAGAGATATGTCGCGTTGCTGGTAAGAGGTATCGCTTGTATATTGCAACCATTTGGGTTTGATGAGGAGAAACTCTTTGACGCAGTAAGGTACAAGAGTACTCAGATGGATTTACTGAGCATATGGAGTCACTTCAAGACCGAAACTGAGTAACGAATCACATTAAGCGCTGCCACACTTGTTCTCAGAAAGCCTAACCTATGTGTGGTGAATACTGGGTTGCCTAAGTTGATTTTGGCAGGTATGAGGAGCTTGAAAAGGCCTACTGAGACTCTCTAATCTTTGCACCAATCATGACAATTGCATAGCAAACGTTTACACGCTTGCCAATCTTATTAGCTATTTGGGGTCATACCGCAAAGCAATCGTCACAATTAAGGAAGGCGCTTGGTCGATTATACCCTATACATACCTATGCTGAGCATCGCCGTCAGCACTCTGGGAATTTCCGTTGTCTTCAAAGATTATGTTGCTAGCCTCTTGGCAGGCATTGTTATCCGGAAAGTCAAACACATAAGGCCTGGAGGGCGCATTAAATTAATTGGAACGCCAAGCATCAAGGGCGACATCATTGACGTAGGTCCGTTAAGGACGACTCTCATGGAGGTCGGAGATGGTGAGAGATTACCCAGTGTACAAACAGGGAGACTGGTCAAGCTACCTAACTCACTACTAATAACGAATCCTGTACTGGTTTATGGGGATACTATAATTGATGAGGTTGTCGCCTATCTTTCTCCCCCATTCCCCAACCTTGATCTTGTGGAACAGGCGATGAAGGAGGCTATAACACAGCAAGGACACAGAACAATAGAAGTTGGTCTGTATCAAAAGGAGGATCATCTTGTAGTGCATGGGGTTTTCGAGGCTGCAACGAAGGAGATGACTGACCAACGCAGCAAGATTCTGAAATTTTTTCTTGAATCGACAAGGGGAATTTCTATAGTTGCTCGGCCCTAGATCCTCTCCTATCTTACGCGAAAGGAGAAGAAACATGTTACGGTTATGCTGGGTTAAGCGGATTCTGGGATAGCCTTGGTTGCAGGAACTTTAGATGAGCTCAAAACAAAACTAATCTTTCAGAACAGCATGGATGTTTGGATTACTCTATGTAGGGAGAAAAATTGGGACAGAAGGGAATACTCCCGTTATGCGCAGTTCATAAAACACTTGCAGGAAAAAAACGTTCAACTTAAGAAAGCACCACAAGGACACCCAATCAAGGATTCACAAGGGAAGGTAGTTGAAACCTACACTATGAAGCTTGATAGTGTAATGATAGAAAAGATCAGGTCTTTTGCCTAGCGCTCCCGGTTGGCATATTTGCATTCTTCATTCAGCAGGCAAATATTGCACTTTGGCCCTATTGGCCTACATACTTCTTGGCCGAACCTCACGAAAAGCTCATTGATGTCAAGCCAGAGCTTACTATCGACCTTGCGCATTAGTTCGATTTCTGTTTCTTCTGGAGTCTTGGTTTCTACCAGACCAAGCCTGTTGGAAATTCTGTGCACATGAGTATCAACTGGAATTGCAGGCTTCCTAAATCCATAGACAAGAACGCAATTGGCAGTTTTTCTGCCCACGCCAGGCAGCTCCAACAGTTCTTCAAGTAATTCTGGCACCTTGCCATGATGTATCCTGATGAGAAGTTCTGCAACCTCTATTATCCGTGAAGCCTTAGTTTTGTAGAAGCCAACAGGCTTTATCAGCTTCCTGACTGAATCGGTCTTCGAGGACGCCAAAGCCAACGACTTCACGACCTCGGACGTGCTCGTGCTGGACATCATGAACCAGCAGATGCTCGACCGTTTCAACACGACA
>CAZXXP010000054.1:10457-11802 GCA_964644785.1 uncultured Nitrosopumilales archaeon | reverse complement strand
AAATCATATTGTATCAGGTCTACAACGAGGGACTTCAAGCGAACATACGGCACATTGCCTCCTCGGAGGAGTATGCTGATGCCTATCCCTTCTTTTTGACTATTATCCATGGCAACCTTCAAAACATCGGCGATAATGTTCAGTTACGTTCTATTGCTAGGCACTTCCCATCATTCCTGAGCTGGAGGAAGAATTCTAAACTGGGAATCTCCGTCAACTCTCGAACACCCCGCATCAGGCATATCACCTAGTTGTTTTTAGTTATGAAAAGGAACAGTTTGGAACAGTTATCCCCGCGCAAATCTTGAAAAGGCTGAATGTCTGTTATCAAAAACTGCCTGCTTATACAGCATGAAAGAAGAAATTGTGTTTATGCCTGATCCAATTGTCCATGTAGAAATTCCTGTGAACAATCTCCCCAAACTCAGAAAATTCTATGGTGAAGTCTTTGGCTGGAAGTTCAAAGACTCCAAGATGCCGGGTATGGAATACTGACTAATAGATATGGGCTCAAAACAAATAGCCGGAGGAATGTACAAGAAGACCGAAGCCAATCAGATGGTGATCAACTACACAAGTGTAAAATCTATAGACGATTCCATCAAGAACTTCAAGAAGGCTGGCGGCAAGATATTCATGGAGAAGATGGAAGTTCCAAATGTCGGATGGACAGCCACCGGTTTTGATCCTTCTGGAAACCCAAAGGCCTCTGGCAGGATATGTCTGCTCCTCCAAAAAAATTCAACAAGAAGAAAAAGTGATACCTCCATAGACTTAAACCGAGTTTAGTCCTACTGCCCTAACGATGAGCGTCAGAAGCGAAGAGGAGAGGGTCAAAGCCACCATTTATGCGGCATTCGAGGCAGGGAAGAACAGGAATTTTGGGGTACTCTCCAGAATACACCTCAACGATGAGAGGTTCAGCAAGTTCGGAGAAAACCCCCCATATGAAGTGCAGAACGTGCAGGATGCTTTGGTGCTGGAGGAAATAGGCTTCGCGAGCCTTTCTGGGTATGATTATGAGATTCAAAAACTCAAGATCAGCTTAATCGACAAGGTTGCTATAGCGACATTTGTACTGAACTACAGTGGCATATTGGTTGACAATACAACTTTTGAGGGAAGAGCCATCAAAGTAAGATCTCGAGCGACATTTGTGCTGACCAAGAGCAGCTCGGATTGGCTCATTATACATGAACATCTTTCACAAATTCCTGACGAATATATGAAGGCCTAACTCTGCTCGGTTTCAACCTTCTCTGCCAAAGAATTCAGCATATACTTGTGGGTATTTCTTTACTAGCTCGAGATTGAGCCTTAGCACATTAACGTGTTCCTCAGCGAA
>CAZXXP010000054.1:0-10447 GCA_964644785.1 uncultured Nitrosopumilales archaeon | reverse complement strand
TTCAAGGTTGGCAACCCTATTCCTCTGAAGTTCAAGATATACGAGGGTTTTTAACTCATTTTCTGGTATTCCTGTTGCCCTGCTCACGTTTGAAATTTGGGAAAATGCGCTCTGCGGATTTATGTGAGGGTCTAAGCCTGATGCCGACTCGACTGCAGTTCTGCTATGGAAGAACTTTGGCGATTTGAACTCCTGCCCTATCAGCTCCGAGCCAACAGATCTGCCATCTATCCGTACCAAGCTGCCATTGGACTGGGAGGGAAATGTTATCTGGCCTATTGCAACCAAGCTCAAAGGATAGACAACTCCAGTTATCAGGAGCATCAGCAAAAACGTCCTTATCGCTGTACCAAATTCTATCTGCATTTTGCTACACCAATGCAGAGAGAAGCGTGTCTATGCCCTTTATCGCGATGAAAGGTAGCATGGCTCCTCCGATCCCGTAGATCAGCATGTTCCTGATGAACGTCCTTTGTGGTGATTCTGGCGCAAATCTGATCCCTTTCAGCGCGAGAGGGATGAGCATAGGAATTACTATCGCATTGAACAGGAGGGTAGACAGAACGGCGGTTTCTGGATTTAGGTCCATGACGTTGAGGACTGCAAACCTCGGGTTTTGAGCTACGAAAATTGCGGGAAGTATGGTAAAGTATTTCGCGATGTCATTGGTTATGCTGAAAGTAGTTATCGCGCCCCTGGTCATCAGCAACTGCTTCCCCAGTTTTACGACATGTAGAATCTTTGAAGGATCGGAGTCAAGGTCGATCATGTTGGCAGCTTCTTTTGCGGCTGCGGTTCCGCTGTTCATGGCTAGTCCGATATCAGATTTTGCCAACGCTGGAGCGTCGTTGGTCCCATCTCCGACCATTCCAACTACATGACCCTTGAGCTGCTCCTCCTCGACCTTCTTCAGCTTGTCAGCAGGCACGGCTTCCGCAATAAATTCATCAATATCTGCCTGCTTTGCAATCACCTGAGCTGTTATCTTGTTGTCACCCGTTATCATCACAGTAGTAATCCCTGTGGCGCGGATTTCGCCTATCTTTTCTCTGATATTTTTCTTTAGGCTATCCTGCAGGAATGCTAAGCCGATAACTTCTTTGTTGATTGCGATGATTATGGGGGTGCCTCCGTTGAGCGATATACTCTGAGCTTTCCACTTCAGCTCAGCTTCGTTGAGATTTTCCACCAACCTGAGCATGGTGTCTAGAGAACCTTTTAGTATCCTGATCTCTCCGTTTACCCTATCAAGCTCAAGGAGCATTTTTGCAACCTTGTTTCCTGGATTCTTTGTTGCATGCGCCCCTTCTACCCTCGCCCTCTTGGGAACGAACTCTATGCCACTGATTCTGGTTTCTGCAGAGAATTCGATCTGCTTGGCTACTAGCATCTTCTCTACCAGGGGAGGTATGAAGCCTTTCTCTTCTGCGAGCGCCAATATGGATTTCCCTTCGTGTGTGTTGTCATGTATTGACGCTGCGTAGGCCGCTTGCCCGATGTCCTCCTCAGTGTAATTCTGCATGGAAATGAACTGAATTGCGTTCCTGCACCCTTCCGTGATGGTACCTGTTTTGTCCAGAACAAGAACGTCGCAGTCGCCAGCAGCCTCTATCCCCTTGCCGGATTTTGCGATTATGTTGTCAGAACTGAGCCTCGCAATCCCAGCAACGCCAATTGCGGGCAGCAGACCTCCTATCGTTGTTGGCAATAAAGCTACGAGCAGCGCGATCAGAATTGCAAAGTCGACGGCATAGCCAAGGAAATGGGCAAAGAATAGTAGCGTTCCTATTACAATGATGAATATTGTTGATAATCCTGCGAGCAGTACTGTTAGCGCTACCTCGTTCTTAGTCTTTGGCCTTGTTGCACTTTCGATAAGTAGAACCATCTGATTTAGGAAGCTCTTGCCGGGTTCTCCCGTGATCTCAATGAAGAGTTCGTCTGTGGCTACTATGGTTCCTCCAATCACGTGTGAATTTTTTTCTTTGATAACGGGGTTCGATTCCCCTGTCATCATTGATTCATCGACAAACGCAATACCCTTGCTGACAAGCCCGTCTCTAGGGACTATCTCTCCTGCGGAAACCCTGACTTCGTCCCCGGATTTCAGTTCTGATGATTTGACCACTACTTCCTTTCCACCTTCTAGCTTCCTTGCAAGAACATCCCTTTCTAGAGTCTTGAGGAAATCTACTCTGGCCTTTGCCTGATATTCCGCGATAGCCTCTGAAAGTGTGGCAAACCATACGGTAACCAAGAGGATTGCTGCGAGCTGGAAGTAGAAAATAGGGTCCTTGAGGATGAACTGGCTCGATATGGAAGGGAAGAGCCCTATGATGAGGGTTATCGTAAAACCTACCTCTACGATGAACATTACGGGGTTGTTCTTGGCCAGATGGAGGGGCTCAAGTTTCTCGATAGATTGCCTGAAGACGTTTCTATTTATGATCGATGTGGGAACGCTTTGGTTCATATTGTCCACCTCAGAGAGACCACGGCCCTATCGCCAGGAACGGGAAGAAGGTCAGAGCAGTAAGGAGGAAGGTTACTACGACTAGCAGGATGATGAACAAAGCTCCCTGGGTCTTTATCGGCTCAACGATCGCCTTCCTTTCCTTCGTAGTGAAAGAACCCGCAATTGCCAGCATGAGTCCTATTGGAGCGTACCTTCCAAGCAACATAACTATCGCAGTTGAGATGTTCCAGAAGGCTGTGTTTGCTGATGTACCGAGATAGCCTGAGCCATTATTAGCAGCTGCAGATGCGTATTCGTAGAGCGCCATCGTAAACGAAAGCGGCGTAATCTTATCGCCTAGAAGCGCCTGAACACTCCCTGTTGTGAACGCTATAACGGTTGGAATAAGAACCAGAGCCGGGTGCAGCAAAAATATCATCACTGCGAGCTTTATGTCTTTCGGGCTAATCTTCATGCTCATGAATTCTGGCGTCTTGCCGACCATGAGCCCCACTAAAAAGAGGGTCAGAATTATGTAGACTACCATCGTCATGATACCTGTTCCGTCAGCGCCAGGCATCGCCTGAATGAACATTGACAGCAAAAAGGAAATTATAGTATTGGGCGACATTGCAGGCAGGCCAGCATTCAAAGCGCCTGTGTTGGTCGTAATCGATATCGTGTTGAATATCACGCTTCCAAAACTGCCAAACCGAGTTTCCAAGCCAACGTATCCATTTTCTGTCGAAAGGGCAAGCGCAAGCAGCGCCCCAAAACCGAGCAGCATGGCAATCAGAATTGATATCCCTCTCCCTTTCCCCAGCAGCCTGCCGTAAGCTATAGGGAACGCCAGAGGAATTATCAGAATCAGAAACATGGAATATAGGTTTGTCAGGCCGTTGGGATTCTCAAAAGGATGGGCTGAGTTGGCTCCAAAAAAGCCGCCTCCGTTGCTGCCGAGATGTTTTATCGATTCTAACGATGCTACAGGGCCTGTAGCTATTATCTGCGTGTTTCCTTCTAGCGTTTTAGCTGTTATGAATGGGTCAAGCGTCTGAGGGACTCCCAGTGCCATGAGCAGTATTGCAGAAATGAACGCTATCGGCAGCAACAATGTTAGGACTATACGTGCAAAATCTATGTAGAAATTCCCTAGGCCAAAATTCTTTCTTATGAAGCCTCTAGTGAAAGCAAATGCTGCGCATATTCCCGAAGCTGGTGCTACGAACATCGAATATGTTATTGCAAGCATCTGCGAAAATGGAGATAATTTCTCTCCAGCGTAATGCTGGATATCCGTATTGGTCATGAAGGAAGATGCCACGTTGAAGGCCAGATCTAGACTTAAGCCGTCTTTTGATAAGAGTGTTGAGTTCTGTAAGACTAGAACGGCGAATACAAATCCCCCAGAAATCAGGTTTGTCAGCACAAGAGCAGTGAAATACTCCTTCCATGTCATTTCATGGCCTTCCCCAAGGCCAAGAAGTTTGTTGAGCCTTCTTTCGAGTTTGGCTAGAGGCTTCTCAAGAGGCTGTAACTCGTAAGAGATCATCCTTGCCATGTACAAGCCAAGGATGGTGGACACACTCAGTGTCGATGCAAGAAGAACGATAATCAGCAATATTGGGTTCAAACTGGTCACATGAGTCTCTTGTTCTGGTCTTCACGATAATTGGTTGGCGTTTGTTCTCGATATAAAAAGTTTCACCAATACACTTATGGGAGAAAAAGGCAAAATCTTTGCAGTATATATTCAAGTCTGGCTGTGCTTCTTCTTTCTATGGGAGCTGAGCAGAAGGAACTTATCATCGCAAAATGGTCTGACCGATTTGTCGCTTGGCTGATTGATTTCATAGTTGTTGGAGCCATAGCAGAGGCTGTGTTCACTGTCTTTGCGCTACCATTTGCTTTCAGGTTCCCGAAACTTGATCTTAACGATGTTATGAACGTGACTTTTGGGTTCCTCCAAGTCAGGTCCGTAATCTATCTGGCTTACTGGACTTATTTCGAGTCAAGTAGCGGTCAGTCTCTGGGCAAAAAGGCAATGAACCTTAAGGTCGTTGACATGAAGGGCGATGTACCTAATCTAAGGATCGCGTTTTTGCAGGCCCTTGGCAAGGCGTTCATTCTGGTATTGGATGTGGTGATCGGCTGGATATTCCTTAACGAGAACAGGCAGAGGCTCCTTAACAAGCTGACTGATACCGTGGTGATCAAAGTCAAACCAAAGCCTTCGGGCGTGAAGCTCGTCAAAGAGGAAGCATAGTTTAGCGTTGTACTTTGCTGCCTCCCGCCTGTGTGCGAGATAGGATGGTACTGATGGAGCAGAAAAATAACTGGAACGATGTTGAAGCAAGAAAAATGTACGGTGAATTGCGTTTGATGAATGGCATGGAAAGACCTTAATTCGCGGTTCTTCGGAGCATGCCCGAGCCCCGAAAGCCCCGTGGAGATCTTCGCGGAGTGTAGCGGTCAAGCAAGACCGTATGTCCTTGAATATCGGCCTTTGGAGCCGGTGACCCCAGTTCGAATCTGGGCGGGGCTACCAAATTCTCGCCACCGCCTGCGGGCAATTCGTCATTTCCGTCACGCAGATAGACATACGCTTTTCCTTCCTAAGTTGCGCTTTGATGAGATCTTCGTCAGAGCCGTCGTCATCATCGTCGTCAAATCCGTCAAGGGAAACTGTTGCCGCCGTACAAGCGGTCCCAGGCTAATTGTGCAGGGGCAAGAACAAAATCAGGCTAAGGTCATATAGAGGAGAACGCATCACCACTTGCCGTATTCGTTAGTTCTTGCAGGTGTTTTCGTTTCTCCATTATGGTTATTCTGTTGACGGGGTCCAAGAATACTCCTCTGGAAACTAGCCAAAGAGTCCCCCCCATCCAATCAACCTTCAAAAGAGGGTGATTTCTTAGATGCCTAGCCTCTCTCCTACGAGGATGATAGTCTGCGGAAGAAACTTGTCAACAAAGTCATAAGAGAGAAGACCACTGGTCAGGCAATAGGAATGATCGCGTTACTGCTCCCCATAAGACGGATAATTTTTCGATTTACCCGAGCGTACTCAGCGAGTCGCTAACGCGTGACGAGGAGTGAGCGGATTAAGGTTGCACAGTTACATCGCTCTGCCTTAGTTAACATTAAGATATTTTGCAAACTGACTAGACCCAAATAAGACAAGGATCTGCTAACACCATGTAAGGTTTGGTCTTACTAGTAAGACGGTGTGGGGAGTGGGGAATAGAACCCACGAACACATCCTCTCCGTAGAAAACCACAACCCGAATCTAAACGAACTCGAGCCCTTAAAGGCCTCATACTTTATCCGTGCAGAGGTTATAGAACCCTGGACAGTGACTCTGGGCGCGCTACCAATCTTTTAGTTTCGTTTAGCCCGAATCTCTTGTCTAGGGGGCGGTCTACCTCATTGTAGCCTAACGATACTAACGGTTTCTTGAATATGAACCTGTATAAATGAGCATGGACTAGAAGATGGTATTGGCGGAAAAACATACTTTATTGATTCTTGTTGCGTTCAGATTGTGGTTATAGCTATTACCCAATTGTGATAATTGAGGTAAGTGAGGCGGTCGTGACCACCTCCTAAGTTCTTTTTCTTCTGCCCGACATGGAGAGAAGCCTCTTCCTTAGGTTCTCATTGGGTGAGATACTTTAGGTTCCTGTTACTGGGATACTCGGGTCCCTGAATGAAAACGCCGCTTGAGCCGATTTCCAGCCTTGTCCATTCGACCCTGTGTCGAGTACCCTTCATACAGCTTACACGGAGGAGTCTTTGAACACCGAGAGGGGTATCTTGAATTTTGAGTTGTAAGACCCCATCGAAGAGCGTAGGCAGAACATTTTCCAAGGAGTGATTCAAAACTTCTGGTATTAAAAGGAACAACCCTAGAGCTTGGGACGATCTTAGGCGGCTTGTGACCGTGGCCAGAAACTTATAACTTTCCTCGGCCGAGAAATACATCAGTAGCGTTGAAACATCGTCAAAAACAATTCTGAACTCTTTGACGTCACTTGTAGCGTCCCCAATAACCTTTGCTAGGTCACTGAGCTTTGAAAGAGGAGGCCAAGCAAAATTGGATGACGCTGGGACATCTGCATGATAGGAATAAGCATCAATCAATAACACGTCTTCCCGCTTGACGGATCTTGCAAGGTCAAATCCTAGTGACTGTGCAACCAAAAGCAGATCGTTTTTTGAGGTATTGCTGTGTAGATAAAAGCACTTTTTCCCGCCCCGGATGGATTCATTTATGGATTGCAGAGCAAAGCAGGTTTTGCCTACTCCAGATTCGCCACTTAACACTATGCATCCAGAATCCCTAAAGTTCTCAAGGAGTATCCTAGCCTGTGAAAAGGGCTCTAGCTTTGATTCCATTATCTGTTGCTTTCCAAGCTACTATATTGTCTTCGGCGATAAACATCTTTGTCATATTCGTTGAGAAAATTAAACTATTGAGTCGACCCACAATATTTCTGTCAATTTCTAACGTCAAGTGTGGCGTTAAGCTGAGTTTCCAAATCGCGATCAAGAATTTGAAAGGAAATAGGTTCGTATACACCGGATAGATACTAGAGTTGGGAGTTCTCCTAGGAAGCGTGAACTCGGCCTGCAAAATGTGACCCTAGACTTAGAATCATGTTCGTTCTCCTGCAATTTCGCAAACTCCGTCACATCGAGAGGGGTCTTTATGGAGATGATGCCTAACATCCTGTTACAACTGTAATATCCTTCTGGCAAGAAAACAAGTCAACGTAGCAAGCTCACATCCCGTAAGACCATTTGCAAAAATTCTTGCAGAGAACTGCTCCAATTTCTAACCGAGCATCATATCTGCTGGAAGGGAGCAACTTCCCACAGTTTTGCATGTTGTTTGGGACTTATCTCTCCATTATTTCTTGTATCCTCCACTCCATAGCATTTCTTTTGAAAAGTAGTTTTACTAGATTTGTTGAGCCGAGTAAATGTTGCTCAGCTTGTTGCAGAGCCAGCGCCTCCTGCCCCGGGACCATCCGACAATGTATGAGAAATGGTACCAGAGGATCAGATCTTGCAACAAAATGGGAGGGGGTTTAACCCCACTAGTTTCCTTTTGCGAATATGTCAGGTGCCGCGGGTCCTTCAACAGCTATTATTCCTACAGCTCCCTTGTCTATCGCCCGAAATATGCTGTGATCCACGAGTATCAGATTGCCCGGAACCTGTATGGTGAACTCTACTATCGTCCCTGAGCCGGCCGGCACAGCAACAGTTTCTACATTGACGTTGGGTGTAGCACCTTGGCCGAGCCCTCCGTCATAGTACACCTTATCGAAGATTTCTCCGATTATGTGGAATGATGATACTAGGTTTGGACCCGCATTCCCGAAGTATACCCTTACAGTTTCTCCCGTTTTGGCCTTCATCGCGTTGTTGTCTGTTAATGCACCTACCCTGCCGTTAAAGACTACAAACTCTGGTCTCTCATCCCAGGCCTTCCCTATCTCGAACGGATGGTGCCCGACTTGTCCCCTTTCGCCAGCGGCATATATTTCTCCCTGAACTACGTAGAACTCCCTATCGACCTTCGGCATGCCTCCTTCTGGCTCCACCAGAATGAGACCGTACATGCCGTTTGCTATGTGCGTCGGAATGTGGGGAGACGCACAGTGGTACAAATAGACACCTGGATTCAGAGCCTTGAACTTGAATGTGCTTGAGCTGCCAGGCTGGGTCTGCATCAGCACCGCTCCGCCGCCTGGCCCGTTGACCGCGTGCAGGTCGATCGAATGCGGCTGAGATCCCATGTTCTTTATTGTAAGGGCTACTGTGTCTCCCTCTCTAACCCTTATCAGAGGTCCAGGTACTGTGCCATTGTAAGTCCAATAGGTGTAAGTTGATTCTCCGGCAATCTTGGCAATTACTTCTCTTGTCTCCAAGAATATGTTGATTGTTGAAGGTGTCTTCCTAGTAATCGGTGCAGGAATGTCGGTTCCTAAACGAGCAATGTCAGGCACTGTAACGGCCTTCGGTGCTTCAAGGATCACCTTTGGGCTGGTAACTTGGGGCAGTGAAACTTGGTGTCCCATGTCTTCTCCCCCTACCGTAAGCTTTCCGAGCATACCAGCCTCCTTGTGGCCTGAAATGTTGCAGATGTATTGGTACGTTCCTTCCTTGTCAGCAGTAAACGTAACTGTCTGTGTGTCCCCCTTCTTAATTACCGACTGGCTCTTCACTCCAAGCCCTGAAATCTCAAGCTGGTGCTCTACGCCATCATCGTTGATGACTTGCATCGCAACTTTGTCGCCCTTGTTCACCTGCAGGTCAGGGTTCGTTTTGCCTGAAATCGCTCCTTCCTTGCCTACCCAGCTGAAGCCCTTTTCTCCAAATGCGGTCGAGAGGACGAATTTTACCTCTGCAGCCGGTGCCTTTTTCTCAACCGCTGGAACTGTCTGAACTTGGTTCTTTAACTGCTCAATTGACTGCTGCAGACTGTTGACTTGGTTCTGCGTGGCAGCATATGTCAGCGTTCCTACCAGTAGTAGCCCTACAATGACGAACGCCACAATGAAGACTGTATTGGTACGTCTACTCTCTGCTTGACTAGCCATTTTATATCCGAGTGACATATGGTCTAGCCATATCTTAACCATTTCACCTAACAAGTTAGCTTTGGCCTATTGTGTTATCTTGAAGGTCTTCAAGACCATCCTGTCGAGGTCGAAGGTTCTGATTAAGTGGTTGTTTGTGTCTGCGATGAAGAGGTTGTTGTTGTGCAGTTTTACGTCGCTGGGTTCGTAGAGGCCCAAGGTGTCGCATTCTTTGTCATCTGTCCTGCACATGGTCTTCATGCCAGGTTTTCCGACTATCGTTGCAACTGTCTGCTTATTCGCATCTATTACCCTGATCGCGTTATTGTAGGTGTCTGCAACGTAGATATTGCCATTAGCAGCATTTACTCCGAGAGGGTGCTGAAACCTTGCGTTTGACAATTTGCCGTCCTCATGCCCGAAGACAAAGAGCCCTTTCCCTGCAACAGTTTCCACAAAGCCTTCTTCTAGATCGATTTTTCTGATTCCTGAAACTTCGCTGTCGGCAACGTATAGAAACTTGCCGTCTATTGAAAGGCCGCTCGGCTGGGCAAACTGTGCCCTTTTCAGCTGACCATCGACGATGTTCTCGTATCCACTCCCCGCGTAATGTTTCATTTCCTCCTCTTTAGCGTCGTAATACCATATTTGGTGCGTCCCGGCCATTGCAATGTACAGCATGTCATCTTTCAATGCCAGATCCCACGGCGAGCTCAGCATCACTGAGGCTCCCTTTACTTCCTCAAGCCGGTGTCCCTGTTTCCCCGTACCTGCAACTGTTTTTACGAAATTGTTCCCAAGACTGACCTCCCGCAGCGCATGGTTTTCGGTGTCAGCGACGTAAATCGTCGAATCGTGCCAAAGAACTCCTTGAGGCCGGAAGAATTTTGCGCCGTCAAACGTCCCGTCTGCCAATCCCTCTTCCCCGCTACCGACTACATGTTTGATTCTACCATTCAGGTCAACTAGTAAGATTCGATTATGATTTGAATCGCTGATTGCAAACATACTTCCGTCTGGAGCAAAAGAGATCTTGCCGGGATAGCGGAGTATACTTTGATGCTTGATCTCTGGTCTGGAGATTTCTAGCGGCTTTGCAAGTATTCCTTGTCCCTCTCCTCTGGTAAGAAGAACCTGTATTACATCGTCAAGGTCTTCTCTTTGTCCCTCCCCCGACTGCTGATGCACGACGTTGCATTGAGGGTCGATTACGGTAACCGTTGGCCAGCCTTGGACGCCATAGTTTCTCCATACTGTCATCTTTTCGTCAATAATGATTGGATGTTCTATTTCATATCTGTCAATGGCTTCCTGAATGTTCTCTGGATTTTGTTCATTGTCGAATTTTGCCGAATGAACTCCGATTACGACAAAAGGCCTTCCTTTGTACTTGTTTTCGAG
>CAZXXP010000053.1:0-12036 GCA_964644785.1 uncultured Nitrosopumilales archaeon | reverse complement strand
AAATCAATAGAGCTCCCCCAAAGACTCAAGCTGCTTTGCTGGAGTGCATGCAGGAGAAGCAGGTTAGCGTGGATGGAATGACTACGAAACTTGACGAGCCTTTTACAGTAATTGCAACTAAGAATGCACTCGAGTTCGAAGGCACCTTCCCTCTCCCCGAGGCACAGCTTGACAGGTTCCTCTTCAGGCTTATCATGGCTTATCCAGACGAAGCTGGAGAAGTTGAAATCATCAAGAGAAAGTCTGCAAAAGAAATGGACATCGCGACAGTTATCAGTAAAGATGCACTTCTAGCTGCAAGAGAGATAATACATTCTCAGGTAAAAGCCAAGGACGAAATCCTCGAGTACATTGCGGATTTTGTCAGGGGCACAAACCAAGTGCCCAAAGTTGTATTGGGTGCAAGTCCTAGAGCTTCAGTAGCGCTGCTCTATGCAGCGAAAGGTTATGCTGCTGCTACAGAGGGCCGAAAGTACGTAATCCCTGATGATGTAAAGGCTGTTGCTTTTGATGTTTTGAATCACAGGTTAATGCTAGCCCAAGATGCATTATTCGATTCTCCAGAGGCAAGAGAGGGTGTAGGAGTACAATTTATGAGGAACATTCTGGTGCAGGCGATGGATCAGGTAGCAGTCCCAATCTGATCTCAAATGAAGAGTTATAACAGGCTCATACTGAATCTGTTTCTTTTACTGCTAATTGCAAGTCTGACCTTTCTTACCGACATAACACTTGCGGCGCTGAGTGTCTTCCTGAGTGTTTCTCTTAACATAATACTCTTCCGAATATTAAAACCATTCAACAAGTTTACCGTCAAGCGTGAGATTGACAAGACACAGGTCATACCTCCAGCAGAATTGACAACTACCTTGAATATCCGATACGAGGGATCCCTCCCTGCAAACTCGAAGGTCGAGTTCTCGTGCAAAACTTTGAACCTTGATATCAACACTGGCATAGTAGTCTTCAACCCCGGGCAGGATTACAATCTGATAAGATCGTTCAAGGTTACAAAGAGAGGCCTGCACAAACTCTCAAGCACAAAAGTCAGCATAATGGACTGGCTGCTAATTTCTGGCAAGACCTTCATCTTCAATGATGAGCAGGAATTACTCGTTCTGCCGCACATATACCCGTTTACGACTGCCGCGGAATCCTTGGGGGCTGGATTTATTGGAGTCGTTGCGCCAAACAAGAGAGGGAGGAGCAGCGAAATCTGGGGCATACGGGACTATCAAGCTGGCGACGATTACAAGGTAATTTCTTGGAAGGCAATGGCAAAGTCTCCAGATCATACTCCCAAGACCAAGATAATGGCTGGAGAAGTAGGCTCAGCAATCACAGTAGTTCTCGACACAGGCAAGGACATGGGAGTGCAGAATGGAGAGGATACAAGCCTCGATATCGGTGCAGACATAGCAGCTTCTCTGTGCTACAATTTTGTGCGTAGGGGGACGGATACAGGCCTTCTCATCTTCGACAATAAGCTGAGAACTCTGGTAAGGCCTGACAGGGGAGACGTGCACATCGATTCGCTGTTACGCTATCTTGCGCAGGTGCAGCCATCACTTGACAAATTCATCGTAACCAACCTGATGAAGACTGTTCAGCAGCTCCCAGCTGAATACGGGAGGAAGCTCGTCCTAGTGCTTGGAAGAACTGATGACCTTTTGCTTGACTCGTACGTGCCCAGACTTGCCCTGAACAAAGACCTGATAGTGGTAATGGTTCATACCGAAGCAAACAAGGCAAGGGCTGAGCAGATACAGAAATCCGCCAAAAATGCCGGCGTTCCAGTAGTGCTTACAACTGCAAGCACGGTAAGACATACAGTAGAAGCGTTGGAGAAGTGGTCGTATGCAGCAATTGCGAGAGCTTAGAACATACGTTTCAGCACTAGCAACGATACCGATACTTATCATGCTAGCCAACCCTACTGTTGCAGCGAGCATGTCAGGCTTCGCATTTTCATTCGCATTTCAGTTTACAATTCTGATGCTGCTCCTGTACATCTTCCTCTGGGGAAGGGGTTACTTCCAGAGGCTCGGCCCCACAAGTGAGCTACTTGCTGAAAGCGCAGCGCTCAACGCGCCGATAATTTATCCAACCGTAACGGTATTTCTAACAAACAACGCTTCAGACTTTATAGGTGTACTTCTGGCATACCTGTTCTTCGGCGTCATTGCATCAGTATACCAGATCGTGCTCGGGAAGAGGCTGAGCGCGACGCAGAAAATAGTCTTCTTTGTACTTGGTTACATGCTAGCATTGATCACCTATGCAGGATCATTCGAGGGTCAGGCGCTCAAGGAGAATTTTAACCTGATCAGGGCATTCGACCATGTTTCTGGAGGGTTAACTCTGGTGGGCTATGTGGGAAGCACCGAACCGCTCCCATTGTCAGGCTACGTCAGAATTGCAATGGCAATAGCTATACCATCGATAACTTTCTCCGCCCTTGCAGCGCAGGTGAGGTACACAGAGGCAAAGGAAAATCCTTCAGCAGAAGCCAAGATGGTAACATCGCTCAGACCCGCAGTAGCACTACTTACATTCGGTGGAGCGATACTGATGCTGCCAGTGCTGGGAGCGTCGAGAGCAATCCAATTCCTCCCATATCTTGTCACACTTGTCCCCGCACTGGGCATAGGGTTAGTCCTTCTAATCATACTCAGAGCAACACAGGAGAAGGAAGAATGAAGATCGCCTACCTCTTACTTCTGCTGGTTTTCATTATATCTAACCCTCTGGTTGTTGCGCAAGCGCCTCCTCCACCCGCACAACCTCCTCAGCAGCAGCCTAGATCCGCAGCGGCTGAAGGCATAGCCATGCTGGGATTCGGGAAGGGGCTGGGTAACATACCTGTAGAAGGTACAACATTATCAGTCTATGCTGGAGAGTCGTTATGGGTGGTCGCAAAGCAGGACGTCAGCGTTTCTTTCGGTCCCAAAGGGCAGCAAGCTAGGGTACAGCAGGTTAGGCAGGGCAGCGATCTGCAACTGACATTTCCAGCTATAGTCTGTTGTGGAAACACTCAGGAATTTGAACTGGCTGTAACAGCAGGGGGCAGGTCTGAGAAGGCCAGCATGATACTTGTAGGAGAGGAGCAGCTAAGCGATATGGATGTCAGCGTATCTGTCAAAGCCCTAGGGATAGATATAGTTCCGAAGAGCTCTGCGAAGACATCAATAAGGCACATCGCACTTGTGAAGCCAGGATCAGAAGAAATAAGCGTCCAAGGCGTCCACGGTGGCATAAAATATCATAATGTAGTCAAGCCAGGAACTGCGCTCAAAATTCTGTACAGCCCACCGCCGCTAACAGATCCATCAAATACAAAGGCATTTTTTGTTATTGAAAGTCCAAGGCTTTACACAAATCAAGGCACTAACATAGGGATCAACAAGAATGGAACCGTTGCAGTGGTGTCTGGGAACCTGTCTGCGAATAACAACCTTGCAGTAGAAATCGGAATACCTCAAGCTGGAAGTGTAGGCAGTGATGGAGATACGCCTCTAAGACTCGGGCTCAACTACCTGCATGTTTACCTTGCAGAGCAGAACGGCGAAGTTAAGATCTACGCATACCTCCCTCTATTAGTGCTCGAAGATGATAACTTCACGGTTTTGGACTTTACTGACTCGAAGAGCGGAGTCAGCCTTCCTCTTTCTGGCAGACCTCCGATCAACCTTGTAGTATTTGCATCGACCGCAACGAATGGCATAACAACGGCAATAGCGTCAAAAAATATAGTTCTCCCAGTTTCTAGAATTACCATGA
This sequence comes from uncultured Nitrosopumilales archaeon, assembly GCA_964644785.1. Classification (GTDB taxonomy): domain Archaea; phylum Thermoproteota; class Nitrososphaeria; order Nitrososphaerales; family UBA57; genus VHBL01. The sequence continues at coordinate 8,256 of CAZXXP010000053.1, read as the reverse complement.
CTGATGGAAAATCTCCTATCAACGAATATACAGTATCTGTAGAGCCCGACGTGCCGAAGACTAACGTGGGAGGAACGACTTATCTGCTGAGCACCAAGACAGACCTTACAGTGACTCTTACTAAAATCAGGGTGAGCAACTTTACGATAACCGACTTCAGCACAAACAGTTCAAGCTCCAACACGATAAAGTTCCCTCAAGACATCCAAGTAATTACGAAGGTTCAACTGCTCAGGATCGACGTTACTGACGAATTTGGAGGCGACATAATAGCAGCATCATTTAAGGTCAGGAAAAATGATGATCAATATGGAGGCAGACTTCTGAGAACCCAGAGCATATTGCTGCCAAGCGGCATATACTCACTGGAAGTTTCTGTTGGCGGAGTTTTAGCTGAGACTCGAACCGTTGCGATCGACTCAACTCCGCAGTCAGTAGCACTGGTCATTAACAGGCTTTCCTCAGCAGACAGAGGGATCGCCATATCCATACTCGGCGAAGCTGCAGTCGTGGGAGTAGTTGCGGTGCTGCTGGTGAGGCAGAGCAGGAGAAAAAGCGAGATAGACGAGGATTCCAACGATTCGGACATTCCTCTCAAACATGTAGACTAGTTTTGCATAAACCCTCACTTTATAGACGATTATCATACCAAAACTCTCATATACGCAGTTATTCTAACCTCTAAACGATGGAAAGCGCGGTGCATATACGATGTTCGAAGGCACATATACGGCAATCGTAACGCCCTTTACGGAGAACGGTAGAGTCGACTATGAAGGCCTGAAGCGTCTAGTAGACTTCCAGGTCGAGCAGGGCATCAAAGGGATAGTCGTTGCAGGGACTACTGGAGAGAGCCCTACGCTGTCTTGGGACGAGCACAAAAAGGTCATAGAAGTTGTTCACGCGCATGTGCCTAGCAAGTGCAGGGTGGTTGCAGGAACAGGAAGCAATAGCAGCAAAGAATGTATGGAAGGGACGAATTTCGCAGCAAAGGTCGGCGTCGATTCTGTGCTCCTAGTCGACCCGTATTACAACGGACCAAGTTCGCTTGAAATCAGGAGAGAGTACGTAGAGCCGATAGCGAAGAAGTTTCCTAACCTGGACATCATTCCGTACGTAATCCCAGGCAGAACGGGTACCCAATTGTTGCCGCAAGACCTTGCCTTGCTTTCCTCAACTTTCAGCAATGTAAACGCCGTAAAAGAGGCCACAGGGGACATTGGAAATATGAAATTAACCAGGAAACTGTGCGGCAGAGACTTTACAATCCTCTCTGGCGACGACGACAAAACATTAACAATGATTCAGGATTCCGGGATCAGAGCGAGTGGGGTAATCTCCGTAACTTCTAACATAACACCAGGCGGAGTGGCAAATCTTGTAAAATCTGGAATGTCGGAAGACTCGACCTCGAGGGAATTGCATGAGAACCTTAGCCCCCTGTTTGGATGCATAACGGTAAAGACCATAGAGCAAACAAAATTCGGAGAGGTTCAAGTAAGGGCAAGAAATCCTCTGGCTACGAAGACGCTGATGAACATTATGGGAATCCCTTCTGGGCCATGCAGGCAGCCACTTGGAAAGATGACTAAAAATGCAATCGAGCTCGTAGTCAGCCAAGCAAGAAAGACATACGAGCAGCACCCAGAAATTCTGAAGCCTGTGGAGGAGTTCTTCGATGTGGATTTAGGGCAGAGGCTCTACAAGGCAGAGTACATGGACGGACTGTACTATGAATCCTATTAGGCTCTGTATAGTGGGCGCTACTGGCCGCTTCGGCAGCACTATCATAAAAGAGATCAACAGCAACTTTGAACTCGTTGGAGCTGTAGCATCGTTAAGCAATAAGAATGCAGGCAAAAGCCTACGGTACATAGGGCTCAGAGATTCAGATATCATTCTTCAAGCTTCCTCCTCAATTGCAGAAGCCGTCAAGGATGCGGACGTCGTAATATCTGTGACAGATCCGGCTGCAGAACTGGAAAACGCCCCAAAGATAGCAAAGGCAGGGAAAAGGCTTGTCATCGGAACTACAGGATTCACTCCAGAGCAGAGCGGTAGGCTCAGAGCCTCCATAGAAAGAGTACCAGTACTGATAGCGTCAAACTTCTCGATAGGCATGAACTTCGTCTTCAACATCGCATCGATGACATCTAGCCTCCCGCCGGAATACGATGCGAGTATAGTAGAAACCCATCATACGGGCAAAGCAGATTCCCCAAGCGGCACAGCGTTGACACTCGGCGACATAATCTCAAAGGCCAGAGGATACTCGAAAACAGTATTCGACAGAAGAGCTGCAGGAAAGAGGGGGAAAGGAGAGCTGGAGATATTGTCGCAGAGGCTTGGAGGAGTGCCAGGCATGCACGAGATCCACATCGCGGGACCGTTCGAAATGATACGGATAGAGCATATAGCGTTCTCAAGGAATGCCTTTGCTCAGGGAGCATTGCTGGCTGCACAATGGTTGTACGGAGTAAAAAAACCAGGAATCTACAACATGCAAGATGTTTTAAAACCCAAGTAAGCTAGGTGCAGTTAGATTGTGGAAGATAGAGCCACCATTAGAGAATAGAAAGGGTACTCTCTACATCGGAGGAGCCGATGCAATAGACCTTGCAGAGCAGTTCGGCACTCCCCTTTACGTTACAGACGAGGGAAGAATAAGGGAGAATACAAAGCGCTTGATCAAAGCCTTCAAGCCGCATTACAGCAATTTCAAATTGAAATACGCAATAAAGGCCAACAACAACCTTTCAATACTGAGGATAATCAGAAATGAACGTGCAGGTGCAGACGCTTCCTGTCCCGAGGAGATTCAGCTTGCAAAAATGGCAGGCTTTGAACCTCCCGACATCAGTTATACGGGCAACTACAACAGCAGCAGCGAACTGAAATTTGCCATTGAATCGAATGTCATCATCAATTTAGATGACGCGGCAATAGTTCCCAAACTCCTCAAATTTGCCGTCCCTCAGACAATATCATTTAGAATCAATCCCGGTGTGGGCAAGGGGAAATATTCGGGATTAGTGTTTGGAGGAGGCAAAACGAAATTCGGCATAAACGCTCAAGACGCCGTCAAGGGGTACTCTGCAGCTAAGAAAGCAGGAGTCAAAAGGTTCGGCATACACATGATGACAGGCTCATGCATCATGGAAGTCAATTACTTCAGTGAAATCACCAAGAAACTTGTCGATATTGCCGCTCGTATCAAAAGAGAAGTCGGGATAAAATTCGACTTTTTCAACATTGGAGGAGGTTTCGGCATATCGTACCAGCCTGGTGAAGAAGACTTGGACGTCAATACTGTAGGAAAGCAAGTTACATGGGCTTTCAAAGAAGGAACAAAGAAACATGGTCTTGGAGAGCCTGAACTAATGATAGAGCCAGGAAGGTACATAGTAGGAGATTCAACCATACTGCTGGCAAGAGTTCACCACATCAAGTATGGTACAAGAACTTACGTCGGAACGGACGCCGGGATGAACACACTTCTAAGACCTGCACTGTACAAGGCCTACCATCAAATCTTCATAGCCAACAGGCTAAATGAAAAAGCAAAGCAAGGGGTCAACATCTGCGGCCAGATATGCGAGAATACCGATATACTGGCGGAAGACAGAGAGATGCCAGAAATTAGAGAGGGAGACGTACTTGCAATACTAAACGCTGGGGCATACGGCTTTGCCATGAGCAGTCAGTACAACACCAGGCCAAGAGCTGCAGAAGTCCTAGTCAGTAGAGGCCATGCTGAAATCATCAGGGAAAGGGAAACCGTCTCTGATTTAATCACAAGGCAGAGGGTCCCTGCGAGGCTGCTAAAATGAACTACTCCCGAAGGCTGAGCGCTCTACCTCCGTATCCGTTTGCGGAGATGGAGAAAGTCATCGCCGAAAAGCAGAGAAAGGGCGAAGAGATAATCTCCTTTGGCATAGGAGATCCTGACCTCCCTCCGCCAAAGTTTGTGTTTGATGCGATGGCAGAGGCGCTCAAGATGCCGGGCATGCACAACTATTCGTCGAGTGAGGGAGAGAAGTTCTTCAGAGATGGGGTCGCAAAATGGTTCGAGGAGAGGTTCAACGTCAAAGTAAACCCTGACACACAGGTCTGTTCTCTGATTGGCTCCAAAGAGGGCCTGGCAAACTTCACCAGAGCAATACTGAATCCCGGGGACAAGATTCTATGTCCTAATCCTTCATATCCAGTGTACAGGCAGGCAGCATCGATACTCAACGACAATGTGCCTATCGAAGTGCTGCTGGAAAGCAAGAACGGGTTCAAACCATTAATAGAAGAAATTGCAGAGCAAGACTTTTCCTGCATGTTTCTAAATTATCCAAACAACCCTACGGGTGCAGCTGCTGATGCAGTATATCTGAAGAAAGCTCTTGACATATGCAGAGAAAAAGACGCCTACCTGTGCTATGACAATGCGTATTCGGAGATGACCTACGGAACTTTCAAAGCTCCGTCAATTCTGCAGGTGGACAAAGACATGGAAAGATCGATAGAATTCCATTCTTGCTCTAAGACATTCAACATGACAGGCTACAGGATAGGTTTCGCAGTTGGAAATGAGGATATGATCAGAGGGATGAAGAAAGTCAAGAGCCAGATAGACTCTGGAGCTCCAAAGTTCATACAGTACGCAGCTGCAGAGGCACTAAAGCAGTATTCCAGTGGTAAGCCTCCGAAAGAGACCAGAGACATAATAGCATTGTATGAAAAACGGCTGGACCTGCTCGTCAATGGGCTTAGAAGACTCGGATACAGAGCGGAGATGCCTTCTGGAACTTTCTACCTTTGGGTGAATGTCGATGGAAGCTCCAACGAGTTCGCTTCTAAACTATTGGATCGTGGAGTCGTCGTTACCCCCGGCCCCGCATTTGGCAGCGGGGGCGAAGGATACGTTAGGTTCTCGCTTACCGTGGATGAAAAGTTAGTGAAGAGAGCATTGGAAAAGATAGAGCTTGCAGCAAAATAAAGGTAACCCTGCATAAAACTTGACGACGGGGGGTTTCGCGAAAGATGAAAATAGAAAACAACGCTGATCAAGTGGTGTTAATTGAGCGTTGAATTGACCCCTGATCAGTTATTTCGCATAAGCATACGACTGACAAAGGGTTAATACCACCAAACGAAAAGAACGGTTGAAAAGCGATAATTTTTGCCCGACTTCAAGAAACTCCTGCAGGACATGCTAACACAGAGACCGGATCTGACAGAGAAGAACGTTCTCGCACTGGTGGAACAGAAGAAAAAAAATGTCGGAGGAGGCTATCTGACTGATCAAGGGGCTCTATTTCTTGTAGCTTCCGATCTTGGGATATCTCTTGATTATTCTGCGTCACAGGATCTTCCTCTGAAGGAAGTTTTTATCGGTGCCAACAACATAGCGGTGAAGGCAAGGCTCTTAGCAATTTATCCCGTCAAGGGGTACGAAAAGAAGGACGGTACGAAGGGCGAGTTTAGGAGGATCGTACTTTTTGATGGGCAAAGTTTTGCAAGGCTGATGTTATGGAATGACAAGGTCAAGTTAATCGATGAACTCGCCCTAAAGGTCAATGACATTGTAAGAATTTCAAGTATCTATGTCAGCTCCGGGCTTGATGGCTCACCAGCACTTAACCTTGGGCAAAAGGGCATGATTGAAACTGTAACTGATGAAAGCATTCCATCCATAATCTTGAGGGCGAAGAAGCCTTCGCAGATTAAGGAGATTGAGCAGCAGATAGTCCTCGACTGCATCGTCAGAACGCAACCTAGGAAGTCCGAGTACACCACCCAGGACGGAAGGCAAGGCACGCTTGTGCAATTTAATGCGGGCAGTGAAGACGGAGGGAGCGACATCAGAGTTGTGCTCTGGAACAACCCAGCAGAGGGGCTTCTCGATTCAGGACCAGGCTCAAAGCTAATCCTATCAAACGTCAGGTCGAAGGCAGCGTCATCAGGAAGTTTGGAGGTTCACGGGGACGAGGGAACCTTTGTGCAGGTAATTTCCCAGATCTCCCCACAGCCAGCTGCAAAGCAAGCTCCGCAGAGCACGGCAATAGAAATTGAAGGAAATATACTCTCTATGGGCGACAAGAGGTTCACGAAGAACGGGTTGCCTTCGGTGCAGGCTCTGATGATAGGGACAGATTACAAAATCTATACGCCAATCGCAATAGGCAATGTCAGCCAAGTGCTTCTTGACAAGCGTGATCTTAAGAGAGTAAAACTGAAAGGAAGGCTTGTCGATGAGAGGAGGATAATATGCGACGAAGAGAACTCTATCGAGCCTATACAGGCTTCTGCCCAGGATGCAAAGGAGGCCGTTATGACAAAGCTCAACAAGCTTGAAGACAATACGATGCCGATATTCTGCGAAGTGATAGCACTTTCAAAAGCCAATTCAGACGAGATCGTAACCAAAGATGGTGAAACTGTCAGAAGGGCAGATCTCATCGTTGGTGATGAAACTGGCGAAACGAAACTTGCAGCGTGGAGAGAAGATGTAAAGATAATCTCTGGCATCCAGCCCGGAGAGAGGCTCAGGTTGAAGGGGTTTCAGGTGCAGAAGGGGAAGGACGGCATCCTTTCGCTTTTGGCCAAGCCTTACTCTTCTATAGAGCGCACTTAGTTATCCCAGAAGCCCCAGGTAGTTACATAGGTCTTTTCTGCCACGTAGATGTTCTTCATGAACTCCTCGTGTCTCAAGCTCTTCCTCAGAACTCTTACACCGGTAACAGGCCCTATCCCGAACCCGTAGGAGCGACTGGAAGAGCATTTTTCTTCCTCAGAATCACGGGATAAGCTTTCTGCTGAATTGGCGTAAGTCCTGCCAGCCCAGCTCCCTGAACCTTGCTAATACTGCACCGTCTAAATGCTGAGCAGCAGACATAATACTACTTGGACTGTTCTTTGCTTCCTCTTCTCAATGACTCGTACTCGTATGCAAATATGATTACAAGTGTCGCTACGAAGAGCACCGTGACCATCGCTGTGAGGAAGTTGTAATAATCGGCTACGTTCAAATCCTAACCATTCATACTTTCAGATATCTCAATTTAACCTTTCCGCCTTGTAGAACCTATCTCAAAACTTTGCAATATAGATAGCTATGCATGTAATGCGTACGTGCCCCATGAACGTGGCTACCAGCCCATCATATCTGGTATCGATTCTCTTGAAGGCCTGAATCTATCTAAAGAACCTTTCAACTGTGTAACTTGTCTTCTTTAGGAGATCAGTGTCGAAGGTTCTTAGTCTTCCGCTGCACCCACTTCTTCTGCTTGGAATATTTGCATGAACGCCATTATGATTTAGACAGATCTAACAAGAGGCGTATCATAGCTCTTGTCCGCATGGATCCTCTTCGGTCTCCCCCCGTCCTTACATTGCTTTGAAGAGTTTTGACCCTTATCGAGTCCATAACAGGGATGAGCCTTCTTGACTCATGCTCGTTTGCAGGACCTATGACCATGCTGATTGGAAGGGACGATGGGGTAACGCAGGCGTGAAGCTTGCCACCCTTCTTCTTATGATGACCATGATAACCTATCATCTTTCCCCTTTCTTCGCAGTTATTGTCGCGTTGTCGATCTAGAGCTCCTCCTTCTTTACAGTACCCTTCGTATACCCATCGCACACCAGAGCATCCATAACCCTCTTCCAGACTCCTAGCCTCCCCCAGTTCTTTAGCCTCCTATTCGCGGTGGAGTCATCATCACACTTCCTTGGAAGATCTATCCATCTGCACCCTGTAATGAGCGCATAGAGGATAGCATTTAGTATGGCTCTATCATCCGTTCTCGGTCTCCCTCCTTTGCATAAAGAGGTAGGAAAGGCCGTATCATAATCCATCTAACGTCATCAAGCTCTTGAAACCTCATCTGACAGAGGGTTTGCTGCTGATTACCTCAATACCCAGGACCAGATAGTTGGACAAACAAGTATAGTTTTGAGATAGGTTCTGTAATGGTTAAACGTTTTATAGCTAAAAGTTTGTCGAGGTCTTTGAAGGTAAATGGGAAAGACGCTTGCCGAGAAGCTAGTAGGCTCTCATGCCGGAAGGAGCGTTTCTGCGGGTGAGAGCGCTATTGTTAAGGTTGATTACGCTTTTACTCACGACGCCAGCGGGCCCATGGTCGTCAAAAAGCTCAAAGAGCTTGGAGGGGGCAAACTATTCAATCCAGAGAGAGTCATCATCTTCATAGATCATGCTGTCCCCAGTCCAAGATTAGAAGTTTCAAATGACCATGGAGTGCTAAG
>CAZXXP010000052.1:0-12037 GCA_964644785.1 uncultured Nitrosopumilales archaeon | reverse complement strand
GTTCCAGTCTGGCCCTGACTGTGCAGTTCCGAAGTAAAGGATACCAGTTTCCTGATCAACTACCATTGTGCCCCATACATTACTCACTCCTGAATTGAACCTCATGCTGCCTCTATCATTTCGTAATAGGTCTTGATCTAGTGTGCATGACTTTATCCCTTGGATCCATATCTTGTTACAGTTTTGGACCAGAAAGTTCCCCCAATCCTGTTTTTCCTTCGTGAATAATGGTTTACATGTTGTTGGATCTGCACATGGTGGCATGTAGAAGAACCTCCATTTCAACTGTCCGGTATTGACGTCGTATCCTGCAACAAATGATCTTCCACCCCATGTTCCCTCGCTTGCTCCCCCGATGGCCCAGATCATTATGTTCCCTTTAGTGTAGAATGATGGGGGATGTCCTCCAGCACCAGCATAGTCTCCCGAATTGGTTGGAATTCCCCTTCCTTGAGGGCTATCAAGTGATAACTCATTGCAGAGATTGGTATAGTTCTTCACATTCTTTCCCGTCTTCGGGTCGAGTGCAGTAACTTGACATCCAAAGTCATTCAGCCATATTTTTCCATCGACATAATGAATACCGTGAGTGTGGCCTAGCTGGTATCCAGATTGGACGGGTAATTTCAAAGTGATGTTCCTGTTGTCGTAGTTATCTATCCATCTCCAAAGTTCTTTTCCTGTTTTCGCTTCAATAGCCAGTACCATTTTGCTGTTCAGGACTGTATAGACGACCCCATCGACCACTAGGGGTGGAGCCATGGATCCCTCGTTAACAGAGGTGAATCCTTGAAACCTCCCTGCCTGCTGACTGACTGTTGGAATCGGATAGATCCATTTAAGTTCCAAAAACTGTACGTTGTCTTTATTCAACTGGTTCTGAGGATTGTAGTTTTGTCCCAACTCATTTCCATTAAGATATTCCCAGTTTCTTTGCTCTTTTGGGAGCTGTTGAGCGGCTGCCGATAAGACAGGTATTGCGGGACCCTGTTGAGCTTCTACTGTTCTTACCGCAGGCATCAATGCAGAAAATGCGGACAACACAAGACAGGCAGTAATTATTACTGCCGCAGACTTTCCTACTGAACCTCGTCTGTTCATTACCCCCCTTTTCCTATAAATCAATATAAAGAGTTTTGGATGGCAGAAATATTCGACGTTTGTCGAAAGTATTGTCATGCTCACATCCTCCTTTGGTTTGCAAAGCGGGTGCTCAACACTGGGCCATCGGAAAGTTGTAATCGCCTTGACAGGTGAACTACTCAAACAAGTTTGGGGGGCTCGTCCTAAATTAGGAAACTGATCCTCAAGAAGTTGGGCTTGGAGGGGAAGAATAAGAAATAATCCTAGGTCAGAGAATCATTAAATAGCCTTGGTGCTCGTTCACCTGAATTAAAGGGATAGTATTGAGCAGACCAACAGACCTTGGCAGCGTCAAGGTAGGTTCCTACATGATGATCGATGGAGAGCCGTGCAAGATAGTTGAGTATGACAAGTCAAAGCCCGGAAAACACGGTTCTGCAAAGGCTAGAGTAGTAGGAATGGGTTTGTTCGATAACGTAAAAAGAACGATGGTCTCTCCAGTGGCTTCAAACATAGAAGTTCCAATCATAGAGAAAAAAAGCGGGCAGGTACTCTCGCTGGCAACAAACAACGTGCAAATTATGGATCTGCAGACCTATGCGGTATTCGATGTCCCCATGCCTATTGACGAGGAGATAAAGTCGAAACTTGCTGCAGGTATGGATATAGAATACTGGGAGGGCATGGGCAAGAGGAAGATTATGAGGACCAAGGGTAGCTAAAAGATCTATTTCTTATCAAATGCGTTATCAAATTCCTTGGCCAGCTCCTGTATTAGCTGCTTCTGTCGAGGAGTAAGCTTTGCAGGGATTTTTACTTCAACTCTGACTAATTGATCCCCCCTTCCATAGCCTTCTACTCTAGGCATGCCCTTGCCTCTTAACCTGAAGAGCGAGCCGCTTTCGGTCCCTGGAGGTATCTTGAATTTTGCACTTCCGTCTATCGTAGGAATCTCTACTTCGGTGCCGAGTGCTGCCTGAGGGAAATTTACCTGAATTGCATGAATAAGGTCGTCGCCCTCTCTCTCGAACCTCGAATCTGGCTTTACATGAATCACGACGTATAGGTCTCCGGGCCTCCCTGCGTCCAGGCTCACATCACCCTGCTGTCTGAGCCTTAACCTGTGCCCTTCATCAACACCTGAAGGAATTCTAACGTCTATCGTAGTGGTCTTTGCCGTTGTTCCCGAGCCTCTGCATGTTTTGCACGGGCTTTCTATTATCTGCCCTCTCCCTCTGCACTTTGAGCAGGTCCCAATCCTAACCATCCTTGCGAAACCTGTCGATTGAACCTGCTGAACCTGACCTGTCCCGTTGCATGTCGTGCAAGTTCTTGGAGACGTACCAGATTGTGCCCCGCTACCTCCGCAGGTTTCGCAGTGCCTTGTTCGAGGGATGTCGACCTTCAGGGTTGCGCCTTTTGCAGCCTGTTCAAGAGTTATGTCAGCATCGAACCTGAGATCCTGTCCACTGGAAGGCCCTCTTTCTCTTCCTCCAAATACTACGTCAAAAATGCTGCTGAAGCCTCCGAAACCCATGTTATTGAAAACATCTCCAAAATCAGCGCCTCTGAAGATGTCCTCGGCGGTGTACCTCTGTCCTATCCCCGCATGGCCAAATTGGTCATATTGAGCCTTCTTTTCGTCGTCAAAGAGCACTGCATAAGCCTCTGAAATCTCCTTGAACTTCTCCTCCGCCTCTGCTGACTTGTTCCTGTCTGGATGATATTGCATCGCGAGTTTTCTGTAGGCGTTTTTGATTTCGTCTTTGGGAGCTTCTTTGCCTACGCCTAATACTTCATAGTAGTCTCGCTTTCCGCTCAACTAAGGACCCTGCTTACTTCTTGTTGTCGTCGACGACCTTGTAGTCAGCGTCGACGACCTTCTCTCCTTCCTTACTTTCAGCACCAGCCTGCTGCCCAGCTGCCTGTGCGCTGGCCTGAGCCTGCTGGTATGCTGCAGTTCCAACTTCCTGAAGTATCTTTGACAAAGATTCGCTCTTCTGTCTTATCATCTGGGCATCGGTTCCCCCGACTGCCTGCCTCAGCTCTGCTAATGCTTTGTCAAGGTTCTCTTCCTGCTCCTTGCTGATTTTGCCCTTAAGGTCGCTCTTCGTCTTCTCCGCAGTGTAGAGTATGCTGTCTGCATTGTTCCTGATTTCCACCTCTTCCCTCTTAGTCCTGTCCTGCTCTGCGAACTGCTCCGCTTGCTTTACCATTCTTTCCTTGTCTTCCTTGGAGAGCTTTGTCGATGCAGTGATGACGATCTTGTTCTCCTTGCCAGTCGCCATATCCTTTGCAGATACATTGAGTATGCCATTCGCGTCTATGTCGAAGGTAACTTCAACTTGAGGAACTCCTCTCGACGCTGGCGGTATGCCTGTCAGGTTAAACTGCCCTAATGAGATATTGTCTGAAGCCATAGGCCTTTCTCCCTGCAGTACGTGGATTGTCACTGCGGTCTGGAAGTCTGCCGCCGTAGTAAAAGTCTGACTACGCTTTGTGGGAATGGTGGTGTTCCTCTCCATTATCTTCGTTAGAATTCCTCCAAGGGTTTCCACGCCAAGCGACAGAGGAGTTACATCGAGCAGCAGAATGTCTTTGATCTCTCCTGCAAGAACTGCGCCCTGAATTGCTGCGCCTATTGCTACGCATTCCATTGGGTCTACTCCCCTTTCTCCAGCCTTGCCGAAAATATCCTCGACTTTCCTTCTCACTAGAGGCATCCTCGTTTGCCCCCCGATCAGGATTACCCTGTCTACATTGCTGATATCTATCTTGGCATCTGCAAGAACCTTCCTTATCGGCTCTTCTATTCTTCTGACGATGGGGAGTGCAAGCTCCTCGAGCTTGGCTCTTGTCAGCGTGTAATGAAGGTGTTTAGGGCCCGAAGCGTCTGCAGATATGAATGGAAGATCGAGGTCCGTACTCAGTAAAGTGGAAAGCTCTATCTTCGCCTTTTCTGCAGCTTCCTTCAGTCTTGTCAGAGAGAGATTGTCAGTTAATTCAATCCCAGTCTGCCTTTTGAATTCTTCCTTGAGGAACTGAATGATTGAATTGTCAATGTCCGTTCCTCCAGTCTGGGTATCACCGCTCGTGGCAAGTACTTGGAATACTCCCCCTCCAAATTCCATCAAGGTAACGTCATGTGTGCCTCCTCCAAAGCTGAAGACGATGATCTTCATTTCCTTGTCCGTTTTGTCTAATCCATAGGCCAAGCATGCTGCTGTAGGCTCGTTTATGATTCTGACGACTTCGAGGCCTGCAATCTCCCCCGCGTCCTTTGTAGCCTGCCTCTGGTTGTCGTTAAAGTGTGCCGGAACCGTAATCACTGCTTTCTTGACTGGCTTCCCGAGGTATGTTTCCGCATCTTTTTTGATCTTCTGCAGGATTAATGCAGAAATCTGCTGTGGGTTGTATGTTTTGCCGTAGATGCTTATTGTGTAATCGGTTCCCATTTTCCTTTTTATTTCGAATACAGTTCCATCGGGGTTTGATGATGCTTGCCTCTTTGCAGTTTCACCTACTATCACCTGTCCATCTTTTGTAAATGCTACTACTGAAGGGAACATCTTACCAGCAGCCGTCTGGCCTTCCGCACTCGGGATTACAACTGGTCTTCCAGCTTCCATGATGGAGGCTGCAGAGTTTGTAGTACCGAGGTCGATACCTATGATTTTTTCAGTTTCTACCTTGCTCATATTATTTCACCGTTATGCTGGAGGAGCGGCAACTTTCACCATGCTCGGGCGCAAAACCTTGTCCTTTAGCATGTATCCAGCCCTTATCTCTGAAATTATCGAGCCCTCTTCTTTTTCCTTAGTTGGAACGATTTCTGTAGCATCATGTAAATTGGGATCGAACTTCTTTCCATTAGTATCTATTCTTGATAGACCCTCCTTTGCGAGTATATCAAGAAACTTCTTGAGTGTCATTTCTACCCCTCCAGTGAGCGATTGAATATCTCCTCCATCCTTCGCAACATTCAGTGCTAGTCCATATTCGTCAATAATGTCAAGAAGGTTTGCGATCAATTTTTCAGATAAGAACGCCTTTGTGTCCATAAGTTCCTTATCAACCCTTTTCTTGTAGTTCTCAAAATCGGCCTGAAGGTATCTCATCCTGTTCAATATCTGGATGTATTTCTCCTGCTCCGCTTCTAGCTGCAATTCTAGATTCTTTGCGTATTCTTGAAGGTCTTCCTGCTTTGCAGGAGTAAGGCCTGTAGTCTTCTTGTGTTCTTCTGAAGCCATGTACATTACACCAATTCCTAACTAAAGATTAATAACAAAGAATTTTTTACCGTATAAACCTTTTCTGTTAGTTTCTGCATCCGAACACCTTCGCCTATTTGCTTGTATTAGGGCTAGATTTTTTTACTGGCTCCTAGATTAGTATCCGTTGTTTGATCTTTGAGGATAGACGGCAAGCTGGGCGACTGCTGGCGCAGAGCATCGCTTCTATGAACCTTTTTGATCCAATAGTATTGGCGATACCGCGAGGAGGCGTAGTCGTTGGATATGAAATTGCAAAACGTATCAGATGCCCTCTGGATGTCATAATACCTAGAAAGGTAGGTGCGCCTTTTGAACCTGAATTGGCTGTTGGTGCTGTTACCGAAGACGGTACATTGTACATTAATGAAAGATTTTGCGCCTTTTATGGAATCTCGAAGAGCTATCTCCAAAGTGAATCGCAGGTGCAAGTGCAGGAGATAAAGCGCAGGGCTGAACTATACAGAAAGGGTGTAAAATCGATCAACATCGCAGGAAAGACGGTAATCTTGGTTGATGATGGAATCGCCACTGGGGCTACTATGAGGGCTGCGATATTGTCTGTAAAGAAGAATTCTTCGAGAGCTATCATCGTTGCAGTGCCTGTGGGGGCCAAGGAAACTGTTGACGATCTTAAGAAAGATGTTGATGTTGTTGCTTTGTACGCGCCAGAAGACATGGGTGCTGTGGGCGAATTTTACAGAAATTTCGAGCAGACTTCGGATCAAGAGGTAATTGAGCTGCTGGAGAGTTGCCATAAAGGCTAATTTGGAGACCCTTTGGAATTTTGCCTACATCACCCGTTCAGCCGGCTCTTCCGAAAACATGCTCTCTCGAGCACGCCTCGTCCATCATCGGGTCCAGCTCTAAGTTAGAATAGTGCAATATTATCCTTTTGGGAAGGGAAAAGGAATTAACCCCTGACATCGTGGCATAGCAACGATGCAATTGGCAGATTGTCCACATAATCCCCTCGATGTAGTGTTTTACGGAATGCTAAATCTGAATTTCAGAGGGAAGATTGTAGGCGTTCTTGACTTGTGGCTCTGCAAGAAGTGCAGAGACCTATTCTTTGAGGAGAAGAGGTTTGTAGATGTCAAGCCCAATACTGATATTGGCTTCAAGGGTGCTGGAGCTGGTGCAAAATGGGGCGTCCTGGCATGCTATGACGACAAAGACGTCAACTGGGCCGTATTCTCAATCAAGCCAAAGCAGACCATTGAGCACAACTGTTTGCTTGATAATGCTGCTCCAGTAGTTGCAGATTCCGAATGGAAGGTTTCTGTTCAAGCCAAGAATGTCGTGCACAAAATAATCTTGCTCGATAAGAACATCAACAATGCTGTTGAAATTACTGAATAAGGCGATCTTTTGCTCAAAACACTTGGCACCATTTCTTCAATAGCAATCCTGGTTTGGCTTGCTATGACCAGGTTCACGATATTGGAGAGTTATTACTTAGCAAGGCCTCTTGCCCAGATCATTTTAATAGCGATGGTGGCAATATACCTCGTCTCTGCGGGTATGATATTTTCAGGGATAAGATCCCTCGTCAGAATTGCGATGTTCCTTCTGGCTGTTTTGTTCGCTACATCCGTAGTATGGTCGATATTCGATCTGGGATTGGATTGGACTAATGCTTTACTCTTGGCACTGCAGTCATTAAATCTAATTGTGACAGCTTTACTTTACAGAAAAGCATCCAAGAGTCAGGGGCCGTCAGTTTTAGACATGCCGATATTTGGTTGATAGTAAAGAATTAGCTAAATCAGATCGTCGAAGTTATTCACTATACTTTACCATGAGGGGGATAAACCATCCGCATAATCCAGAAGTTATGCCCCTTGAGATAATATGCGACGACTGCGGGTTCGTTCTCTACAGAGGGAGCGAAATGCGTAGCCCAAAGGACGTACTCAGAACATTCAAGGGCAGGTGTGGAAACTGCTCTGCAAAGATGTCGATTGAGAGATACGGCGTAGTAGTCACGACTGCAAATAAATATCGTCCTACAGTGCTGGGTATAGGAAACTCCTATTTCATCGCATAGATTACTCAATTACATAAAACTCTATTCCTTTGCTTTTGTTGCCTTAAACGTGATCCCCATCTCGGTTTCTACCAAAGGCGTTTGTTAGCAGCTTTAGCTAGGCAATGGTTCAACTCCCCGGGGAAACTGAACCGATGCAGGCACTACAAAGCAGTTAAATGCAATAATGTCAACACAATAGAGAATGTCTGAAGAGGGCCTCCTAGTCGGCAGGATACGCAACGGAACCGTGCTCGACCATATCGAACCTGGAACCGCATTGGTGGTTCTTTCCGCCCTCAACATCAAGGGAACAGGTGGTAATATCGTCAGCGTTGCCATGAACGTTTCCAGCAAGAAAATAGGCAAGAAGGACATTGTTAAGGTTGAAAACATGGTGCTCAAGCCAGAAGAAACCAACAAGCTAGCTTTGATAGCCCCAAGAGCAACGGTCAACATCATCAGGGAATACAAGATAGTTGAAAAAAGATCCGTTCACCTTCCAGAAAGTTTCGTCGGAGTTTTTAGATGTCCAAATCCAACATGCATATCAAACGCCAGAGAGCCGATAACTTCCGAAATCAGGGTTCTTAAGAAAGACCCCCCACTTTTGCAGTGCAAATACTGTGCCAGAATGCTGCAACCAGAGGAGTTGATTGCCGAGATTTGACAGATCCGGCGAGTAAAGCCCGCATAAAGCGCAGAGTCATAGTAGCTTTAGCGATACTCCCAATTTTCATCGCTGGGCTTGTGCTGGGAGGAGTATTTCTGGGATTGTACGTTACAGATGTTTTGGGGTTTGGCAATGCTGCCTTGATGCCCATAGTATTCTCTTTGCTGGGTTTTCTTGTTTCTCTAGTAATATCATACGTGGTGGCCAAGCGAGCCGCCACTTTCTAGTGAGAGTTTTAATTCGGCAGAATGAACAAGAGGACGATTCCGTAAATCGCGAGTGCTTCTCCGAGTGCAGTGATAATAATTGCAAGGGTCCTCATTTCTGGCTTCTCGGCGGCAGCTGCTAGACCGGCTGCACCAGCATTTCCAATTGCATAGCCAGCGCCCAAAGCAGCAAGGCCGAAACCTATCGCCTTTGCCAAACTGTTTGGGATAATTGGAGCTGGAGATGCGTCAATTGCAAGAGCGGGGCTGACACCGACGATGAGAAACGAAACGGCCAATGCGCCAAATATTAGTAATTTGACATTCATCTTTCATTACACTAGTAGTTGCCTAATTCTGCTTTCCTAACCTTTTATAAGCTTTCTCCTTTGTTTCTCTGATTTTTTCATCCACTATCTTTGCACTCTCCTCGTATTTCTTGTCGAGTTTTGCTTTAGCTTCATCAAACGCCTTCTTGACTTCTTTTTCAAACGCCATCTAGACCTTCACCTCCTTCCTCTTCTCCAATGTAGCTTTGACATGCTTCAGCCGCACAAAGTCCTCCCTCTCTCTCTCCTCAAGAGTTGCAGTGATGAACTTTACAGAATCTTGATAGCCTGGTATGATAATGTATTCCAAAGCATTGAGCAGCCGCTGAGTCTTTTCGAGCTCTCTTGCAAGGCCGAATATCGCATTTTCGTATTCAGCAGCCTTGCATATTCTGGGCACAACCTTTCTGATCAGCCTTGTAGTTTCGTCTAGGCTCGATGTCGTGTCTGCAAATCCGTACGTCAATCCAAGATTCTTCTCCGCTATGACAAATGTGGGAACCTTAACATCCACAATGGTCCTGAAGTTGACATCGACGTTCACCTGAGCTGGAGTAGTGATCGCTATAGATTCCAATCTTGCAGGCCCGATTTCCAGGTAGGAATTGAATAATGCTCTGTAGGCATCAAAGAGAGGAGCGGACATTTCCTCCCTTGCGTTGCCTGCCTGTTGTATCAGTTCATCGATCCTCTTCAACAAGACATCTCTCTTATCTTCGAGAATTTTATAGACAGACCTTGCAACGGCAAGACTCCTCTTTACCCTGATCAGCTCTATCTTGGTTGGTAGTGGTCTGCGGCCTGAACTTACGGACATTGCAGTCTCCTAGCTCTTCTTTCTGTACTTGGTGATGTAATCTTGTCTGATCTTCGTAAGCTCGCTATCTGGCAGAACGCTCAGGATGTCCCATGCAATTGACATGGTGTCTTCAAGGGTTCTATTCTCTTCTGGTGCCTGCTTGAGAAACCTTTGTTCGAACATGTCGCCGAATTCAAGGTACCTTAGATCCGTCCCTGCAAGTCCAGCCTTGCCAACGATTTCTGCAAGTGATCTCAACTCCTGAGCCCTAGCGTACGCAGCGTACAATTGGTTGGCAAGTTCAGGATGGTCTTCCCTTGTCTTGCCCTTTCCGATGCCGTCTTTCATGAGCCTACTAAGACATGATAATACTCCTATTGGAGGGTAGATTTCCTTCCTGTACAGGTCTCTTGCAAGCACAATCTGCCCTTCCGTAATGTACCCTGTAAGGTCGGGGATTGGATGGGTAATGTCGTCAGAAGGCATTGACAACACTGGCATTTGTGTAATAGAACCCTTCTTGCCCTTCACCCTGCCCGCCCTCTCGTAGATGGTTGCAAGATCCGTGTAAAGGTACCCGGGATATCCCTTCCTTCCTGGAACTTCTTCCCTTGCAGCGCTGATCTCTCTTAAAGCCTCCGCATAGTTGGTCATGTCTGTGATGATGACGAGCACGTGCATGTCTAGATCGAAGGCAAGGTATTCTGCAACTGTCAATGCGACTCTCGGCGTGATGATTCTTTCAATGGCGGGGTCGTCTGCAAGGTTTAGGAACAGGGTGCTCCTCTTGATTGCGCCACTCTCTTCCAAAGATCTTCTGAAGAACCTAGCTTCGCTGTTCTGCACACCTACGGCAGCGAAGACCACTGCGAACTCCTCTCCCTTTCCTGCAACTGTAGCCTGCCTTGCGATCTGCGCAGCGAGCATGTTGTGGGGCAGACCTGCGCCCGAGAATATGGGTAGTTTCTGCCCCCTGACTAGAGTGTTCATGCCGTCAATTACGGAAACTCCTGTCTGGATGACGTCTGTCGGATAGTCCCTGCGCTCTGGGTTGATCGGCTGTCCATTGACATCCCTAAAGTCCTCTCCAACAGGCTCTGGAAGACCGTCTAGGGGCCTGCCTAATCCGTCAAAGACCCTTCCGAGAAGCTCTGCTGATACTGGAACATCCATCGTTTTACCTAAGAACTTCGTCTTCGTTCCTGCTACTGACAGACCCGTCGTGCCTTCGAATACCTGAATTACTGCTCTGCCTCCACCAACTTCGAGAACCCTCCCTAATCTTTTCTCTCCGGTTGGAGTTTCGATTTCTACGAGCTCATCGAAGGCTACCCGTGTGACACCCTCCAGGATCAGCAGAGGACCTTTGATCTCTGCTACCTTTGAATACTCTATTCCACCTACCGCTTTACTGGGCAACTGCTGACACCTCCTTTGCTGTTAGAGCCTTTAGCGATCTGACCATTTCTTCATGCAATTGATCGATCTTATTCAGGTCCTTTTCCGATATCTCAAACCTTGCTCTGATGATCTTTGCAATTACTGGTAGCGACCTTATCGTTGGCAGAGAGGCTCCGCTCCTCAACGCGCTGAGTGCTTCCTTGTAGAAGTCTACGAAGACTTTTAGCATTTTTACCTGCTTTGTCGGCGAGCAGTACCTGTCAACTTCGTCGTAGGCGCTCTGCTGCAGATACCCTTCTTTGACCATCCTTGCCACATCGAGTATGAGTTTCTCTTCATCTGGCAGGGCTTCAGGACCGAGCAATCTAACGATTTCTTTCAATACATCTTCCCTCTGCAGTATAGAATATGCCTCTACTCGCAGTTTTGCCCTTTCTTTGTCGACATTATCACCCCACCACTTGTCTGCCCCAAGAACATAGCCCGAGTAACTGGTCATCCAGTTGATAGATGGATAATGCCTCGAATAGGCGAGTCTTGTATCGAGCGCCCAGAATGTCTTGATGAACCTTGTCGTGTGAGTGGTGACTGGTTCGGTAAAATCTGCGCCAGTCGGAGATACTGCACCAATTAGTGTGACAGAACCTGCCCTGTCTGGTGAACCTAGACATTGAACTCTTCCCGCCCTCTCGTAGAACTCTGCAAGCCTCGATGCAAGGTACGATGGATAACCCTCTTCTGCTGGCATTTCTTCAAGTCTGCCGCTAATCTCTCTCAAAGCTTCGGCCCACCTGCTTGTCGAGTCAGCGACCAGCACGACATCATGTCCCATGTCCCTGTAATATTCTGCCATTGTAACCCCTGTGTAGATGCTGGCTTCCCTAGCAGCCACAGGCATGTTACTCGTATTTGCGACTAGAACTGTTCTTTCCATAAGAGGTCTTCCAGAAGTTGGGTCAATGAGCTCAGGGAACTTGACCAGCACTTCGGTCATTTCGTTCCCTCTTTCGCCACATCCGACATGGATGACGACTCTGGAATTTGCCCAAGAAGCTACTTGGTGCAGAGTCACTGTCTTGCCAGTTCCGAATCCTCCCGGAATGGCTCCAGTGCCTCCCTTCATCATGGGGAAGAAAGTGTCAATCACCCTCTGCCCTGTAATCAGAGGAATGTCTGGATCATATCTTTCTGCAAACGGTCTGCCCCTTCTGACGGGCCACGTATGGTACATTTTGAGATCTTCTTT